>JAGBFS010000022.1 GCA_017936365.1 Clostridia bacterium
CTGGGGATGGTGATGCTTGTAAGCGAAGAGCAGCACCAAAACGCATAATCCTCAATCGAAGTAACGCCGCTTGGGATGGTGATGCTTGTAAGCGAAGAGCAGCCGGAGAACGCATAACTCCCAATCGAAGTAACGCCGCTGGGGATGGTGATGCTTGTAAGCGAAGAGCAGCACCAAAACGCACTACCCCCAATCGAAGTAACACCGCTGGGGATGCTGATGCTTGTAAGCGAAGAGCAGCCATAGAACGCCGACTCCCCAATCGAAGTAACGCCGTTTGGGATGGATATGTTTGTAAGCGAAGAGCAGCCGGAGAACGTATGATTCTCAATCGAAGCAACGCTGTTTGAGATGGTGATGCTTGTAAGTTTAGAGCAGCCATAGAACGCATAACTCCCAATCGAAGTAACACCATTTTTAATAACTGCTTTTTTTATGTTTGATGCATAGCTATACCATGGAGCTTTAGATGAATCATTCCAATTCCAATTATACATATCTCCTATACCGGAAATCGTCAGTACACCATCCATGTCCAGCGTCCAGGTAAGATTTTTGCCGCATTTGCCGCTGTCGACGGTCAATGAAGAGGCAGTACTACCACCGGTGTTAAGACTTGACGCATTCGTATCTATTCCGGGTGCGGATATAAACACAGTCAACGCTATCAAAAAAACAAATACCACAAAATGTTTTTTCATTATCAATCTCTCCCTTTTGATAAAGTTTAACAGAATATCGTTCAATATCATTGTATAATAGAACATACCTATATGTCAAGTTTTGTTCGATTGAAAAGCAAAAAACAGAAAAATCATAAACGAAATAGCAACCGACATAAAAGTAATGCCGGTTGCTATTTGTGATTAATTTATCTGAATTAACCGTTCCTTCTTTATCGCCCTATCAAAGAGACGATAAACTTAAAGCTTACTTATAAAACTGGTCAAGACCCGGTACCGTACTTGAGGTTATTTTCAACTCCGTTATCTTAACGGTGTTCGACTTGACTGTATTGCCATACTTGTCGGTAACGACGCAGTAAACCTGTCTTCCCGAAAGGCTCTTCTGCATCGTCATGCTGTAGGTCGAGGATGTGATACCCGATTTTGTAAATGAAGAGCTGCCGGGGTTCTTGAAATACCATGTGTAAGTAAGTCCGTCGCCCGCGGCGGATACGCTGACCTTCGCGGTTTTGCCGACGTATTCCATTATGTTAGTCGGCTGCTTTGTAATGGTTGCCCGCAGACAGACCTTTACGGTGTTCGATCTTACCTGATTGCCGTACTTGTCGGAGACTATGCAATATACCAGTCTGCCCGAAAGGCTCTTTTGCATAGTCATGCTGTAGGTCGATGATGTGATGCTCGATTTTGTATAGGACGAGCTGCCGGGATTTTTAAAGTACCATGTGTATTTGAGACCTTCGCCGCTTGCCGCAACCGTTACCTTCGCCGATGCGCCGACCTTTGCATATGTCGTCTTGGGCTGGGTGGTAATCTTTACGCAGGAAGATGCCTTGAGCGTAACGGTGTTGGATTTTGCTGTTTTGCCGTATTTGTCGGTAACGACACAGTATACCTGTCTGCCGGAAAGACTCTGCTGCATGGTCATGCTGTAGGTTGAAGATGTCACGCCGGATTTTGTAAATGAGGATTTGCCGGGGTTCTTGAAATACCATGTGTAGGTGAGCGCATCGCCTGCGGCGGTGATGCTGACCTTTGCGGTTTTGCCGACGGATACCGTAGTGCCGGTCGGTTGTTTTGTGATTGTTGCGGCGAGATAGAGCGTGACCGTATCCGATCTTACGCTGTTGCCGCCCTTGTCGGTGACGATGCAATATACCTTTCTGCCCGAAAGGCTCTGCTGCATAGTCATGCTGTATGTAGATGAGGTAATGGACGATTTTGCATATGAAGAACTGCCGGGATTTTTGAAATACCAAGCGTAGCTGAGTCCGTTGCCATTTGCGGCGACGGTTGCCTTTGCGGTAGAGTTCAGCTTTGTGTATGAGGTTTTGGGCTGAGTGGAGATAGACGCAGCCATGTAAAGCGTAACGGTATTGGATTTCACCGTGTTGCCGTATTTATCAGTAACGACACAATATACCTGACGTCCGGAAATGGTATTCTGCATTGTAACGCTGTACGCCGAAGAGGTCATGCCCGATTTGGTGAAAGAGGAAGCTCCGGGATTTTTGAAATACCACGCATATTTCAGTCCCTCGCCGCTTGCGGCAACCGTTACCTTCGCCGATGCCCCAAGCTTTGCATAGGTGGTCTTCGGCTGGGATGTGATCTTGAGAGTGGGGGTGACGAAGTGTATGGTGGCGGAGGTGAGGTCGTAATTATCAGAACCGATGTCAATATTTTTCCATTGGCTTTGGGTGCCTGTGTAGTAGACGTTTTTTAAGTTTTTACAGCCAACAAATGCGAAATTGTGAATGGTGGTTACACTGCTGGGCATATTTATGTTTGTGAGTGAGGAGCATTGACCAAATGCTGCAGAATAAATTGTAGTAAGCCCACCTTGAATATCTACAGTTTTAAGTGCATTACAAAAAGCAAATGCACCGGAATCAATATAAACGACACTACTTGGAATTGTAACGTTCACAAGTGAAGTGCAATTAGCGAATGCACTATCACCTATAGAAGTGACACCCTTTTTTATTACAACTCTCTTAATGTCAGAAATGTGACCGCTACTTTCCCATGGAGTATATGTGGTTGGCCAACGATACATATCTCCCGTGCCCGAAATGGTAAGCAAGCCATCGCTGTCAAGCGTCCATGTCAGGTTTGCGCCGCAGCTGCCGCTGTCGACAATGCTCGCGGCTTCTGCGTCCATAGCAGATATCGGTAGCACAGCCAGTATCATAAGCGTGAAAATCAGAACGGAAATAGCTTTTTTCATAATAACCTTTGCTCCTTAAAACGCAACATTTTATGTGCTGTGAAATTACTTAAATTATATACCCGAAAATTATTAGCGTCAAGTTTTATGTTTCGTTTATGAGATTAAATGTTAACAGTATTTTGGCTGATGTAAACCCCGGATTTTAAATTAAAAGCCCTCCCATCTGCGCGGCAGATGAGAGGGCTTTTTTATGCGTTTTGTGTTTACTGGAAAGCGTTTGCGTTTGCGTTGATTGCGTTCTCGGTTTCGGTGTATGCCTGAACGGTCTGGTTGAGGAACTGAACATAGGAGTCGATGACTTCCTTGTAGTTCTCAAAGATGGGTCTCATGCCGTTGATCTTGGAGCGGATGGTGGTACCTGCTTCGCTCTGCCAGGTGGATTCGAGGTTGTTGATAGCGGTGCTTACTTCGCCGAGAGTCTCGGTAAGCTGAATGTTGACCTGGGATATCTTATTCGCGGTTGCGGAAACTTCTTCCAGACTAATGTTGATTCCATCTATAGTAGCCATATTATAATCCTCCGTATATTATGTATTTTATGTTGATTGTCCGTTAGTTGGACAGCTTTGTTGCGGCGCTTGCGATGTTATTCTGAACCTCGGTGTAATGCTGTGCGGAATACTTGAGGAAGTTTGCATAATCGCCGAGCAGAGTGACCATCTTTATAAAATCGTCTTCAAAGCCCTTGATCTGATTGGTGAATGCCTGATTGTCGACACCCTGCCATGCGCTGCCCATTGCATCGACCTCGGAAAAGAGCTGACGGTACTGCTGGGTGTATTCCTCAGCAAGGTTGGAAACTTGGGCGGAAGCTTTTTCAAGCTCTGCAGGTGTAACGATGATTCTCATTTTGTTTTCTCCTTTCGGTTTGTGTGTTTGAGATTAAGTGTTTTACTATCGTCCCTTTGACGGTTACTATAATAACACGGGATTTTGGAAGAGCCGAAAAGCGTTTCCGATTAATTTTTTGACCGGCCGTTTGCGGCTGCTTTCCTTTGACGGTTATTATAATAACACGGGTTTTTGGAAGAGCCGGAAAGCGTTTCCGATTAATTTTTATCGTCCGTTTTGCGGCTGTCTTCCTTTGACAGTTACTATGATAGCATATGCTTTTTGAGATTTAAAAACCGTTTCCGATTAAACGAGCATGAGCGCAGAACCGTTGACAAGTCCAAGCTCGTCGGCGTTCATATTAAGGTTCAATATGGCGCCGGTGTTTTTGTCACATACGGTGGTTTCCTTTGTGGGGGCGAAGCTGCCGCCGGAAAGCTCGATCATCGCGTAGGAAAGCAGCGACATTACTTCGGACATACGAAGATGCCGCGGGATACGCACGTCAAAGCTTGCGGAAGAAGCGGGCAGAAATACCTCGCAGATTATTTTATCATTCATAATCGTCATCCTCCTCTCCGATCGTTGCAGATTGTGATACAGCAAGCTTGCAAAGCTGTGCCTTGCCGTTCTGGACGATGAATCCGAACTGTGCCGGCTGATACTGGTTGGCAGAGCGCGGAGCCTTGTCGAGCTGGAGATTGAACAGCGAGCTGAGGTTTCCGCCGACCCATATGATATCACGCATGGAAGTCTGCTTTTTATACCATGATTCTGTTTTCTTCATCTTATAGACCGAAGCTTCGTCGCAGATGAGGAAGAAGAAATTGTATTCCGGCTGGCAGTTTTCTATTGCAAGAAGCAGTTTTTCTTTACCGTCAGCAGTAAGAGCTTTGCAGAATGCATCAATCGAATTGATGATGCAGAGCACGCGTTTGAATTCGGGCAGAGCGGCACCTTCACGCTGCGCGGTCTTGTAGGTGTTGTTGCGGCGCACCATCTCATTGAAAATATCGACGGCACATTCTTCAAGACCGGAGGCGGAATTGAAATATTTGTATCCGACCGTGCCGTCCGGCTCAAATTTATCGGCGGCGTCAATAACGGTAACCGAAAGACGATCGACCGCCGCGGCGATCTCCGCAATACCCTGACAATGGGGGGCGAGCGGAGCCGATTCGCCCGAAAGCCATGTGACCGACTGCTTGAGGAGCGGATAGTTTACTATGCCGCGCTTGGCCTTGTCAACACCGAGGGGAATATATCCGTCGGGTGCGCTGTCGATATGGGGCGCGAGGAAGTCGATATCGACCTTATCGGGCAGTACCGGTATCGGACGTGCGGAGGCGCCGTTCCAGCCTGCACGGAGCTTATCGCATGCGGTGCGGACAAAGGTAAGGGTCTCCTTTTCGTCAACAATGTGTGCTGTCTGGAATTCGTATACCTCACCGCGCTTGACTATACCGCGGCCCTTATGCTTGGAGGGACGCATTCCGCCGATGTTGCCGAGGATAGCGGAATAGTCCATATCGTCGTTCATGCGAAGAACAAGAAGCTGATTGAAATTCTGAAGCAGGCGGTATCTTATGGCGTTGGAGGAGGTTGCGGTCATAACGAAATAGATGCCGTATTTGGTACAGTCTCTGGTTATCGTTGTGAGCTTTTCCTCAAGTCCCTCATAGGTTTCGACCAATGCGGAGCAGTTGTGTATTACAACAACGATGGATGGGATCGTGTCGCCGGAGCCATGCAGATATGACTGAATGTCGCCGCCGTATTCCTGGAACAAGGAGCGTCTGCGGATCATTTCGCCTTCAACCATAGTGAAGAGGTTTTCCACCTTTTCGCGCTCGTCGATAAGGGCGACGCCGCCGACGTGGGGAGCCTTTGCAAAGGCGGGCAGGGTCTGCGAGCTGAAGTCCATTATGTAGATATTGCACTCATCGGGGGTGTGACGCGAGATGAGCGAGAAGAGCATGGTGGTTATAAGCGTTGTTTTGCCGTTGCCGGTCGCGCCGTAGATGATGGCGTTTCCTTCATCGGTCAGGGGCAGAGTCATGATGTTCTGCTTCTGTGAAACGGGGTCATCGTATTCGCCGATCACGGGCGCAAGCTTTGAGCCGGCAAAACGCGGAAGATCGTACTTTTTGAGAAGGTTGCGAAGATAGATCATAGCCGGTATCGGCGGACACCAGAGCTGACGTACGCTGATATCCTCGCCCTTTGCGAGCTCGGCAAGATATTCGGTTATTGCGTCAAGTTGTTTGCGGTCGTCGACGACAAGCTTCTTCTGCTTTGCCGGACGAAGTGCCTTGATGGTGCGTCCGGTGTTGTCGATTATCTGGATGCTGTTGTCGCGCTGCTTTTCAACACGGTCGGACGGGACGTATGATGCGCCTGCCCATGCCGACTGACCAAGCTCGAAGAGCTCGTTGTAGCCGACCTGCAGATAGAAGCGGCCGGTATGGGTAAGCTCGGCGGCTTCGGGACGCTTGAGCATATCCATACTGTCCTGTCTGTCCTGAACCTTAAGGCAGACACGGAATTTGGCGTTTGACCATATCTGATCGTCGACAACGCCGCTCGGCTTCTGGGTGGCGAGTATGAGATGCACGCCGAGGCTTCGGCCGATACGCGCGGCAGAGATAAGCTTTTTCATGAATTCCGGCTGCTGTGTTTTCAGCTCGGCAAATTCGTCGGAGATTATGAAAAGATGGGGGAGCGGTTCGGTGACCGTACCGTCGCGGTAAAGCTTCTGATACTTATATATATCTATGTTGCTGGTACCGACCATCTTGCTTGTACGGGAGAATATATCCTGTCTGCGCTTGAGCTCGGCCTCGATCGATACGAGCGAGCGGTTGACCTCTGCACCGTCAAGGTTCGTGATAATACCGGCGGTGTGGGGGAGGCGCTCAAATGCCTTTGCCATGCCGCCGCCCTTGTAGTCGATGAGGATGAAGGAAACCTCATGTGGGTGGTAGTTGATGGCGAGTGAGAGGATAAAGGTGATGATGAATTCACTCTTACCGGAACCGGTCATACCGGCGATAAGGCCGTGAGGTCCGTGATATTTTTCGTGAAGGTCAAGCTTGAAAAGCTCGCCCATCGTGTCGATACCGACGGCTGTTTCAAGCGAAACGGTCGGGTCGTTGTCGTGCCATCTGGTAAGGCAGTTGAGATGCTCTATCCGGCCGACGCCGAACATCTCAAGGAAGGTGAACATTCCGGGTAGATCAAAGTTTTCCGCCATCGAATCAAGCTCGATGTTGGCAAGCGTGACAGCAAGCTCGTCTTCACCGCCGGAAACATAATATTCGGGAGCAAACGGAGTGTAATCGCCGCTGGTGTCATTTTTATCGTAAAAATGAGCGGTCGAATGGGAGAGGTCTATAACGCCGGAGCAATCCTTGGGAAGATGGCGAAGCTCATCGTAGAAGGCGACGAGCGAGAAGCCGCAGTTTCCGCCGCAGGTGGAAACCTGCTTGACTATTTCGCTGCGGTCGGCGAGCTGCCTGCTGAAGGCGAGTATGACGTAATGGGGCACAAGCTCAAGCGACTGATAGTTGTTGAGCTTC
>JAGBFS010000023.1 GCA_017936365.1 Clostridia bacterium
AACAGGATGTCTTTGCCATATCGCGCAGCGCGGGCGAGCTTTGCCTTGCCGTACTGCGTTTTCTGGGCGGTCGGCTTGTGGACAGCGAGCAGTTCGTAGTCCCCGACCAGCTCACCCCCGAAGCGGCACGAAGCGATCTTATACGCCAGTTTTATTCCATGCGCCAGCGTATCCCCGGCCGCATCGCCGTTGACGGCGAGGTGGAGGATATGTCCCTTTGCGAGCAATGGCTATCCGAAAAGGCGGGCAGAGCGGTTCATATCGTCATTCCCCAAAAGGGCGAGCAGGCGCGGCTTGTGGAGATGTGCGCCTCCAACGCATCGGAGCATATCGCCAACCGCCGCGGCATAAAGGGCTCGCAGACGGCCGCACTCGACCAGCTTGCAAAGCTGCTCGGTCTTTCGGCGCCGCCCGAATATATCGAAGCTTACGATATCTCCAACACCATGGGCGAGGACAATGTCGCCGGCATGGTGGTTTTCAAAAACGGGCTCCCCTTAAAATCGGCATACCGCCGTTTTCGCATAAACGGCTTTGCCGGTCAGGACGATTACGGCTCCATGCGCGAGGTAATAACACGCCGCATCGACGAATATCACAAAAGCAAGACCCCGGACGGCTTCGGTCAGCTTCCGTCGCTCATCCTCCTTGACGGCGGCGAAGGGCACGTTGCCTGCGTTCGTCCGCTGATAGAGTCATCGGGACTTGATATCCCCGTTTTCGGTATGGTAAAGGATTCCAAGCACCGCACGCGTGCAATAGCCGCCGGCGGCCACGAAATAGCAATCAGCGCAAACCGCGCCGCCTTCACCCTTGTTTCCAATATTCAGGAGGAGGTTCACCGGTTCGCAATAAGCTATCACCGCGCGTCAAAATCCAAAAAGGTAAAGGGCTCATCCCTTACCCGGATAGAGGGTATCGGCGAAAAGCGCGCCGCGGCGCTGCTTCGGCATTTTCGCACGATATCGGCCATAAAGAAGGCTTCAGCCGAGGAGCTTGCCGCCGCGCCGGGCATGACAAAAAACGCCGCTGAACGTGTCTATACTCATTTTCGCACCGAGCAGTAATATTATTGAAAAAAGCGAATAACCGTTGACATTATGCCAATCGGATATATAATAAATCTTATCTCAAATCAGAAACGAGCTGATCGACATAGCTAAAAAATCAAGAGCGCGCAGCACGCTTATCAATACTGCCGCAGGAATAACCGCAAAGGTCATAAATATCATCGCCGGACTTGTGATGAGAGTGGTCTTTCTTCGCACACTCGGCATCGAATACACCGGCGTTTCCGGTCTTTTTACCGATGTTCTGCTCATACTCTCCTTTGCCGAGCTGGGCATCAGCGGCGCGATAGCCTATTCGCTTTACAAGCCCATCGCCGAAAAGAACACGGCGCGCGTTGCGGCGCTGATGAATTTTTACAAATCGGCCTACCGGATAGTTGCCGCCGTGGTAATGGTCGGCGGTCTGTGCTTTATCCCGTTCCTCGGATATGTCGTAAAGGACGTTCCCGATATAAAGGAAAATATAATTCTGCTTTATGTCCTTTACGTTATAAATTCGGCCGTATCCTATCTTTTCATCTATAAGTCGACCCTGTTTACCGCAAATCAGGAACACCATTTCGTTTCGTGGATACAGATAGCCATATCGGTCATCCGCTCGGTGGTCGAATGTATCCTGCTTTTCGTTTTCCGCAACTTCCTTGTTTACCTCATCTTCGGTATCCTTGTGACCTGTCTGCAAAACGTTCTTATATCAATCTTTGCCGACAAACGGTATCCCGAGCTTAAAACAAAAAGCCGCGAAAAGCTTTCAAAAGAGGATCGCAAATACATCTTCAAGGACGTACGCGCCCTTATGATCTACAAGATATGCAACTCTCTCCTCTTTGGCTGCGACAGCGTAATAATCTCCTCCGTCATCGGCACCGGCTGGGTCGGATATCTTTCCAACTACACCCTTGTCACAAGCAAGATAAGCAATCTTACCAATCAGTTCTACTCTTCCTGCACCCCCAGCATCGGCAACCTCGCCGCGACCGATAACGACCGCCAGTATTCCACCTTCAAGGTGCTGCAGTTTACCGCATTCTGGTTTACCACCTTCTGCGCCGTGTCATTCGTCGTTATGCTCAACCCCTTTGTCGAGCTGGTCTTCGGCCCGCAGTACGTTTGCTCCATGGTGCTTGTAATCGTGCTTTCCACCCATTATTACATGACCAGCCTTATCCAGCCGGTAACCTCGTTCCGCGATGCAAACGGACTTTTCGTTCAGGGTAAATACCGTCCGGTGTTCATGTGCATAATCAATATCGGACTTTCCATCGTGCTTGCCCTTGTATGGGGAAGATCGGATGCCCAGTGGGGCGTTATCGGCGTAAAAATAGCCACCATCGTTTCCCAGCTTTGCACCCTCCAATGGTTCGACCCGTACCTTATCTACAAAAACATATTCAAAAAGAGCCTTTTTAAATATTTCAAAAAGACGCTTCTTTATTTTACCACCGCCGCGGTGCTTGCAGCCGCCACATGGGGACTTGGCCATCTTATTGAAACGGTCTTTTCGCCCGGCACATACGTTATTTTTGCGATAAAGCTCCTGCTTTGCATAATCGTCCCCAACGTTTCCATCTTCCTGCTTTTCAGAAAAACCCCGGAATTTGCCGGATTTATGGAAACGCTCAAAAATATCTTTGCCAAAAAGAAGGCTAAAAAGGCCGCCGCAAAAGCCTGATACAAAACAAAAAAGAGATAACGGAAACACAAGGTTCAGCTCCGTTATCTCTTTTGGTTTTTCGTTATCTTTTATTTTGTGCCGTAAAGACGGTCGCCTGCATCACCCAGACCGGGAAGGATATAGCAGTTTTCGTTGAGGCACTCATCGAGCGATGCGGTATATATATCGACATCGGGATGATCCTCCTGCATCTTCTTTACGCCCTCGGGTGCGGAAACAAGGCACAGCATACGAATATCGGTTACGCCCTTTTCCTTGAGCATGGCGACGGCATCGCTTGCGCTGCCTCCGGTTGCCAGCATCGGGTCACACAGGATAACGGTGCGCGATGCGATATCCTCCGGCAGCTTGCAGTAATATACCACGGGAACATGGGTCTCCTCGTTGCGGTAAAGGCCGATATGACCCACTCGGGCTACTGGAATCAGCTCAAGCAGACCGTTTACCATGCCAAGACCTGCCCTGAGGATGGGGACGATTGCTACTTTTTTGCCGTCCACCTCATAACCGGTCATCTCGCCCATCGGCGTTTCGATCTGCTTTTCTTTTATGGGGAAATCACGGGTTATCTCGTACCCCATAAGCATGGTTATTTCGTCAAGAAGCTCGCGAAAATCCTTTGCGCCGGTGTTTTTGTCGCGCATTTTGGAAAGCTTGTGCAAAATCAGCGGATGGTCGATAACATGAAGCTTGCTCATATACTCAATCCTTTCTTTTTTACTTCTTTAAATTACACGCCGAAGCGTTATTTCCTTTTTAATGCTTACAAAGCTCGCCCACAACGCGCCAATGCTCGATAAGCCTTTCGGCGGTAAATGCGGCATTTGCCGGGCTTGTTGACGGAAGCACACGGGCAGGGATACCCGTTTTCGGCAGGATATATTTATTGTATATATCGCCCGCTGTTTTCCCGTTTGCAAAAATATGGCGGATACCGCTTTGCGATATGAGCCGCCCGACATCGTTCGGGACTATCTCCCTCATGCTCGCGTCGGCCGAGCCCTTTATCACGCATTGCGCCGCGCTGTCCCAAAGAGCTATGCCGTGCCGAAGCAGCATATCCTTTTTATCCCGAACCGTCCGCGGTATCGGCGAGCCGAGCACAGCCGCCATCACCGGCCAGAACCGGTTTCGCGCATGACCGTAATAAAACCCCTCCTCCATCGACCTTACCGATGGAAAGCTCCCCAAAATGAGAAGCTTTGAATTTTTATCGAAAACCGGCTCAAAGGGGTGAGCCTTGTGTTCAAAATCGTACGGCATCGCGGCCAGCTCCAACGTAAAGAAATATTATTCAGTATTGTAATATATTCTACCACATCCAAATATACTATGACAACCATTTTTATCAAATTACGGCATAATTTTTACCCCCGTATGATATGCAAAAAGCCCAAAATTCCAACAAATCCTCTAAATATGAACCCCCGCTTTTGGCAGAAATGTAATTTTTTCCAAACTTGCAAAACAGCTATTGCATAAACATACAAAAAGAGTTATTATTTATGCATATATAAATTATTTAGTATACGGCACCGATTGCATATTAATTAATATTTTATCATGAAAGGAATATAACAGACTATGAATTTAAAGGGTAAAGATTTTTTAAAGCTGCTCGATTTCACAAGCGAAGAGATTGAGTATCTCATTGATTTTGCTGCCGAGCTCAAGGCAAAAAAGAAGGCCGGTATCCCCCACCGTCTTTGCGAGGGCAAGAATATCGCGCTCATTTTTGAAAAGACCAGCACCCGTACAAGGTGCAGCTTCGAGGTTGCCGCATACGACCTTGGCATGGGGGTCACATATCTCGACCCGACCGGCTCGCAGATAGGCAAAAAGGAAAGCATCGCCGACACCGCAAGGGTGCTTGCATCGATGTACGACGGTATAGAGTACCGCGGATACGGTCAGGAGATAGTCGAGGAGCTTGCAAAATATTCAAGCGTTCCGGTGTGGAACGGACTTACAAACGAATTTCATCCCACACAGATAATCGCCGATCTTCTTACCATTCGTGAGCATTTCGGCTATCTTAAGGCAATCAATTTTGTCTACATGGGTGATGCTCGCTACAACATGGGCAATTCGCTGATGGTCGGCTGTGCCAAGATGGGACTCAACTTCACCGCCTGCTGTCCGGAAAAATATTTCCCCTCAAGTGAGCTTGTCGAAGCCTGCCGCGAGATTGCAAAGGAAACCGGTGCCACACTCAGTTTTGAGACCGATCCTGCCACGGCGGTAAAGGGTGCGGATGTCATCTACACCGATGTATGGGTATCCATGGGCGAGCCCGTTGAGGTATGGAAGGAGCGTATCGAGGAGCTTTCACCCTATCAGGTCAATTCAAAGCTCATGTCCATGACCGGCAGCGGCAATACCGTATTCATGCATTGCCTGCCCTCATTCCACGACCATAAGACTCAGGTCGGCCGCGAGATGGGCGAAAAATTCGGCATGGATGCCATGGAGGTCACCGACGAGGTCTTTGAAAGCGAAAATTCGATAGTCTTTGCGGAGGCCGAAAACCGTATGCACGCCATCAAGGCGATAATCGCCGCCACATTGTAACATTCCCTTTTTGAAAGGAACAGCCTTATGAAACGTTATCTGATATTGGAGGACGGAACTGTCTTTGAGGGCGAAGCCTTCGGTGCCTGCGTCCAGTCGATAGGCGAGCTTGTGTTCACCACCGGAATGTGCGGCTATATCGAAACGCTGACCGACCCGTCCTACTGCGGCCAGATAGTGCTGCACACCTTCCCACTCATCGGCAATTACGGCGTTATCGAAAGCGATTTTGATGGCGATTGCCATATCAAGGGCTATATCGTGCGCGAGTGGTGCGATACACCGTCCAATTTCCGAAGCCAGTACGATATCGACAAATTCCTCAAAGACCGCGGTGTTCCGGGAATATGCTCGGTCGATACCCGCCAGCTCACACGCATCATCCGTGAGCAGGGTGTTATGAACGCGATAATATGCGACAGCCCCGACCTGTCTTCAGAGCTTTTGGAGCGCGTCAAAAATTATCGTGTCGGCGATGCGGTAAATGCGGTGACCTGCAAAGAGCCGCTCATCTTCCCGGCAAACGGCGAGAAAAAATTTAACGTTGCTGTGCTGGATCTCGGCGTAAGGTCTTATATCATTGATTCGCTTAGCAGCCGCGGCTGTAAGGTGACCGTTGTGCCTGCCGCAACGTGCGCCGATGATATACTCGCCCTCTCGCCCGACGGTGTCGTTATCTCAAACGGCCCGGGCGACCCGGCGCAATATACCGGCATTATAAGTGAAATATCCGCCCTCTTCGGGCGCGTTCCCCTTTTCGGCATCGGCCTTGGCCATCAGCTCATGGCGCTTTGCCGCGGCGCGGTAACCCTCAAGCTAAAATACGGTCACCGCGGCGCAAACCAGCCGGTAAAGGATCTTGCCGCCGGCCGCACCATCATAACCGAGCAGAACCACGGCTACGCTGTCGATCAGGACAGCATAACCGACGGCTGTGCGCGCTTTGTCAACGCAAACGACATGACGGTCGAGGGTATCGATTATCCCGAAAGCCGCGCATTTTCGGTACAGTTCTATCCCGAATCCTGTCCGCCGCACGGTATCCAATCCCCGTTTGACCGATTCTGCAGCATGATGGAAGGAGGCGACCTTTAATGCCGCTTGATAAAAGCATAAAAAAGACCCTTGTTATCGGTTCGGGCCCCATCGTCATCGGTCAGGCCGCCGAATTCGATTATGCCGGCGCACAGGCCTGCCGCGTGCTTCGCGAAGCCGGCGTCAACGTCGTTCTGGTCAATTCCAACCCTGCAACCATCATGACCGACAAGGCGCTTGCCGATGAAATATATCTTGAACCGCTTACCATAACCACCCTTGAGCGCATAATCGAAAAGGAAAAGCCGGACAGTCTTCTTGCCGGACTCGGCGGCCAGACGGGGCTTACCCTTTCGATGCAGCTTGAAAAGGAGGGCTTCCTCAAAAAGCACAATGTCCGCCTTATCGGCACAAATGTCGAGGCTATTGACAAGGCGGAAGATCGCCAGCTTTTCAAGGATACCATGGACGCTATCGGCCAGCCGACCGTCCCCTCCGATATAGCCAACGATGTTGAAACGGCGGTAAAGATAGCCGCCGATATCGGATATCCCGTTATAATCCGTCCGGCGTTCACCCTTGGCGGAGCGGGCGGCGGCGTGGCATACGACGAGCCCGAGCTGCGCCGTATCGCCGCCGGCGGACTTGACGCTTCGCCCATAACTCAGGTGCTTGTTGAAAAATACATCTTCGGCTGGAAGGAGATCGAGTTTGAAACAATGCGCGACAGCGCCGGCAACGCCATAGCTATATGCTCGATGGAAAACGTTGACCCGGTCGGCGTCCACACGGGTGACAGCATCGTTGTCGCTCCTGCGCTCACCCTGTCTTCCCGCGAATATCAGATGCTTCGCAACGCATCGCTTGATATCATCTCGGCTCTCGGAATCGTCGGCGGCTGCAACTGTCAGTTCGCGCTCGACCCGGAAAGCTTTGAATATTCGGTCATCGAGGTAACTCCACGAGTATCGCGCTCATCGGCGCTGGCATCAAAGGCAACAGGCTATCCGATAGCAAAAATGACCACGAAGCTGGCACTCGGCTACACCCTTGATGAGATAAAGAACGACATCACCGGCAAGACCTGTGCCTGCTTCGAGCCGACCGTCGATTACGTTGTTGTAAAATTCCCCAAATGGCCGTTTGACAAATTCGTCGGTGCATCGCGTCGCCTCGGCACCCAGATGAAGGCAACGGGCGAGGTCATGTCGATAGCACCCAGCTTTGAGATGGCTCTTATGAAGGCGGTGCGCGGCGCGGAAATATCGCTTGATGCCCTTAACGCCCAGCCGCTTGATAACCGCCCGGTCACCGAGCGGCTTCACGACATAAACGATTACCGCATCTTCACCGTCTTTGAAGCGATAAAGAGCGGCATTTCAATAGATGAAATATACGATATCACCCGTATCGACCGCTGGTTCCTTTCAAAGATTGCAAAGCTTGCCGATTATGAGGCAAGCATCGCCGGCGGCATAAATGACAGCGACAGCTATATGCGCGGCAAACGCCTCGGCTATACCGACGCCGCTCTGCGCCGTCTTTCCGGCACCGCCGACCTTCCCAAAACCGAACTTTCGTACAAGATGGTCGACACCTGCGGCGCGGAATTCGACGCCGAAACCCCGTATTTTTATTCGACCGCCGATAAGGACTGCGAATCGCGCACCTTTGCCCGTTCGGGCAAGCCGGTGGTAATGGTTCTCGGCTCCGGCCCGATACGCATCGGCCAGGGCATAGAATTCGATTATTCTTCCGTCCATTGCGTCTGGTCGCTCAAAAAGCTCGGCTACGATGTCGTTATCGTCAATAACAACCCCGAAACGGTATCGACCGACTACGACACCGCCGACCGCCTTTATTTCGAGCCTCTCTGCGAAGAGGACGTCATGAACATCATCAACATCGAAAAGCCGGTAGGCGTTGTTGTCGCCTTCGGCGGACAGACGGCCATCAAGCTGACGGCATTTTTGAGCCGCATGGGCATAAATATCCTCGGCACATCCGCCGAAAGCATCGACGTTGCCGAAGACCGCGAGCGGTTTGACGCACTTCTCGAAAAATTCTCCATCTTCCGCCCGAAGGGCATGGGCGTCCTCACCGAGGATGAGGCGGTAAAGGCGGCCGAATCGCTCGGCTATCCGGTGCTTCTGCGTCCGTCATACGTCATCGGCGGACAGAATATGCGCATCGTCCACGATGAGGCACAGGTGCGGCTTTATATGCAGCGTATCCTTTCTCAGGGTATCGACAACCCCGTGCTTGTCGATAAATATATGATGGGAACCGAGCTTGAAGTGGACGTTATCTCCGACGGCAAGGACGTCCTTATCCCCGGAATAATGGAGCACGTCGAGCGCACCGGAGTCCACAGCGGCGATTCGATAGCCGTATATCCCCCCTACAGCATCAACGACCGTATGATCGAAAAGATATCCGATTGTTCCGAAAAGCTTGCTCTCGCTCTTGGAACACGCGGACTTGTCAATATCCAGTACCTGATATATCAGGGCGAGCTTTATGTCATTGAGGTAAATCCGCGCGCTTCGCGTACCGTACCTTATATAAGCAAGGTCACCGGAGTGCCGATGGTCGATATAGCCTCCTTCGTCATGACCGGCGGAAGCCTGCGCGATGCAGGCTACGGCACCGGACTCTATCCCACGCCGCCCTATTACGCGGTAAAGGTGCCTGTTTTCTCATTTGAAAAGCTTACCGATGCAAACTCCTATCTCGGTCCCGAAATGAAATCGACCGGCGAGGTTCTCGGAATCGGAAAAACGCTCAACGAAGCCCTCTTCAAGGGCGTTACCGCATCGGGCAAGCGGCTCCGATACCCGGCCGCTGACGGCTCGGTCGGCGTGCTCATAAGCGTCGACACCCACGACCTGCTGGAGATCGTATCGCTCGCCAAAAAGCTTGACGACCTCGGCTATTCCATCTACGCCACGCGCGAAACGGCCGCTTCCATCACAAGTCTTGGCATCGATGTTGAAACGATAGGCGATATCGGTACATCGTCCGACGCCTTTGAGCTTATGGAAAGCGGAAAGATAAGCTACGTTGTATACACCGGCGCGCTGCTCGATTCGACCGTTGACGATTACATCGCCCTCAGCCGGCGCGCGCTCCAGCTCTCAATCCCATGCTTCACCTCGCTCGACACCGCCGGTGCGGCGGCCGACATCATCGCCAGCCGCTTCAACGAGCACAACACCGAGCTTATCGACCTCAACAATATGCGCACCGAAAAACAGCGCATACATTTTTGCAAAATGCAGGCGACCGGCGACGACTATATATTCATCAACAATTTTGATGATATTATCCAAAGCCCCGAATCGCTCGCTCTGAGCATGTGCGACCGCCATTACGGCGTAGGCGGCGACGGACTCGTGCTCATCGAGCGTTCGGACATCGCCGACGCAAAGATGCGTATCTTCAACCGCGACGGCTCACAGGGACTTATGGCCGGAAACAGCATCCGCTCGGTCGGAAAGTTCCTTTACGACAACAAAATGGTCGACCGCGACACCGTGACCATCGAAACGGCGAGCGGCGTAAAATCGCTCAAGCTTTACACACGCAACGGACGTGTCACCAGCGTCAGCGTCGACATGGGCAAGGCCGATCTTTCGGCCGCCTCGCTCCCCACGACGCTTGATGACGAGCGGATAATCGACCGCCCCACCGATATCGGCGGCACCGAATACCGCATAACCTGTCTTTCGGTGGGCAATCCCCATTGTGTCGTATTCTGCGACAGGGTGGACGGCGTTGACATCGAAACGGTAGGACCGCTTTTTGAAAACGCCCCGATATTCCCCGAGCGGATAAACACCGAATTTATCCGCGTTGTAAACAAGAACATGATAAAAATGCGCGTTTATGAACGCGGCAACGGCGAAACGCTCGCCTGCGGTACGGGAGCCTGCGCGGCGGTTGTCGCCGCCGTGGAAAACGGCTTCTGCTGCAAGGATGAGGACATCGTTGTAAAGCTTCGCGGCGGCGATCTTACCGTCTGCTGCAGCGACAGCGGCATAACCCTTACCGGCGACACAAAGCTCGTCTTTGAAGGCTTCGCCCGATATTAAAACCATGTGCCACCCGTTATACCTGATAATGGGTGGCTTGTGATTTTTATACCGGAAATTAATCTTAAACATATTTTACCGGAGGCATACGCAGAATGAAAAACCTGATAAAACTTACCGATCTGAGCGCAGACGATATCTTTGATATCTTCTGTCTTGCCGATGATATCAGGCTGGGAAAGCACAGCGGCACCTTAAGCGGAAAATGCATTGTCATGTTTTTTCCAAAATCAAGCATCCGCACAAGGCTGTCATTTGAAAAGGGGATACATCTTCTGGGCGGACAGTCCGTTTTATTCCCGCCCGAAGCGCTTGACAAAAAAGAGGATATAAAAGACGTATGCGGATACCTTTGCAACTGGGCCGACATGATAATCGTCCGGCATAAGGATATAAATATAATAGAAAAGATGGCAGAATATTCATCTGTCCCCGTTATCAACGCCATGACGGACGTAAATCACCCATGCGAAATACTTTCCGATATGTATGCCCTTTCAAAGATGCGCGGCAATTTTGCAAAGGATAAATTTTTATTCTGCGGCAAAAGGGGCAATATCGGGCTTGCGTGGAAAGAGGCAAGTGAGGTAATCGGCTTTGAGCTTGCGCAATGCTGTGCAAAGGGCTATGAGATGGAGGGCGTAGTATCATATAACGATATACGCACGGCCGCTATAGGAAAAGATATTATATGCACCGATTCTCTGCCGGCAGATGCTCTTGATGATTTCAAGGATTGCCGGGTCACATCGGAAATTATGAAAATGGCAAACGAGGGTGCGGTGCTCAACCCCTGTCCGCCCTTTTACCGCGGAGAAGAGGTTTCCGACGAGGTAATAGGATCGCCGTATTTTGTCGGATACGAGTTCAAAAAGCATCTGCTTTACGTTCAGCAGGCGATAATGGTCTATTGCCTTACCTGACGTAAGATCCCCAACAATTAACGGATAGTACACATATAGCGGTTGACCTTTGACACAAATATGTAATATAATAATTTATGTTTATCCATCTTGAGATTTTTACGGGAGGACTGCTAATATGCAAAATTTTTCTTCCGGGGGCGGATTTGACGATCGCGCCGCGGCAAATCGGCTGCGCGACCCGAACAAGCCCTCACAGCCGCCGATAATTTTTACAATGATAAGCCTCTTTTCCGCTATTATCGTATTCCTGCTCACATTGATAATAGCCAAATCATGTTCGGCCGAAACGTGGTTCGCCGTTATCATGGGCGTCGCGACGGGAACGATATCCTTCTGCGCGGTAAAGCTTATCTTCGATGAAGCCTCATTTGAAGACCCCGACAGCCCGGCCTACATCATGATGTCGGGCGTGCTCGCCTTTATATGCATCGTGCTGACGTATATAACGCTGGGTGTCTATCCGTTCGGCGAAAACAGCGTGCTGATTGTCGATATGCACCATCAATACGCCTGTTTCTTTGCTCTGCTGCGCGATAAGGTGACCGATTTCGGCAGCCTGTTCTATAACACAAGCGCCGGCCTCGGCTCGTGCTATCTGCCGTTGTTCGCCTATTATCTTTCCAGTCCATTCAACATTCTGATGATCCTTTTCCCGCGTGAGCTGCTTACCGAGGCTATCGCGCTTGCAACGATACTTAAGATAACATCGGCCGGCGTCACCTTCGCAATCATGGCAAAGGGAATTCTGAAACGCAACGATTTTTCCATCGTCTGCGGCGGTGTGATGTATTCGATGATATCCTTCCTCATCGTCCATTCGTGGAACATAATGTGGCTCGACCCGATAATCCTCTTCCCCCTTATCGTGCTCGGACTTCATCGGCTGCTCCACGGCGGCAACCCCGGTCTTTACTGCATAACCCTCGCTCTGGCGATACTTACAAACTACTATATCGCCTATATGCTCTGCATATTCCTTGTTATCTACTATGTCGCTCATGTAATATGCGAATCAAAGGGATATTCCCTCTCTATGCAGCTAAAGCGTTTCTGGCGTTTTTGTTACAGCTCGCTCATCGGCGGCGGAATCTCCATGGCTCTTCTGCTTCCGACGGCGATATACCTTGGCCAGACAAGCGGCGCCGAAGACGCCTTTGCACGCGACCTTGAAAGCAATTTCGACCTCTTCCAGCTTTTCCAGCGTCTGCTGTTTGCACCCACTCCGTCCATCCGCGGAATGAGCCTGCCCAATGTCTACTGCTCGGTGCTTGCGGTATTCCTTCTTGCGGCGTTCATGTGCTGTAAGAAGATCCCGCTCAAAAAGCGCGTAACATGGTGCGGTGTTGCAGGCTTTGTCATCCTTTCGATGAGCGTCAACTGGCTCAATTTCGCATGGCACGGCTTCCATTTCCCCAACGATCTTCCCTACCGCGAATCCTTTGTCCTCAGCTTTGTGCTTATCTATATCGCAATTCTCACCCTCGATAACATCGATTCAATATCGGCAAAGGGTGTTATCGGCGCCTGGGGCGTCATCGCCGCACTTATCATGTTTGAAGAGCATTACGGCGATACGTCATTCGATTTCCGCTCCACCTATGTCAGCATGATCTTCCTCACCGTTTACGGCGTTATCGCTCTTCTTTGCGCGTCCGGCAAGATAAAAAAGACCCTCTGCTATGCGCTTTTACTCCTCTTCGTCTTTTCGGAGGTCACGGCAAACGCTTCGGTCAACATTCGTATGCTCGACGATAACGAAGGCGGATTAGGCCACGCCAGCGCCGAATATTTTACCCGACGCGAGGATTATACAAAGGATTACGTCGTAAATTCCGCCGCTATACAGTCGATAAAGGATTACAACGAGCCGCAGTACCGTATGGAACTCAAGCGCGGCTACGGCACCTGCAACGATCCCTCCCTTTTCAATTACAGCGGTATGACGGTATTTGCCTCCAGCAATCCTAAATCAACTACGACATTCATGGGCAAGCTGGGCTTCGCCGTCAACGGCGTAAACAGCTATCTTTTCCGAAATTACGTCCCGGCGGTAGATTCGCTCTTCTCGCTCAAATATCTTGTAAGCGAATCGGTTGTAAACGATGCCGACAACGGCGCGGTATCATCCCTCAATTACGTCAACACCGTTTATGACAGCGAGGGCACCACAAGATATGTCTATCAGAATGCAAACGCTCTCCCCAAGCTGTTCCTTGTCGATGATTCGATAAAATCACTCGATATGGAACAGTACGGCACATATCCCAACCCGTTCCTTATCCAGAACGATCTTTACCGCCTTATGACCGGAAGCGAACAGATATACGACCTTAGCACCAATATGGCGGTAACGGTGGGCAATGATTACGCATCGGTCACCGGCAACTATTTCAGCTACAACGGCTACGGCACCGCATTTACCGCAACGCACACCGCGGTAAAGGAGGGCGCGGTCTTTGTATATGTCGATTGCCGCGCGGCCGACAACATCAGCGTTTCGGTCGACGGAACATGGGTCGGCTCGCCTTCGGCAAACGAACCGTACATCCTTTCGTGCGGATGGCTTGGCGAAGGCTCCACCGTTGACATCAGCGTTGGCGCGGACGGCTCCTGCGGCGGAAACATCTACATCGCCACCCTTGATGAGGCCGCCTTTACAAGCGCGATAAGCACGCTCAAGACGGGCGCGATGGAGTTTGATGAATGCGGCGAGGATCATATAACCGGCACCGTCACAGCCGACACAAATCGCGTCATGTTCACCTCGATCCCCTACGATTCCGGCTGGAGCGTATATATCGACGGCGAAAAGGTTCCTACCTATTCTCTTGGCGATGCGCTTCTCTGCTTCGAGGTTGCCGCCGGCACCCACACAGTTGAGCTTAAATATGTTCCCTCCGGCTTTATTGTCGGTATCATCATTTCGGTAATATCGCTCTTTGCGCTTGTGATGGTCATGAAGCCAAAATGGGCGCAGGTGGTTTTCGCCCCGATAACAAAGCTCTTCAAAAAGAAAAAAGCCTCTCCTGCGGTAATTTCGGATATGCCGGACGATTTCCTTGATGACGCCGACTTCGAGCCAATCGATATCGACCATTTGTTCGATGAAAACGAACAGGAAACCGAACAGGAAGAATAGTCAAAATAACAAAGCGATCGCTTATGCGGTCGCTTTTTATTGTGCTATATTTTGCAAGATATCATGATGCACTAAAAAACGGACACAAAATATCGGTTTACAGCGTTATTTTCGTACCTTCGCCCCAAACAAAAAAGAACACTTCCGTTCTGTTTAAAAACACATTTTTCAAACGCCCGTTTCAAAAAGTCCCATTAATGGTTACGACTTGTGTAAAAATGTGTCGTTTTTTGTACCCATTAATCGGAATTTGCGAAAAATAAGGCTTGCAATTTCTGAAATATGCTGTATAATAAAGGTACAGAAACGAACAAATGAGTATTTTCTAAAACGACTTGCAGCATTATGAAGCAGCGGCGCGCGTTGTGTCCGTACGCTTTGCAAAAACAGCTTTGCAAGAGAATGGAGGAATATTATGAATATCGTACTTTGTGTTCTTGTTTGCGCATTTGCCGTTATGATGAAGCTTTATTACCGTCCGAAGGGGGATATCGCCAACAAGCTCTTTATCCTCTCCCTCGCCGCCGGCTTCATCTCCCTCTTCGCCGTTACCGATTTCACCGGCGTATGGGCATTTGTATGGACAGCGGCCGATATCCTCTGCTGCGGCACAATGCTTATGCTTTACCGCACCGAGCTTGTCATCCAGCAGACCGAGCGTGAATTGAAGCAGAAAAAGCTTCTTGCCGCAAAGAAGCAGGCCGCAAGCCCCAGACGCACCATGTGCCGCGAGGAGCGTATGGCAAGGGTCTCCATCTACCGCGAAAACACCAATATTGCCGCATAAGCTTTTAATCTCATATCAAACCACACATAACATAAACAGCCGGAGCAAACAATCAAATTTGCTCCGGCTGTTTTTATTTGTGATATTTACTTCCGTTGTTGATAGAAAATGCGCGGTATATCTGTTCGCACAGCATCACACGCGCAAGCTGGTGCGGAAAGGTCATTGGCGACATCGAAAGCCGTATATCGGCACGCTTTTTTACCTCATCCGCGAGGCCGAACGAGCTTCCGATAACAAAGCTTATTTTGTTTGCACCGCCAACGGCATAATCGGATATCGAAGCGGCAAGCTTTTCGGACGACTGCTCCTTGCCCTCTATGCACATCGCGACGATTTTACCGCCGGCACATTTTTCAAGTATCCTTGCCCCTTCCTGAGCCAAAGCCCTTTCTATCAGGGCGTCGGACGGCTCGGCCGGAAGACGCGATTCTTCGAGCTCTATTATGGAAAATTTGCAGAAGGTCGACAGCCGCTTTGCATATTCGGCGCACGCATCACGCCAATATGCCTCCTTGAGCTTGCCGACGCACACAATATTGACCGTCATCATAGCTAAAACACCGTAACCTCTCCGCCATACTGCGGCGCGGCGCAGATGGTAAAATCATATCCTTCGCGAAGTCCGTTTTCAAAAAGGGTCTTGCGCGCCGTTTCAAGAGCCAGGCGCGGGGTGTTATTCTCCTCGCTCAGATGACCGAGCACAAAACGCGTCGTACCCGTCTTTGCAAGCCGCGGAAGCTCCCTTGAGCAATCATCGTTGGAAAGGTGGCCGCGCGGCGACATTATGCGCTGGCGCAGCGCGTAGGGATATGGACCGAACCGCAGCATATCGACATCGTGATTTGATTCGATAACTATGTAATCGCTGCCGGTTATCGCTATTCTTACCTCATCGGTCATTATTCCAAGGTCGGTCGCAACGGCTATTTTGCGCCCGTCCGCGGTATTTGCCGTATATCCGCAGCTTCCCTGCGTATCGTGCATGGTCGCAAACGACCGCACAAAAAGCCCGGCCGCCTCCACACCGGCAACCGGCATCTCACGCGCGTCCACACCGCTAAGCTGACCGGCACGCTCCATTCCGTCAAGCGTTGCGGCCGTCGCATATACCGGTATACCGCGCTTTGCCGCCAACACACGCACGCCATTGATATGGTCGCAATGGTCGTGGGTAATAAAAATCGCCGCCACGCGGGAAATATCTATATCACGGTCGGCAAGCGCCGACAGCGTACGCTTTGCGCTCATACCGACATCAAACAATATATAACCGCTTCCGTCACCAACAACGGTGCTGTTGCCCTTGCTGCCGCTGAAAAGCGGACAAACCCTTGCCATCTGACCATTCCTTGCATCTAAAATTCGAGCGCACAGAAAAACGATCTGCGCGCCCGTTTGAATCAGTATTTAATCAGGAGGACATCGCCGTTGTATCGTCGCTGTAGTCCTCAATCTTTTTGATATCGGCACCGACACCGCGCAGCTTTTCGACTATATCCTCATATCCGCGCTCGATGTGGTAGATCTGCTCGATCTCCGTGGTGCCATCGGCGATAAGAGCCGCAATTATCATTGCCGCACCGCCGCGAAGATCGGTCGCACGAACCGGAGCGGCTGTCAGCTTTTCGACACCCTCGAATATAGCTATCTTGCCGTTGACCGATGCATTTGCGCCCATCTTGCGAAGCTCGTCCACATACTGGAAACGGCTGTCCCAAACGCCTTCGGTCATTATGCTTGTGCCGCTTCCCACCGAGAGAAGCACCGCCATCTGCGGCTGCATATCGGTCGGGAAACCGGGATGGGGCATTGTTTTTACGTTGCATTTGCCGATGGGGCCGTTTCTTGTAACACGGACGGCATCGTCAAATTCCTCCACCGTTACGCCAAGCTCGACAAGCTTTGTGGTTATCGATTCAAGGTGCTTCGGGGTAACGTTTTCGATAAGAACATCGCCGCCGGTGGCAGCGGCAGCCGCCATATATGTTCCGGCTTCGATCTGGTCGGGGATAATTGAATATGTCGCGCCGCCAAGCGATTCGACACCTCTGATCTTGATAACATCGGTTCCGGCGCCCCTTACATCGGCACCCATCGAGTTGAGGAAATTGGCAAGATCGACGATATGCGGCTCCCTTGCAGCGTTTTCGATTATTGTAAGACCTCTTGCCTTTACCGCGGCAAGCATGATGTTGATGGTAGCGCCGACCGAAACAACGTCAAGGTATATCTGGCTTCCGATAAGCTTTTCGGAATCAAGCTGAACCATGCCGCCGTTTACTACCTTAGCCTTTGCACCCAGCGCCTCAAAGCCTTTGAGGTGGAGGTCGATGGGACGGACACCGAAATAGCATCCGCCGGGCATCGGCACACGAGCCTTGCCGAATCGGCCGAGCAGCGCGCCAAGGAGGTAATATGATGCGCGCATATTCTTGACAAGCTCATGCTGTGCTTCAAAGGTATTGATATGACGCGGATCGATCTCCAAAGTGGATTTATCGATCCGTGTTACCTTTGCTCCCAATTCCTGGAGTATTTTTGAAATGACGTTTACGTCGCTTATGTTAGGAAGATTTTCCAGCCGACAGACATCCCCTGCAAGGATCGTGGCGGGAATTATAGCAACAGCGGCATTTTTCGCGCCGCCTATATGGATACTTCCTTCAAGACGGTTGCCGCCGGTTATAACATATTTATTACCCAAAGAGGTCTCCCCCTAAATATTTTTTGGAAATCTGCACCCAATAACGGTAACTATAATTATAACACAAAATTCACAAATGAAAACCCTTTTTCCCCACGGTATGAATTGTTTAACAAAGTGTTCACAAATTTGCAGTTTTTTTGCCGATACCCTGCACAAAAACCGCGCGATGGGCTATATATCCCCCTGCATGAGCCCGCGCACGTCGCAGAAACCGAGCGCCTCTCTCGCTGCCTGCGCCGCCTCCTCAAGCTCGGCGGGCGAATGGGGCTCGGCGTCCCCCTCCTCCACCTGACGGTACTGCTGGAGGAAATAACGCTTCGTACCCTCTATCTCACGGGCGATGGCCGCGATATCCTCGATGGTAAGCTGAGGCGCAAAGGTGGTTCTAAGCTCATATTCAACGCCGCTGTGGCGAAGCACCGAAAGACTTTTCTTTATCGCATCGATATCGTTTTTTGTCTGCGTTACGATATCATATTTATCAAACGGCGCCTTTATATCCATCGCGACATAGTCAAGCTTTCCGCCCTGTATCAGGCGAAGCAGCTTATCGGGGAAGCTTCCGTTGGTATCCAGCTTGATAAGGTATCCCATCGCGCGAACACGGTCGATAAAGCCCTCCAGATCCTGCTGGAGGAGCGGCTCGCCGCCCGATATTACCACCGCATCAAGTAGCCCTTTTCGCTTTTCGAGATATTCAAGCACCGACTCTTCACCAATATCGGGAACAGCACCGGCTATTATTTCGCGGTTATGGCAATAGGTGCATCGCATATTGCAATGGGGCGTAAAAACGACGCTTGCCACCTTTCCCGGATAGTCGACAAAAGAGGTCTTGCGAAACCCGGCGATAAGCATATTTTTTCATTCCTTTCCGCTGTTCGGACGCATACTATGCAAGCGCGCGCCCGATATCAGTCACAAATTCATCCGATCTTTTTATAAAGCCTTATCTCAAATTCCGCCGGCGTGTCGAGCGAATCGAGAACCGCCAGCTTCTTCTGATCCTTTTCGCCCGTCTTGTAATAATACGGCGTCATCATGAAAAGACTCATTATCGCCTCATTATCGGGCAGCGAGAGGGTGTATTTTATCTGTTTTCTCTCAATACACTCGAACCCATCTATATCGGTATCCTCCGGCGGATTTTCGTATGGAACATCGTAAACGGCCGCTTTAAGTCCCATAAGATGCCGCTCAAGCGGTATCACCTTCAAAAGAAGTCCGCCGCTCTTTAGCACGCGCGAAAATTCCTCCAGCGCCAGCGGAGAAAAGATATTCAGTATAAGGTCGCACGACCTCGGTGCGACGGGCAGCTTATATGCGCTCGCCACGGCAAGGGCTATCCCGGCGCGGCGTTTTGCGGCATATTTGAGCGCGTCCTTTGAAATATCAATGCCTGCCGCGCTGCATATTACGCCTTCCGACGCAAGATGCCCGATAAGCCCGGCGGTATAATAGCAGTCGCCGCAGCCGCAGTCAAGGATACAGCTTTCGGTCGACAGCCTGCCGGACAGCATTTCGCATATTCCCGAAAGCAGCGGGCCGTAGAATCCGCGGTCAAGAAAATCCCGTCTTGACCGCACCATCGCCGCATCATCGCCGTGGCGCTTGCCGCTCTGATTGCTCATTAATAGATTTACATAGCCGCTCTTTGCTATATCATAGCTGTGCGAATTTTCACACACAAAAGATCTTTCCCGCAGCTCAAGCGGACGGCCGCACACGGGACAGGTAAAAACAGACATCTATCTCACTCTTTTCGCCAGATTCAACAAGAAGGACGGCAAAGCGCCGCCCTTCTCCGGATTTTATCAGATAACAAACTTCTTGCGTCTCATATACTCCTCTTTTTTGCCGGGGTTATAATTCTGTACCGGGCGGAGATATCCGACGACGCGCGACCATACCTCGGTATCGCGTCCGCAGGTCGGGCATGTGAAATGCTCGCCGGCGATATAGCCATGCTCGTTGCATACGCTGAAGGTCGGTGTAAGCGAGATGTAGGGCATCTTGTAACGCTCAAAGACCTTCTTTATAAGGTTCTTGCAAACCTCAATATCGTCGATGCGCTCGCCGATATAAAGGTGCTGAACGGTACCGCCGGTATAGAGCGACTGCAGCTCATCCTGAAGATCGCAGCACTCAAATATATCATCGGTATATTCGACCGGAAGCTGGGAGGAGTTGGTATAGAACGGCTCCTTTTCGCCGGCCTGGATGATATCGGGATATCTTTCCTTGTCAAGGCGTGCAAGGCGGTAGCAGGTACCCTCCGCCGGGGTAGCCTCAAGGTTGTAGAAATGTCCGGTCTCCTGCTGGAACTTGACCATAAGCTCGCGCAGGAAATGCATGACCTCAAGCGCAAAGGCAAGGCCTTCCTCGGAGCCGATATCCTTGCCCATAAAGTTGAGGCAGGCTTCGTTCATACCGACTAAGCCGATGGTATTGAAATGGTTTGTCCAATATTCACCGGTGCGCTTTTTGATGTTGCGCAGATAGTGGACGGAATAAGGATACAGATTATGCTCCGACTGCTGCTCGATTATCTTTCTCTTTATCTCAAGAGATACCTTGCCCAGCGTTGCTATTCTTTCAAGACGCTCGAAGAACTCCTCCTTGGTCTTGCTCAGATAGCCGATACGGGGCATATTGATCGTATAAACGCCGATGGAACCGGTCATCGGGTTGGAGCCGAAAAGACCGCCGCCGCGCTTTCTCAGCTCGGTGGTGTCCAGCCTGAGACGGCAGCACATGGAAACGGCATCCTCGGGGCTGAGGTCACTGTTTACATAGTTTGCAAAATACGGAATACCGTACTTGCAGGTGATCTTCATGAACTCGTCAACAACGGGGTTGTTCCAATCGAAATCCTTTGTGATGTTGATGGTCGGGATGGGGAAAGTAAATACTCTGCCCTTTGCATCGCCGCCCAGCATGACCGAGCAGAACGCCTTGTTGAACAGATCCATTGCCTCCTGCATCTCGCCGTAGGTCTTATCCATTACCTCGCCGCCGATGATGCAAGCCTCGTCCTTGAGTGTCTTTGGCACCTTTATATCGAAGGTGAGGTTGGAGAACGGACACTGGAAGCCGACTCTGGTGGGAACGTTGATATTGAAGACGAACTCCTGCAGGCACTGACGAACCTGCTCGAAGGTCATGTTATCATAATATACAAAGGGTGCGCAGTATGTATCGAAGCTGCTCCATGCCTGTGCACCGGCGGTCTCGCCCTGTGTTGTAAAGGTGGAGTTGACTATCTGGCCGAGGAAGGAGCGAAGGTGACGGGCCGGAAGGCTTTCGACCTTACCATCAACGCCGCCGAAGCCGTCGGAAAGAAGCTGACGAAGATCCCAGCCGGCACAATAGGGGCCGAAGAAGCC
>JAGBFS010000230.1 GCA_017936365.1 Clostridia bacterium
CCAATATCCGTACCCTGCTCATTAATCATTGATGTAGACAGATCGTTGATATAGATTTTGGCGGAAACGAAATCATTTGTTATCGGCAACTGTAACGATGAATTTCCTGCAAAAACCACAAGGCCGACCTTGTCATTCTCAAGGCTGTTGATGAGTTTGTTGAACAGGAATTTGGCGCGGTCGAGGCGGGAGATTCCCTTGGCGTCGTCGGTCGATGATGCAAGCATCGAACGCGACACATCGACCGCTATCATTATTTCGATACCGGCACGAGTTTCCGTTATCTCCTTTTCACCATGCCTGGGGCGGGCCAACGCGATTATCAGGGATGCCACGGCAAGCATTATAAGCACTATTTTAATAGCCGGTTTATATTTCGATGCCTCCGGCATGAGAGATGTCAGCGACTCTGTATGTCCGTAGCGCGCAAGTTTGCGTCTGCGGGCATAACGTGCAAGCAGATACAGTGCCAGAATGACCGGCAGCAATATCAGAAGATATAATATTTCGGGATGAGCAAAGTCCATGTCAAAATAAAATTAGGGGATTGTACGCAGATATGTGTTGCGGAGAAGTACCTGAAGCAAAATCAGCCCCAGCGCAATCCATACCAGCAGTTCATAGTTGTCTTCGGTATGCGAGAACTGACTGACGTCGATACTCGTGGTTTCAAGCCTGTCAATTTCATCAAAAATTTTATTAAGCATTTTCTGGTCCGTGGCACGGAAATATTTGCCGTCGGTAAGAGAGGCAATCTGCTGAAGGGTGGCCTCGTCAATGACTACCTGCGACGGCACGTACGATACGCGTCCGAAATAATCAATCTGAGGGAAGTCGGCGGTACCGTTCGCGCCTATGCCTATCGTATAGACTTTTATACCGTGCTCTTTGGCGATTTCGGCTGCTGTGAGCGGTGCCACCATGCCTGAATTATTTGTTCCGTCGGTGAGCAGTATGATGCTCTTGCTTTTGGCATTTCCTGAAATGATACGGTTTATGGCAGTGGCAAGGCCGTCGCCTATCGCCGTTCCGTCGGCGAGCATACCCTCACGCACGGTGCTCAGGTAGTTCACGAGAGTCGCTTTATCTACAGTCATCGGTACGCCTGTCAGTGCCTCCCCTGCGAAAATCACGATACCGATATTGTCGTTTTCACGATTTGAGATAAATCGTGTGGCGACCTCTTTGGCGGCCTCCATACGGTTCTTTTTCTCAGGCTTGCCGTTATAATAGTCCTGTGCGAGCATCGAGCCCGAAATATCCATCGCCAGAACTATATCCGTACCGTCGACTGATGATTTGCGCCAATGGTCGTGGGTCTGTGGACGGGCGAGTGCCACTATTATGCACCCCAATGCAAGAAGCTGGAGCGCAAAAAGCAGATGACGGCAAGATGCCCTGAACGACCGCGGCAGTTTAGCAAAGGGTGTCGCCGATGAAATCTTCATCGCCGGATATGAATTGCGCTGTTTGATGATATACCATGCTATAAGCGGCACGTATACAAGAAACAGCCATAATATTTTTGGATAAGCTAACTGCATATTTTAGTCTGTTATATTATTTACAGGTGACAAAATTTACAGGAAACAAATTATATCTGTCGGTCACCGGGATTATCGTAAGGATTTTTATCGGTATTTACTTTCGGCAGATTGCTGACGGAGTTGTTCTCTTTCCCGTCTGACGAAGCAGGATCCTTGGTTTCGGGGTTGATTTCAACCGGTTTCGTGTCCTCGACAAAGCGGCGGGCGGCCTCAAATGCCTTGACATTGTCATCGCCCAGAGGCTGGGCTTTTGCGAATTTGACAAAATCGGAAATCTCGAGAACCTGCTCCACAAGTTGTTTCGACATGATTTCATCGCGGGAATTGTTAAGCGCATGACGTATCTGGGTCGATGTCATTTCCATCGCGTTGATACCGAAGCGGCGGTCAAGATATTCACGCAGAATATCGGTAAGGCGCGTATAGTATTCTTTCTGCAGACCGTGTTCGCAAAGCTGCTCTTCGCGCAGTTTTGACAACTTGGCGACAGCGACTTCGTAGGGCG
>JAGBFS010000231.1 GCA_017936365.1 Clostridia bacterium
CTTTTGGGTGCACTTCAAAGGGCGCGAAGTGCTTTTTATATTTTATATCATTATGAATTTTTAAGAATGATCTCTTCGACCATATCTGCTACCTTTTCGCATGAATCGCAGCAATCCTCCATACGTCCGAAAATATCGGTCCATGCACATACAAGACGGGTATCGGTATTGTCGGTGTAAAGACGTCTGATTGCCTGCTGATACATCTTGTCCCCTTCGCTTTCGATAGTGTTGACATCGATAACTATCTTGCGAAGCTCGGCTCCGTTCTTCTTGTATTTTGAGAAATCCTCGAAAAGCTTTCTCAATTCGGCACAGCAGCGGGAAACAACCTCCGCAAGCTCAACTGCATCGGGACGGCATTTCTGAATATCAAACATATAAAGATCGAGCGATACATCATCTATGCAGTCGATTATATCATCAAGACGGTGGGCAAGCTCTATGATATCCTCTCGGTCAAACGGCGGCAGGAATTCCTTGAGCAGTACCTCCATAAGCTCATGCTTGCAAAGGTCGGCAAGACGCTCGGTTTCATGAAGCTTGCTGCTGCGCTCTTCAAGATTTTCGTAATCATAATTGAGCAGAATCTCATGAAGCATCGTTCCGGCTTCGTCCGCATAACGGATCATCTTCTTGAAACATTCAAAATAATCAAAGGGCTCTTTCTTATTCTTTTTAATAATACCCATTATATCCATAATTCTTATGATCCTTTCTTTTAGAAAATCTTGGCAAACAGCATTGCCATCAGATACCCAAGCGCGCCGCAGCCCGGGAAGGTAAGCACCCATGTCAGCACCATTTCGCGAACGACCGACCAGTTTACCCTCTTGATATGTCTTGCCGCGCCTACACCCATAATGGCTGTAGTCTTTGTATGTGTGGTTGAAACGGGGATACCGGTAAGCGACGAAATAAGAAGGCAAAATGCAGCCGCCAAATCGGCCGAAAAGCCCTGATATTTTGTAAGCTTGACCATATCCATACCAACGGCTTTTATTATTCTGTAGCCGCCGATGGATGTACCTACACCCATTACCAGCGCACAGAGAACCATCATCCAAATCGGGACGACAACCGCTCCGGCCTCGGCCTTTCCCTGAGAAAGGGCCATTCCGAGAAGCAGAACACCAATAAACTTCTGACCATCCTGCGCACCGTGCATGAATGCCATCGCTGCACCACCGGCAATCTGCCCCTTTTCAAAGAATCCGGCTGTCTTGCCTCGGTCAATGCCCTTGAATATAGCTTCGACAATTTTGACTACGACAAAGCCCATTATAAAACCAAGAACGGTAGACAGACCAAGTCCGTAAACAACCTTGAGCCACTGACCGCCGTTGATGCCCTTAAAGCCGCCGGTTATGAATATCGCCGCACCCGACAGACCGGCGATGAGCGCATGGCTTTCGCTGGTCGGGATGCCGAACCACCAGGCAAGCGTAGCCCATACCACGATCGCAACAAGCGCCGCGCATAATGCGATAAGTGCCGATTTGGGGTCACCGCCGAAATCGACCATGTTGTAGATCGTTTCCGCAACGCTTTTGTTGATGAGCGTCATTGTGACAACACCGATGAGGTTGAAAACCGCCGCCATAAACACCGCTGCACCCGGCTTCATCGCACGGGTCGAAACGCATGTAGCTATGGCGTTGGGAGCGTCAGTCCATCCGTTTACCAATATAACGCCCAATGTAAGGATCGTTGTTATTATCAGCGCCGGATACTCTCCCATAAGTGAAAGATAATTTCCAAGTGAAAGATCTATGACCGTAGCCTCCTCTCGCTTAATTGCAAATCAAATTCTGCCAATATGATTTTATCACACAAAAATATTTTGCGTCAAGTAATTTGAAATAAGAAAAAGGCTTCCGCACAATAAAGCGCAGAAGCCATAATTTATATTATCTTCCTGTTATTTTTTTATCAAACCTGGCAATTGGCCGCGGCTTTTATCAAATCCGAAGTATCATAGTCATTATCGGTAACCGATTCGGGAATTGAAATTATCTTTACCTTTGGCAAAATGCTTGACAAAAGCGAGATAAAACCGTTATTTTTAGTATCCGCTCCCGGCACGCCGGTTATTACAATAGGCGCTTTGATATGTTTGATATATTCGGTAACGGCAAGCACCGGATTATCGTTATAAAGTATCGTCATGCGCGCGCCTGCCGCCTTTGCAATACCGTGAAGATATTCAAGCGCTTCAAGCGATTCTTCGCTGCTGCATCCGTTAAGAACGCTTACGATCTCAAGCGATGCGCCCGCATCCTGCGCTATACAGCTTGCTGCCGCTATGATTCTTTCGCAATTATACTGACCTGTTACACAGGCTATGTATACCTGCTTTCTGCTCATTGTACCCTATCCTTTCATGATATTGAAGCAAATATTTCTGTAATTTATCCGTCCCACATCCCTTTCTTTACACCTTTAATTATACAACATATTGTGTCATATTTGAGTAAAATGTTTTTCTAATGTATTAACAATTTGTAACCAATATATATCATTCGCTCATCGCACAATTACCGACACAAAATATTAACATCGGCTATAATATGTTTCTTGCAATAAGTCGGGTTACCAGTTATAATAATATAAATATATGTTGGGAAAGGAGCTTTGCCATATTAAGTTATGGCGATCAATATCATGGCCGACACGAAAAAGAAAACTACCGCAAAGAAAAATAAAGACGATAAGCCCAGCGCCGCAAGGATATTCTTCTCCTGCATCGGCGGTATAATCGCTGCCGCCGCGGTAATCTGCGGTGTAATTGCGCTCACCGGAAGAAATCCCATCGACCTATTCAGTCCGAATCACACCGTCACGGTATTGACCGAGATGCCTGTTTCCGCATCCGATCCCACTACTACCACAACGACCGTCCCCCAAACCTCTCCCCCGACAAGCTATCCCTTCACCACCTACGGCGGTACCACCGCAACCACCGGTCTGAGCAATGCGGCCGCCACAGCCCTCAAACAGCAGCAGGCCGAGCATATCCGCGAGCTGCTTCCGTCCAAAAAATGGAAGACCACTCTGATGGGATACAACGCAACAATAACCTTCGCAAAAAATGATACGGCCAATATTTCGGTAAAGGTCTTATTTATAACCGAAAGCCTCAGCGCAAAATATTATGTTTATGATGACTGTACTGTCGAGATCAAATTCTCTTACAGCGGCAAAAACTATCGCATAAAAGGCGCCGCCGAAGCGGTCACCGACAACAAGATCGTCCTTACAACCACAACCGGCGAAACCTATTCGCTTGTTGCTGCATGATAATAATTTCCAAATAAAGGTTTAAAAGATGTTTTGTAAAAAATGCAATGGCGAGGTCAATCTTGCCGTAGGCCGATGCACGGTGTGCGGCGAACCGGTTGACGATGCCGCAAAATCAATAATATTTCAAAATCTCGATCAGCTTGCCGACCGTTATAATATCAATTATGACGAACCTAAAACACAGGAGGAAGCTGTCCCCGAAATAATGAAAACGGCTGCTGCCGAAACAACGGCCGAAAAAGAGAAAAAGGCCGAAGCCGATCCTTACGTCCGTCCGACCTTTGACGAAGAACGCTTCCGCCGTCTTGCGGGAATAACAAAAACTGCCGACGATGATACGCAAAAGGAACCGGACAGCAAAACGGACTCAAAGGATGCCAAAAAGCCCGAAAGCGATCAGACGAAGCCGGAACCGAAAACAGAGCCGTCTTCCGAGCCGCAGTCGGAACCAAACGCATCAGAAACGGGTGAAGAAACCGACACGGACGATGATGAGGATTACGAAAATCCTTTTATTCGCGCGGTCTGGACAAACGGAATCAAGCGCGGTTATATGTGGCTCGACAAGGCCATCACCCCGGCAACCGACCGCCTGCTTGCCGCATACCGCAAGCTTGTTCCGCGCAAAAACCGCGTGAAGCACAGCCCGTTCAAGGAACGTCTGGCTATCATGCTTATCGCACTCGGCATAATAGCGGCGGTGGTGGTTCTTATCTTTACAATCACATCATGTATCCCCGACAACATTGTCGGTATCTGGCAGACCGATGAGCTACTTACGATAGAATTCACCGAGGAAAAAACCGTAATTGCAAGAGCCGTTACCGAAAGCGGTGAGGTGTGCGTTATAAAAGAAGGTACCTACGAAACAAAAAGCACGGACGGCAACAGCTCGGTCATTATCATCTATGAAGACGGTACCCAGAGCATACTTTATTATTCTATCGACGGTGATACGGGCACCTTCACAAACATCACTAACGGCAAACCACCCGCTACATATCACAGACAATAAAAATAATCCCACCGCATAAAACTGATATGCACCCC
>JAGBFS010000232.1 GCA_017936365.1 Clostridia bacterium
ACCGTAGATAAAAAGATCACGAAGCTTTTCAAGATCCTCTTTGCAGGAAACTCCGCCGCTTGCAATAATATCACACGAAACGGCGTTATTTATCTTTACAAGCTGGTCAAAATTGGGTCCTTTCAAGGTTCCGTCCTTCGAAATATCTGTAAAGATTATCGTCTTTACACCTATTGATTCCATCTTTTTGGCAAGGTCGATATAATTGACGTCGCTCGTTTCAAGCCAGCCCTCGGCCGCAACCATTTCGTTCCTCGCATCAATGCCGACGGCTATCCGGTCACCGTATTTTTTTACCGCCTCGCGCACAAGTTCGGGGTTGGAAAGCGCCGCCGAGCCAAGTATAACACGCGCAGCGCCGCCTTCAAGATATCTCTCAATCGTTGCCATATCGCGGATTCCGCCGCCGACCTCGGTTTTGAGCCCCGATTCCTTTGCCGCCTTTAAAATAATATCCTGATTTATCGGGCGCTTTTCCTTTGCTCCGTCAAGATCGACCATGTGGAGCCACTTTGCGCCGGCCGCTTTGAAGGATTTCGCCGTTTCAACGGGACATTCGGCCACCTTGTGAGCCGTCAAGTAATCTCCCTTTACAAGTCTTACCGCCTGTCCATCCTTAATATCTATCGCAGGAAAAAGCTCTATCATTACAGCACGCCCTTTGTTGACAATGTTTTATCGCCGGTCTTGACACAGGCACAGCGCAAAGCATGTGCGCACGCCTTAAACAGCGCCTCGGCTATGTGGTGTGAATTATCGCCGTACTCGGCGCGAAGATGCAGAGTTATGCCCGCATTGAAAGCAAAGGCTCTGAAAAATTCCTTAGTCAGACAGCTGTCATATCCGCCGATGCTTTCCTCCGGGAATGAAGCTTCAAATACAAGGAAAGGACGTCCGCTTATATCTACGGCGCAGAAAGCAAGCGCTTCATCCATCGGGATATAAAAGCTTCCGTAACGGGCGATGCCTTTGCCATCGCCAACCGCTTCACGAAAAGCCTTGCCAAGGACTATTCCGACATCCTCAACGGTGTGGTGACCGTCAACCTCAAGATCGCCCTTGCAGACAAGCTTGAGGCCAAAGCCGGCATGCATCGCCAAAGCCGTGAGCATGTGGTCAAAGAAGCCTATGCCGGAGGATATTTCGATATCGCCGCCGTCAAGACAAAGCTCAAGAGCTATATCGGTCTCTTTGGTCTTTCTTACCATTTTTGATGAACGCATAATGTCAGCTCCATTCTAAAACAGATTGTTTTCAAACGCGCGGATAAATTCGGCATTCTCTTCCGGGCTGCCGGCTGTAACACGAAGAAACGAGCCGAAGCAGCGCACTATTATTCCTTCCCGCTTCAGCGCTTTATACATCCGCTGCGCTGTACCGTCGGGCATTTCTATATACGCAAAATTGGTACATGTTTTTCGGACGGTCATCTTTTCCGGGAACTGCCGCGCAAGATCAAGCAGCTCCTCGGTAAGATCGCGGCACGATTTTTTGATATGCTCTATCGCGGCGTCAAGCTGCTCGGGATGGGAGAGGATTGCTGTCGCTGCCGCCTGAGTCATAGAGTTGACATTGTACGGAGATTTTACAGCCAGCAGAATATCGGACAGCTTTTTGTTTGCAACGCAGAAGCCACAGCGTATTCCCGCCATTCTGAAAGCCTTTGAGCAGGTTTTCAGAACCATGAGGTTGTCGTAATCGCACACCTTATCCATAACCGACTGATCCCAGAATTCCATATAGGCTTCATCCACCGCCACAAGGCAATCAGCGCAGCCTTCAACTATCTTTATGACCTCTTCCCTTTTTATTCCCGTACCTATCGGGTTGCAGGGATTGGAGAAAATAAGCAGACGTGCTCCTGTTTCATTTACCGCCTTTATTATATCATCGGCGCAGAAAAGACCATCGCTGTTCTTTTCCACAACCGTTACCTGCGCTTCGGCAAGCTCGGCATAAAAACGGTACATCGAAAAATCCGGTGATACAAAAACCGCATTTTCGCCCTTCATAAGCAAGCATGTGTTTATAAGGAAAAGCAGCTCATCCGAACCGTTGTATGCGGTTACGCAATCGGGATCTACACCGTAATATGACGCAAATGCATCACACGCCGATTTCGCTCTTGGATCGGGATAACGATTGAGCGCAAGCTCCGCTATCGTATCGACCATTTCTTTTTTGGTATCTTCCGGTATTTCTATAAAGGATTCGTTCGCATCAAGCCGTATGGCATAATCGCCTTTTATCGCATCATACGGCTTTAATTCGGACACCTTTTGATTTGGTTTATAGGACATAAGTTTTCACGCACCTTAAATCAAAGCCCAAACCGCACCTTTATTGCGTTTGCATGGGCGGTAAGCTGTTCCGTTTCGGCGATGGTTACTATATCACCGGCAATCTCTTCAAGAGCATCGCGATTATAATAGATAAAGCTCGATTTTTTGAGGAAGCTTTCGACCGAAAGCGGAGAGAAGAATCTTGCCGTTCCGCTTGTTGGCAGAACGTGGTTGGGACCTGCAAAATAATCGCCGAGAGGCTCGGGAGCAAAGTTGCCAAGGAAGACCGAACCGGCGTTATCAATCTTGCCGACATATTCCATCGGGTTTTCGGCGCATACCTCAAGATGCTCGGGTGCAAGCTCGTTTGCAAGCTCGACCGCTTCATCCATGCTTCTGCATATTACTATCGCGCCGTAATCGCGCAGGGAATCGGCAATTATATCGCTGCGCGAAAGGGCAGCCGACTGTCTTATTATCTCTTCCTTTGTCTTTACCGCAATTTCTTCATCGGTCGTAAGCAGGATGGATGATGCCAGACGGTCATGCTCCGCCTGACTCATAAGGTCGGCCGCAAGATAAACGGGATTTGCTGTTTCATCGGCAATTACGAGTATTTCGCTGGGGCCGGCTATCATATCGATATCGACCTGACCGTAAACAAGACGCTTTGCCGTTGCAACATAGATATTGCCCGGGCCGACGATCTTATCAACACGGGGAACAAGCTCGGTTCCGTAAGCAAGCGCCGCAACAGCCTGCGCTCCGCCGATAAGGAACACTCTGTCGACCCCGGCGATGGCCGCAGCAGCAAGGATATCCTGATTTGCTTTGCCGTCCTTTCCGGGAGGGGTTACCATGACGACCTCTTCAACACCGGCGATCTTTGCCGGAATAACGTTCATTAAAACGGAGGACGGATATGCCGCCGTTCCGCCGGGGACATATACGCCGACTCTTTTGAGTCCTCTTATCCTCTGGCCAAGGATAACGCCGTTCTTCTTTGTATCGAGCCAGCTCTGCTGAAGCTGACGCTTGTGGAAATCGGCAATGCTGTCGGCCGCCTTTTTGAGCGATTCGATAAATGCTGCATCGCAGTTTTCGTGCGCCTTTGCTATCACATCGGCCGGAACCTCATAATATTCGGGGTTGGGACAATCAAGCACCTCGGTATACTGGCGGACAGCCACGTCCCCCTCCTGACACACGCGGTCGATTATCGCGGTGACGATATCGGTTACACGGCGGTTTTCCTCGCCGCTTCTGCGCCTTAACTGGTCAATAAGATTTCTTTCGGCGGTACCGTCCGCCTTGATTATATCTATCATTTTATTTTTTCTCCAATCCTGTTTACTTTATCTGCTCCTCTATCTGAGAAACAAGCTTTTCTATCTCGTCCTTGCGAAGCTTCATGCTTGCGATATTGCATATCATGCGCGCCGATATCGGACATACCTCGCTCTTAACCTCCAGCCCGTTTTCCTTTAAAGTTGAGCCGGTTTCAACTATATCAACTATTACATCGGCAAGAGAAAGCAGCGGGGCAAGCTCCACCGAGCCTTCGATCTTGATGACCCTTACGTCCATCGAAAGGCCTTCAAAATATCTTCTTGTTACGTTTGGATATTTGGTTGCAACCGTTTTGATATGCGAAAATTCGCACCCATCGGTCTTGCCGGCTACGGCAAAGCGGCATCTGCCAAACCCAAGGTCGAGTATCTCATAAAAGCTGTTTCCAAGCTCCATTATGGTATCCTTGCCGACAACGCCAAGGTCGCATACACCGTTTTCAACGTATGTTATAACATCGGCCGCTTTTGCAAGAACGACCTCAATATTTTCACCCACAGGAAGAATCAGCCGACGCCCCTTTTCCCTAACAGCGGTACAGTCATAACCCGCCGCTTCAAGAAGCTCAACCGTCTTTTTTTCAAGCCGACCCTTTGTAAGCGCGATACGAAGAGGCTTTATATTTGCTGACATATTAATTCTCCTCCCCTATCTCTATCGTTTCGACGCTGTCAGAAACGATATCTATCCTTGCGATAGCTCGCTCAACCGCATAACGAATGGCATCATCCCTATCGGTAAACACGCCGAATTCGCACACCATACCCTCATCACCAAGCTTTGAAAGATGGCGGAGTGCCTCTATCTCGCTCCCGTCACAGGCAAGAACAAGGGTATCGGGTACTGCGGCACTTGCCGATACGGTCGGATTTATCGCTTTGACAAGCGCATCCATATTTATCGCAAAGCCGCATGCCGGCTGGTCAAAGCCAAACTGGCCAAGCAGCGAATCGTATCTTCCGCCGGTAAGCACCATATCGCCCGAACCGTGCGTATATGCGGTGAAAACAAGACCGGTATAATAATCGTTCTGGTTTACAAGTCCGAGATCGATCATAAGCCGCTCGCCCGGTACAAGCTTTGAAAGCGCGGTGTATACCTCACCAATATAGGAAAGCTGTGCGGCTATCTCATCATCGGTTATGATATCCTTTGCTTTATCCAGAACATCCGCCGAGCCAAAAAGACGCGGAAGCATGCCTATCGCCGCTGCGGCATCGCTTTTGGGAAGCTTTTCGAGCTCCGCCGAAAGGGCGGCGTAGTTTTTGGATTCTATGTATTCGCGCAGTTCTTCACGCTTTGCATCACTAACATCAAGCTTTGCAGCAAGGGTGCGGAAGATACCCGAATGACCTATTTCTATGCGGAAATCGTCCAAACAGGAATCAAGCGCCGCCACCGCAAGGGACAAAACCTCCAGATCGGCCGCTTTGCCGCCCGTTCCGATAAGCTCAATTCCGGCCTGCATGGTGCGGCTGCTTTTACCGCGTCCGGCCGCGGTACGATAGCTCGGCTGGTTGTAATACACTCTTACCGGCATACGCGCATCCCTTAATTTGGATGCCGTCATACGCGCTATCGGCAGAGTGCTGTCCGGCCGAACCACCAAAAGCCGACCTTTGTTATCGGTCAGCTTGAACATATTTTCCATCGGTATCGAGCCGGCTCCGGTAAGAAAAACATCGGCAAACTCAAGGGTCGGTGTTCTTACCTCGTTATAGCAGGCGCGCGAAAATATTTTGCATATCCTTTTTTCCACCGCGCGAAGCTGGGCACATTCGGAAAAAAGCAATTCTTCCTCCCCATCCGGGGTAATAAGATTGTATTTTCTCATGTTTCCTCCATAAGATTTCACTTTAGCGTGCTAATATGCTACCATATTACAATAGAGAAGTCAATAGCCGTGATTATTTTGTTGCACTATGTGCAATAATCCGACCCCAAAGCCGCATAATACAGCAAACATAACAACGCATCATGCTGATAAGTCACGCATATCTTATGCATGCGCTCATTTGCGGCGGCGCGATATTCGAGGATTACTGAACATCCGCCAGCTCAATAAAGCGCTCTCCGTTTTCGGCAATATATTCCTTTCGTCCGGCAAGGTTATCACCAAGCAGAACGTCAAACATCATAAAGGTTCTTTCGGCATCCTCCGGCATGACCTTTATAAGACGTCTTGTCGCAGGTGCCATTGTGGTAAGGCTCATCATATCGGGGTTGTTTTCGCCAAGTCCCTTTGAACGCTGGATGGTATATTTCGCCTTGCCTATCATTTCAAGGATCTCCGCTTTTTCCTGTTCGTTATACGCAAAATAGGTCTGATCCTTTGTCGCAATCTCATAAAGCGGCGATTCGGCGATGAATATCTTGCCCTCTTTTATGAGGTCGGGCATAAGACGGTAAAACATCGTCAGAATAAGCGTTCTTATCTGGAATCCGTCGATATCGGCATCGGTACAGATTATGACCTTGCTCCAGCGAAGCTGATTTATATCAAAGGTGGCAAGCTTTTTGTTGGCCTTTGTGTTGACGTCAACACCGCATCCAAGCACCTTGATAAGGTCGGTTATGATTTCACTTTTGAAAATCCTTGCATAATCGGCTTTGAGGCAGTTGAGTATCTTACCGCGAACCGGCATTATGCCCTGGAAGCTTGCGTCGCGCGCCGATTTGCACGAGCCGGCAGCCGAATCACCCTCGACTATATAAAGCTCGCGCTCGTTTACGTCTTTGCTTCGGCAATCGACAAACTTTGCCACGCGCGACGTCATGTCCATATTGGAAGAAAGGGTCTTTTTAAGGTTAAGACGTTCCTTTTCCGATTTTTCGCGGCTCTGCTTGTTTACAAGCACCTGACCGCATATCTTATCCGCCTCGACCGGGTTTTCGACAAACCATATCTCAAGCTGACGCTTGAAAAAATCGGTCATCGCTTCCTGTATGAATCGGTTGTTTATTGATTTTTTTGTCTGGTTTTCGTAGCTTGTTATATTTGAAAAGGAGGATGTTACGATAACAAGGCAATCCTCAACATCCTGATATGTTATCTTGCTTTCGTTCTTGTTGTATTTTCCGTTTGCCTTGAGCCGCTGGTCGATCATTGTGACGAACGCACTGCGCACAGCCTTCTGCGGTGCGCCGCCATGCTCAAGCCAGCTTGAATTATGATAGTACTCGCTTGCCGAAACCTTATTTGAAAAGGATACAGCTGCGTTTATTTTTACATTGTATTCCGGCTTATCCTCACGGTCGCGTCCGCGGCGCTCACAGTTCCACACCTGTACCGAAGAAAAGGCATCCTCGCCTACAAGCTCGCGGACATGGTCGGCGATACCCTCGGCATAAACGATCTCCTCTTTTGTGCCCGCTTCCTTATCGGTAAGCACAAAGGCAAGTCCCGCGTTTACAATCGCCTGAC
>JAGBFS010000233.1 GCA_017936365.1 Clostridia bacterium
CCGTTGAAAGAATAATGCAAGAGCGAGTGAAAATAATATAATAAAACATAATACACCGCAAAACGTGATATTTTGCACAATATGACACACGAAAGGATCGACCGTATGATAGTTACCGCACTTTTTTCAGACTATGATTCCGCCGAATCGGCCGCCCACAGCATCCGCGAGCATCTTCCGGGGATAATATGCAAAACACGCTGCGAAGGCCGCGACCCTGTTTTTAATACCTCCGCCGCAGAGGACGAGCTCGATTCCGACTGGACGGTGTCGGACGCATCTGTATCCGACCGCGCCGTTTCCAACTGGTTTCTTGTTCAGTCGGCACTTTTCAGCGGCGACCCCATCGAATCCCGCGAACCGGGCAGCGACGGCATGTTCCAGCCGGAACTCATTGAGCCCTTTGACGCACCTGCGCTGGTTGCCGCAAAGGGCACCAAACACGACATAGATATAGCCGCAAATATTCTTCGCGGCATGGGGTGTCAGCGGGTAACAGTATATGGTGACCGCCAATGACTGTATTCAGCCTTATCATTTCCGCAATCGCGGTAATACTGGTTTTCCTCGCAATAGCAAGCGCTCTCGACGGCGCAAAAATTGACAGGTAATAATTGTTATCTAAAAAACGGCAGACACCGCAAATTCCCCGCGGCGTCTGCCGTTTTTGCGGATTATACGTCTTTTCGCTCCGCTTTTTCATCAATTCCAATTGACAAGAAAGTGCAAAAATGATAGCATAATTAATAGAAACGACCTAAAACAAAAACTATATATTTTTATGAAAGGAAGATGTTCAATGAAGAAATTTATAAAAACATCGTTGTGCTTTTTACTGCTGGTTGCAGTAACCGCATCGGCGTCATTTCTTTTTAATGTAAATGCCGCCGAAACCGAAACCCTCTACATAGACGTAAACTACCAGCAGACCGACGCGAGAGGAATGCTCTCCGACATCAACGCATTCCGCACCGACAGCACGGGCGGTGCATGGTACTGGAATTCCGACGACACAACAAAAACCGAATTCAACACAAGCGGCAACACGGTATTGACCGAGCTCAAGTATGATTATGAGCTCGAAAAGGTCGCCATGCAGCGTGCGGCCGAAATCTCGGTATCGTTCAGCCACACCAGACCCGATGGCTCGACCTGTTTCACCGCTTTCCCCTCCGACTACGATACATGGGGTGAAAACATCGCCGCAGGATACGCCTCGGCATCAGCCGCTTTTATCGGCTGGCAGGAAAACGACGATCCGTACAGCGGACAGGGACACAGACGCAACATGCTCAGCTCCGATTATAACGCGATAGGAATCGGTCACGCATATGTCAACGGCACTCATTACTGGGTTCAGGAGTTTGGATACACTTCAAACACAACAACCGCAACTGTCGCAACAGATGCTACTCTTTGCACAGAAATAACTGCAGACAGCTCCAAACTCACGTTCAAAAGCGCTGATCTCAACGGCTTTTCGGACTACTACGCTATCCCAGAGGGTGACAAAATCGCAGCTCCCGATGTAATCTTCAGTTATGGTTTTGAAGATCATTGGCCGAGCAATACCGACATCTTATCCAAACCACCCGTACAGTGGACCAGCTCCGACAGCAGCATCGCCTATATTGAGAATAACATGATAATCGGCAAAAGTGCAGGCGAAGCAATCCTTAAGCCGACAGGCACATCCCTGTCCATTAACGTTACCGTTGCTCCCGGTCTTGAAATAACGCAGCAGCCCACAGATACATACGCAAAGCTTGGCGAAACGGCCAAAATCAACGTTGGCGCATCAGGTCAGGAACTTACCTACACCTGGTATTTCAAAAACCCCGGCGCATCGACATTCACAAAATCGGGCATCAAGTCATCCACCTACAGCATGACGATGCAAAAGAGCCTTTCCGGCAGACAGGTATATTGTGTTGTTTCAGATGCATACGGCAATTCAAAACAGACAGACACCGTAACCCTCCGTCTCGCCGCGGCAATTACAAAGCAGCCTGCCGACACTTCCGCCGCCATCGGTGAAAAGGCAAAGATCAGCATCACCGCCGCAGGCGACGGACTTACCTACGCATGGTATTTCAAAAACCCCGGCGCATCGGCATTCACCAAGTCCGGCATGACATCTTCGGCTTACAGCATGACCATGCAGAAGAGTCTTTCCGGCAGACAGGTCTACTGTGTCGTTACCGACAAGTACGGCAATACGGCAAAATCCAACACCGTTACCCTCAGCGCGGAGTCTTCCATCGCCATCACGACCCAGCCCAAGACCACCTATGCAAAGCTGGGCGCATCGGGAAAGGTAACAGTTGCCGCAAGCGGTGAAGGTCTCACCTACACTTGGTATTTCAAGAATCCCGGCGCAGCAGATTTCATAAAATCGGGCATCAAATCCTCCACCTACAGCATGACGATGCAAAAGAGCCTTTCCGGCAGACAGGTATATTGTGTCGTTACCGATAAAAACGGCAGCACCGTAAAATCCAACACAGTATATCTCTATCTTTCCGCAACGATCACAAAGCAGCCGGTAAATACCTCTGCCTCAATCGGCACAAAGGCAAAGATCAGCGTCACCGCCGCAGGTGAAGGACTCACCTACACATGGTATTTCAAAAATCCCGGCGCATCCGATTTCACAAAATCGGGCATAACATCTTCGGCTTACAGCATGACCATGCAGAAGAGCCTTTCGGGAAGACAGGTTTACTGTGTCGTTACCGACAAGTACGGCAAGACCGCAAAATCCAACACCGTAACATTATCCGCAGCCATACCGTCGGACGGTTTCGGCTCGGAGGCTGAAATGTAACACATATAGTCAAAATGCAGCCGCCCGGCATCAGATGATGTCGGGCGGCTATTGTTTTTTCGGTAAATAAATATATGCGGCACAAACTCACCAATAAAAACAGCAATTACGCCGTTGGCATCATAATAGTTTAGCGAGTAGTCCCATTAGTATTAATTCCTCCCTGCCATCACTTTTGCATTTTCGATAAAGATGGTTATGTTCTTGCAGACGCACCCTCGTTTCGTTTAATAGATAAAATAAAAGCTATATTTTTTCATTATTAATTGACAAAATTATTATCTAGGATTAAAATAGAAACAGAAGTTCATCATCTTATACCACTTGTAAGAAACCCAAGTTTTTTCATAAAAAACCAATCAACGGAGGAATCACTATGAAAAACGAAACGCAATATCGAAGATTTATAACTATTCTCTGAATTAAAATTCTTGCCACCATACATTTATATCTTCGTTAACCATTTTGTATAAATCTATGATATTTCTCTGTACACGAAAGAAATAATTTATCGAAAGAAGGAGAGCTTTTTGAAAAAGAAAATAATAACACTTTTACTACTCATTATAATAATAATAACTATCATCTCAAGTCAAGGTTTAGTATCTTTGGCTTATTCTACAGGTTATCCCAACACTCATACAA
>JAGBFS010000234.1 GCA_017936365.1 Clostridia bacterium
GATATAATTAGTTAATTAAAATTACGGATATTATGCTCTCTGATCGTGGGAGGTATTATAATGATAGGGAAACACAAAAAAGCTATCGGCTCGTTATTTTTAGCCGCCATTGTTTCTGCCGCCTTCTTGTTTTTTACAGATGCATCGGCTGCCGCTAAATCAAATCTGACCGATTATGTCGAAACACTTTACGCCAGCGAAAGCGGGATATCCACAAACGAATCCAACGCTATCGTTGCAACAAGCGACGGTTACATATGGACGGGCGGATACGGCGGTCTTATGCGCTATGACGGCCGCAGCTTTGAAAACTTCAGCCGAAGCGACATTGGCATGACCTCCACCAGCATCCGCGCCCTTTTCGAGGATTCAACCGGCAGACTCTGGGTCGGTACGAATGAGCAAGGTATTTTTTATTATGACAACGGTACTTTTCATAATATCAATGATCCCCAAAGCACCGAGCATCTTTCTGTAAGATGTTTTACCGAGTCGGAAGGAACAATATACGCCGGCACATCGGACGGTATGATCCGTATAACTGAAAACCAGATCATGCCTCTTGACATCGACACCATAAACGGCCGCACCGTTTATACATTAAGCACCGATAAATACGGCAACCTTTGGGGCGTTGAAACCTCGGGGTCTCTTTTCTGTATAAGAAACAACCTTCTCGCTTCGTGGTTTTCACCCGGGCTTTTTTGGCAGAATTACGCATACAGCGCGGCTGTCACAAGCAACAATGAGATAATCGTCGGCACCAACACCGACGAAATAGCAATATTAACACATACAGGCACCGGATACAAAGCCTCTGACTTCACATCGACCACATTGAAAGCAAACGGCATCACCGCAACCAACTATATTTATGAAACAGCCGATGGTATGGTTTGGCTGTGCGCCGATTCCGGAACGGGTTACATTAATCTTTCAAACCGCACCTTCACTCATGCAGCATTTGCAAAAAACGCACAATCTCTTGGCTGCATGACTCAGGATCATGAAGGAAACATCTGGATGTCATCAAGCACCAAAGGTGTTATCAAGTTTACAAAAGGCGCCTATTCCCGCCTCGGTGACAACAGCCCCGTTTCGGGGAATGTCGTAAACTCTGTATATTACAGCGGCGGATACTATTATATAGGTACTGAATCCGGATTATTTATATGCGACAGCTCATGGAATACCATAGAAAATGCTCTTACTCAATATTTTTCGGGTGTTTCCATCAGACACATAACCAGCGACCACGAGGGCAGACTCTGGTTCTGCACCTACTATTCGAAAGGCGCGGTCAGATATGATCCGTCAACCGGAGAATTCCGCCCCTTTTACCACGACGACGGAATAAAGGGCGAAAAGCTGAGAATGGTCCTCCCGCTTTCAAACGGCGATATAGCGATCGGTTCAAGCGAAGGAATATACATCGTGCGAAACGATACGATCGTTGCCCATTACGGTCAGAGCGACGGCATGAAAAATCCGTTTATCCTCTGCATGGTAGAGCTTGACGACGGTTCGATCCTTGTCGGAAGCGACGGCTTGGGCTTATATCTTATCAAAGACGGCGTCGTTACAAATTATCACCGTAATGTAGGCTTCGCCGGTGGCGTTATATTAAGAATAGTCCCCGACGACCGCTCCGACAACTTATGGGTATCGACAGGCTCCGAGCTTTATTACGGCAACCTCACCGACGGTTTTTCAAAAACAGCCGTGCTTGACAAGGGCTCCGGAAGCATTTTTGAAATCTACCTTTCGGGCGAAAATGTATGGATACTTCGCAACAGCAGTCTGCTCAAAGTCAATCGTTCCCAGCTTCTTACACCGGACAGCACCGCCGTATGTGTAGAATACGGTAAGGCTCGCGGACTTATTGCTCCGCTTGTTGCCAACTCATGGAGTTCGCTTTCGGAACAAGGCTTTGCAGTATGCACGACCGCCGGTGTGTGTCTGCTCGATATAACCGAATCGGACAACTCCGGTATCGTCCCCGTCATTGCCGCAAACTCTGTTTACGCCGATGCCGACAACGTACCGGTCAGCAAAAACATCAGGATAGATTCCTCTGTACACCGCGTCACCATCGATCTTTCCGTCCTTTCATACAACCAGCGTCCGGTCGATATTTATTATCGGCTTGACGGATTCAGCAGCGAATGGACCGTGATGCGTTATGGCTCATTCACCCCTATCGTCTATACCAACCTCCCCGGCGGCGAATACACCTTCCGCTACAAGGCGATAAGCTCTGACGGCATCGCATCGGAAGAACATAATATCATAATAATAAAAGAAAAGTCACTTTTCGAGCACGCTTGGGTATGGATACTGATCGGCGTTTTGGTTGCCGCCTCCGCGTATATATGCGCTCGACTTATCATGAACGCAAAGGTTATTGCCGAAAAGAAGAAAAAAGAAGGCTATAAACGAATCACCGACCAGGGCTTGCTCACCATAGCAAACACCATCGACGCAAAGGACGCGTACACCAACGGTCACTCGCGCCGAGTCGCCGCATACTCAAGGGAGCTTGCTTCAAGGCTGGGTGTCAAAGATCCGGAAAATATTTATTATATCGCCCTTCTGCACGACATCGGAAAGATCGGTATTCCCGACAATATTTTGAATAAACCCGATACTCTCACACCGGAGGAATACAAGATCATTCAGCGGCATCCGGTCATAGGCGGTGAAATACTGCGCGACTTTACCGCTGTGAGCGGA
>JAGBFS010000235.1 GCA_017936365.1 Clostridia bacterium
ATCGCACATTTCCTTAAGATCCTCATAATCCCAGTACTCGATCTTCTGGATCTCGTGGGATGTACGGAAACCGTCAAAGAAGTTGATGAACGGAACTCTGCCCTTGATTGCTGCAAGATGAGCAACAGCGCCGAGGTCCATGACTTCCTGCGGGTTGGTTTCAGCGAGCATTGCAAAACCGGTCTGACGGCATGCATAAACGTCGGAATGATCGCCAAAGATGTTGAGTGCCTGTGCGGCAACTGTACGAGCCGATACGTGGAAAACCGTCGGAAGCAGCTCGCCTGCGATCTTATACATATTCGGGATCATCAGAAGAAGACCCTGAGATGCGGTGTAGGTGGTGGTGAGCGCACCGGCTGCGAGAGAGCCGTGTACTGTACCCGAAGCACCAGCTTCGGACTGCATCTCAACAACATCTACTTTTGTGCCGAAGATGTTCTTGAGTCCCTGTGCAGACCACTGGTCGACATAGTCGGCCATCGGGCTTGACGGGGTGATCGGATAGATGCCGGCAACTTCGGTAAACGCATACGAAACGTGTGCGGCAGCGTTGTTGCCGTCCATGGTCTTTTTGTTTCTTGCCATGTCTTTTTTGTCCTCCCTTTGATATATAAATGGAAATTGATACCTATTGCGGCAAAAAGGTGCAACCTTCGCCGCCCTACCGTATATAATAGCATTTTTCAGCCCTCTTGTAAAGCCGAAAATGTTGCATATTAATGAAATAATCACCTTAAATTTTTATATTTAATGCCAAGTATTTCCCCGAACAGGGCAAAACCGACCCGTTCGGGTTTACAAATCGGTTGACACCCGATAAATTAAAGTGCATAATAATTGATATAAAACAATCGGACTTCCCTGTTATATGCCGCTCCATTCTATCTCATTTATACCGCCGTCGATGTGCGAGCTGAGCGAAAGTATGCGGTTTATGACGGCCTGTCCGTCGGCACCGAACTGCGGTATCGGCTGATAATTATTCCGCTCGCTGCCGGTCGATGTTATCTTGCACGGCACCGCCGATATCCCTGTCACCTGCGCAAGTCCGTTGCGCGATGTAAGCTTTACGCGCAAAATTATCGTTTCGGGGCTTGCCGCAACGGAATTTCCGCCAAAGCTGAAATTGCCGAGGCTGTAAGCTATGTATCCTCCGCCGTACTGCTCTATCCCCTGAAGAACGTGGGGATGGTGACCTATGACAAGGTCGGCGCCGGTATCGATCATCTCGCGTGCGGCGGCCTGCTGCCACGCGATCGGCTGGGTCGCCTTTTCTTCGCCCCAATGAAGATTGACGCACACGATGGTATCTTCGCTCTTGTTTGTCCGGATAAGGGACAATATATTCTCCCTTACATCGGGGGGGTAACCGACGCTTACAAGAGAATATGAAATAAGCACGACCTTTATGCCTCCTCCGGCCGGAAGCTGGATCACGGCAGGCATATTATTATAGCAATACTTTACCCCGTTTTCCGAAAGGGTAGACATGGTATCGCTTCGGCCTTCGTCATAATAATCGCCCGAATGGTTATTGGATAAATTTACCGCTTCGACCGAAGAACCTGTCAGTATTTTTGCGTATGCGGCGTCGCCGCGGAAATAATACTGTTTGTCACGGTGGGTTGTCCGCGATGTGAGGACACATTCAAGATTTGCAACGGTAAGGCTGTCGGCATAAAAAACGCCCTTTACCTTGTCAAAAGGATAGGTCTCGCTTCCCGAAAGACGGTAAACAGCAGGAAATTGATATGGCATATCCTGCTCGTTGAACCGGCCAAATGTGCAGTCGCCCGCAAAGGAAAGCACCGCCATATTCTGCACCGTTTCCCATCTTGCGGCGCACGCCGTTGCGGCAAGAAGACATTGCTCACGGCTGAGTCCTATATTCGGCATTGCCGATATTGCCGCACCCAAAGCGGCCGAATCACCGCCGCCTGTACCGTAATCCAATATCCGGCGCATAAGCTCATGAAGCTGTGCCGCTCCGTCCTCGGTACAGCGCTCAAGCCGGTTTTTCAGCTCGACCGCCCGATTGTACACCGTTATATCGGCCGCATGAACCGAAAGCTCCTGC
>JAGBFS010000236.1 GCA_017936365.1 Clostridia bacterium
CAAAAACAACGGGTTCTATTTAGGAAGTGTTGTTTTGACTAGGTTTAATTCTCAACCTTCTGTTACGGCTTTCCAAAAGCGCCTAGAAATGCGTGGTATAAAGGTTTATACTCACTACGCAATAGAAGGCTATCCAACCGAAGTTGAAAAAATCGTTAGCGAAGAAGGTTATGGAAAAAACGAATACGTTGTGACCACAAGACCTTTAGTAGTAGTTACTGCGCCCGGTCCTGGCAGTGGTAAAATGGCAACTTGCTTATCTCAACTTTACCATGAAAACAAGCGTGGCATAAAGGCTGGTTATGCAAAGTATGAAACCTTCCCTATATGGAATTTGCCGTTAAAGCATCCCGTAAACGTTGCATACGAAGCGGCTACTGCAGATCTTAACGATATGAACATGATAGATCCATTCCATTTAGATGCTTATGGGGTAATGTCGGTTAATTACAACAGAGATATCGAAATATTCCCGGTATTGAACGAAATGTTCAAAAAGATATACGGGACATGCCCATACCAGTCACCTACCGACATGGGCGTCAACATGGTCGGCAACTGCATCATTGATGATGCCGCAGTTTGCGAAGCATCAAAAATGGAAATAATCCGACGCTATTACGCCGCAAGATGCGCCGAACGTCAGGGCTGCGGTTCCGAAGATGCTGTTATGAAGATAAAGCTTCTGATGAGTCAGGCCGGTGTATCTCCGGACGAACGTCCTGTAATCGCCGCCGCCGTGAACGTTGCTCAGCAGACCGAAGAGCCTGCCGCCGCACTCGAACTCCCTGACGGCCGCATAATTATCGGCAAAAACAAAGCTCTGCTTGGCGCATCATCGGCAATGCTTCTCAATGCGCTCAAAGCTTTAGGCGGTATCCCTGATGAGGTTAAGCTGATCTCCGAATCGGTTCTTCAGCCGATGACCGAGCTCAAGGTAAATTACCTTGGCAACCACAACCCTCGTCTGCACACAGACGAAGTCTTGCTTGCCCTTTCCATCTGCGCTGTTACGGACGAAAACGCGGCTGCGGCTATTAAACAGCTCAGCAAGCTCAAGGGCTGCGATGCACATTCAACCGTAATCCTCTCAAGCGTTGATGATTCTGTTTTGAAGAATCTCGGAATAAACATTACCTGCGAACCAATCTATCAAAAGCATAAAATATTCCAGCGATAATATATTTTACAAGGAGAAATATAGCATGAACAACAATGATGATCTTCGTTTTGAAAGCACTGTAATTGCTGACAGCAGCACCCAGGAAAACTATCAGCCCTACGTTCCGCAGCAGAATGATCAGCCGCAGGAAATCAACCAGCAGGATATCCCGCAGCAGCCGATATACATCCAGCAGGACTATTCGCAGCAGCCGGCATATCCCCAGCAGCCTTATCAGGCATATCAGCCCCAGCAGTGGGCTCCGGCACCCCAAAAAGAACCCTTTAATTTTGATAAATTCTTCAATCTTGTTGACCATACCGCAGACTACGATCCGCGCGATATAGCCGACAACCGCACAATAGCAGGCATTTCCGGTTTCTCGTTCCTCTTCTTCCTGCCGCTTGTAATGTGCTCAAATTCCTATTTCGGAAAATTCCACGCCAATAACAATCTCATTCTTCTTATCGCATCAACCGTAATTGGCATAATCACCGGAATTATTGGCCATCTGACCATCCCGACAGCACTCTATGTATTTGGTTACATACTCTGCTTCCTTCTTCCCCTTCCCGTGCTTGGACTCAGCATTTTGAGCATTGTCAATGGGTTCTCCGGTAAAGCGAAGGATCTCCCCCTTATATCTAAAATCAAGATAATTAAGTAGACACATTATACGCCGTGCAGCATATAAAATAATTTGCTGCACGGCGCTTTGCTTTATCCGTATTTATAATAAGCCGATTCTTTTACAATCCATTTTCACCGTCGGCTTTATATGCCAAATTTATACTTGCTTTTTTGCCTGATTGGATATATAATATGTTAGCAATACAGATTGATATATGAGTTTGTCGATCCATTTCGAAAGAGCATATGCTATTCTCTTCGTCCATTTACGTTTCTTTTCTTGATTTGGCGGCTTATTCAAATTTATCCTTTATATGGGCCCATAGCTCAGCTGGGAGAGCGTACGGTTCGCATCCGTAAGGTCGGGAGTTCGATCCTCCTTGGGTCCACCAAAGCCGCGCATAATCAAGCCGCTTATGCGTGGCTTCGCTTTTGTGATTATGTTTCGGAAGGGGAATACACATGAAAAAGTTTATTGCCATCATTATGTTCATCGTTTTTTGCAGTACGATGTCGATATTCGGCTGTTCGTCAGAAAATAGCGGTGTCACAATTGAGCTAACTTCAATTACATCAGGTGATGAATATTTTGAACAGATACCTGAAAGTGATTTGACCGCTTCAATTCCGGAAAGCATCTATGGCGATGAATTGTGTGATCTTGCCACATGGCAATATTTTCTGGAAAACAGGTCTTCCTACTCAGCCTACAACATCAATTTTGTTGTTACCAACAACACCAGCGGCACAGCAACCGATCTGGTAATAGATTTCAAGGAAGATTACGGCCAAACAATTATTATGTACAGTTATTTTTATTTCATACCTTTCTTCGAAAAAGGAACCTGTGACTGGGAGGAAAGCGTATTGATTCTTGTTGAGGACAAGGATCTTTCCGAAAGCGAAAAGGTCGAACTTCTTGGCAGCATTGAACTTACCGCTACATATGAAGTCTCTGAAAAGACACCGCTTGAATTCCTTACATGCGACGCATCTGCCACGGGCGAAGGCAAAGGCGGAAATGTTGTGTTTGCAAAATCCGATGATTTTGAGATTGTTGTAAACTAAATTAAGACTTTAGAGAGCTATGGCAGTATCTTTCCGGTTCTGCCATAGCTCCCTGTGCATATACAAAAATGGAATTCCATTTCATGTACAATCTGCAGAAGAATACTGCGATATTCGATGACGCACAGCTTTACCGCGAGCATTTCGGCCAGCGCCTGACCTACGATGATTACGGCCGTCTTACAAAATCGGTCGATTCGATGGGACGCGCCACGACCTATGAGTATGTGGCCGCAAAGCGCCCCGAGGTCAGCAAGATAACCTATGCCGACGGCACAACGACCACCTACAATTATGATCCAACCACACGTCGGCTCCTCTCCGTTACCGACGCCAACGGCAAGGTAACAACATACAGCTACGATTCCGACAAAAACCCGACCGGCTCTTCGATGACTGCCGGTGGGCTTACTATGGCAAGTGCAACTACAACCTACAGCGGCAGCTATACCTCTTCCGTTACCGATTCGCTCGGTAATACGGTAACCTACAATTACAATCAGAATAACGGAATCCTCAACAGCACGACCGATCCTGTCGGAACGGTGACGACATATACTCACAATCAGTACAACGACAATCTTACAAAGGTCGCCGTTTCGGAAAGTGATGTCGATTACACCTACACCCATGGGGTGCTCGATACGATAACCCGCAACTCCGATTCCAACACGGCAAACGATGTTAAATACACCTTTGTGTATGACGAGTTCGGCAACACAAAGTCTGTCCGAGTCGGAACACAGCCGTTAATCACCCATACTTACGCGGCAAATAACGGACTTTTGACCCGTTCCGATTACGGAAACGGCGCGTATTCCGTTCCGACATACGATTCTCTTGACCGCGTTACTGCCATGAGCTATAATGGGGTTGAGAAGTACAACTGGGTTTACGGCAAGGATGGAAACATCGGACTTCACAACGACCTTGTAAATGATGTTACTTGGCGTTATGAGTACACAAAGGAGGGTGATATAACCTCCGTCATTGGCAGCAATGGCGTAAGGTTCAATTACACCTACGACACCGCGACGGGTAAGCTTTTGAGCGTAAAGACCACGGCGGACGGTGCCGAAAAGACAACTACATACAATTACAGCGACCACACAAACGGTGAAGATGCAAACCTCATCGAGAGTGTCGTGATCCCCACCGCAACGATATCCTACGATTACGATGATTTCTATCGCGCATCGTACGACATCAAGGTGAATAACTCCGCTGTTCTTTCGACCGATTTTACCTTCAAAAGCGGTACTGCCGAAAATTCCACGAC
>JAGBFS010000237.1 GCA_017936365.1 Clostridia bacterium
AACCTCGGAAACAAGGCGGAGAGCGTAGGGGAACTCAACCTCGCTGGGGATAACCGGGAGAAGAGCTCTTTCAGCAAGAGCGCCGTGGCCTATCTCGCGGCGGCCGGGGCCTCTGGAGGGCTTGGTTTCACCGACGGAATAGGACGGGAAGTTGTAATGATGCATATAGCGCTTGAACTCTTCACCATCGATACCGTCAAGAAGCTGGCGGTCGCTTACCGGGCCAAGGGTAACGGTGGTAAGAACCTGTGTCTGACCTCTGGTGAACAGCCCCGAACCGTGTGTTCTGGGGAGAATGCCAACCTCGCTTGCGAGAGGTCTGATCTGATCCATCTGACGGCCGTCAACACGCTTCTGCTCGTCGAGCAGCCAGCGGCGAACGACAAATTTCTGTGTCTTGTAGAGGCACTCGTCGATCTTTACGGCGCTTTCGGGATATATCTCATCAAATTTCTCGTGAACCTTTTCATAGATGGGCTTAAGACGCTCATCGCGGACGAGCTTGTCGTCGGTATCGAGGGCAACGCGGATATCATCAATGGCAAATTCCTTGACAGCTTCGAACATTTCCTCATCCGGCTCGTTGGAGGGATAGGTGAACTTGTCCTTGCCGATCTCAGCCTTGATGCCCTTGATGAACTCTATAACAGCCTGGTTTGCTTCGTGACCTGCCATAATGCCTGCGTACATATCGTCATCGGAAACGATGTTTGCGCCGGCCTCGATCATAGCGATACGGCTGTCGGTGGAAGCGACTGTGACAGCCATCTGGCTGACTTCACGCTGTGCCTCGGTGGGGTTGATGACCGGCTTTCCGTCAATAAGACCGACGGAAACAGCACTGATCGGGCCGTTCCAAGGAATATCGGAGATGGAGATAGCGATGGAAGTACCGATCATAGCGGTGATTTCGGGAGAGCAATCGGGATCGACCGACATGACGGTTGCAACGATGGCAACGTCGTTTCTCATATCCTTCGGGAAGAGGGGTCTTACCGGACGGTCGATAACGCGGGAAGCAAGGATTGCCTTTTCGGAAGGACGGCCTTCTCTCTTGAGGAAGGAACCGGGAATCTTACCGACAGCATAAAGCTTTTCTTCGTAATCGACGGAGAGAGGGAAGAAATCGATACCGTCTCTGGGTTTTGCCGATGCGGTTACTGCAACGTTTACGACAGTCTCGCCGTAACGGACAAGACATGCGCCGTTTGCAAGCTGAGCGATCTTACCGGTTTCGACGACCAGCGGACGTCCGGCAAGTTCGGTCTCAAATACTTTGAAATTTTCAAACATTGATTTTTTAACCTCCGTATATTTTTACGAATACACACAGGCTTAGCAATAAAACCGATCCCCGAAAAAAGCTTCTCGGACACCCGTTTTACCGCTATGCCGGATGTGCAGTCGTTTGGTACTTGTTTGCATTAAAAAAGACTTACAGGCAAGCGGAGTGTCCTCCGCTTGCCTATGTTAGTGCGATGTTTACTTACGGATACCGAGCTCTGCAATGATTGCACGGTAACGCTCTATGTCTGTCTTGATGAGATAGTTGAGAAGGTTTCTTCTGTGACCGACCATCTTGAAGAGACCGCGGCGGGAATGATGGTCATTCTTGTTGGTCTTAAGATGCTCGGTAAGATCGTTGATTCTCTTGGTGAGGATAGCGATCTGTACTTCGGGAGAACCGGTATCGCCCTCATGACGGGCATACTTCTCAATAATGGCCTGCTTTTCGTCTTTGATCATGGTTAAAACACCTCATTAAAAATATTTCCGAAGATACCACAGCAACGGGCAGGTGTATTCCTTAATAAAGGCTTTACCCCGAAACCGTGGCATCGGATGGATAAGATTGGCGGCGCGTGACGCCAGCCGTAAAATTATAGCATATTATTTTCTGCCCGTCAACAACTATTTTTCTTCATCATCCGCGCTGTCTGCGGGAGGATTGCCGCCTTCGCGGATCATACGGACTATGCTGACCGTACGGATGACAAACATGACCGCAAATATCGCGCCCACCATCCACGGGACAAAGGACGGGAATCCGGCGTAGACATAGTTATTGTAACCGTATATGACAACGAATATCAATATCAGATCGGCAAGCGCCAATGCGGCTTTGACCATCAGCGGACGGTTTTTGATGAGATTCAGCTTGTTGAGATTCTCGTTATATTCAAGCTCGTCCACCATTTCCTTTTCGCGCGCAAGGCGTTCCTTTTCCATTTCGCGTATATCATTATTGGAAGTGGCCATAGAAAAACTACTCCTTAAAAAACAGTTTTCTATATTTAAACATAAACAGGTGAAGAATTCAAGTACCGGCCTGTAAATTCTTTAAAATATCACTTGACGTTGCTGTTTGGTTATTATAAAATGAATAAAAACTTGATTTGATAGGAAGGATTTTTCAAAATGGGCGGTTTAGGAAACAATAAAACCGAGATGAGCAAATGGGACAAGCTCCAGATGTACAGCGGATGGGGCTGTTCGGCAGTAATTCTTTTCTGCCTTTTCGGATGGGAATATGTTTTCTCGTCTTCTTGGTGCAGTATTCCCTGGACGATAGTCATGATTTTAGCTTGCATAGGATATGTCGTATTTACTTCGGTTTTCGATTATCATGAGCGCAAGAGGGTTCACAACGATATGTCGGGCTTTGTTTCGGGAACGGTGATCAAGTCGATCGTTCTTGCCATAGTATGTGCGATTCTTATCATACTTTGCGTCCAGATGCAGAAGAGAGAGGCTCAGGCTGCAGCATCCGGTTCGGCATCCGGCTCGGCGTCTGGCGCTGCTATCGTTTCCGAGGTGGCCGCACAGGATATCCCCGATATAGTTACAGAGTAATACAACCGAAAGGAAAAACAGTTATGGAAAACAGCAGACAGTCAAAGGTCATTTTTGATATACTTACTTTGGTACTTTTCCTTGTAGCATTCGGCGTTGCTTTTGTTTACGGCTTTGTTCTCAAGCAGTCTGACGGCGAGACCCCGCGTCTTGCGACCGACATACTTTCCATAATCATGGTTATCGGCTTCGGTGCCGTATATGCGATGGGAACCGGAGCGGCATTCTTTGCACGTCTGAAAGCAAAGGTGCTGACCATGGATTTTTCGATTATTTCCGGAATTTCCACCGCAGCCTTCTTTGGTGTTGTCTGGACGGCGATAATGATTAACGTTCTTCCCACCGGTGTGGATACATTAGCTCTTAAAATCGCGTTTATTGTATGCATGCTCGCTCTTATCGCCGCATACGGTGAGTCGGTATTTGTAACCGAGCCGCTTGTAAAATCGGTTCAGGGCGATGAGGCAGACGAGGAAAGCGAAGAATAATTCGAGCGCGGCCAATATATCCTTTTGCGATTAAAAATGGCGTAAGGGAAAGTGTATGTGATGAAGTCAAAGTCAAAAATTGCATTGGTCACAATCCTTATAGGCATCATATTTATACAGGGAATCTGTGTATGGGCTGCATTGTCGCAGAAGCCGTCGGAAGTGAAAACTGCCAGCGGCAACGCTGTTTCACAGACCGTGGCCGAACCGGTACCAACAACTGCAGCGCCGAAAATAAAACTGTCCAGTCAGGAGCTGAAGATATACTGTAAGGATAGTGCACAGCTCAGGACGGTCATAGGTTATGCTGCCGAGTGGGTATCGAGTGACCCGGAAACGGTTTCTGTGGATGAGAAAGGCAATCTCACAGCAAACAAAGCCGGAACCGTTACAATAAAGGCTATCGATAAAAACGGCAATGAGGCCGAATGCAGCGTCATATCGCAGAAGGTGGCATATCTGACGATCGATGACTGGCCTAACAAGCATACGATCACAATGCTTGAAACGTTTAAAAAATATGATGTAAAGGCAACATTCTTCCTTGCGGCACAGCGTACCCACCATGATATATATAAAATGATAGCCGATGAAGGACATACCGTAGGCAATCATTCGTATTCGCATAACTACGAGTCTATCTACAAAAATTCCACTTCGCTGATAAACTCGATCGATCGGCAGAACGCATTTTTGGAAAGTGTCACCGGAAGCAAACCAGCAATGGTTTTCCGTTTTCCCGGAGGCTCGACTCAGGGAAAGTGCAGAGCGCACGGAACGACATATCCAAGATTGCTTAAAGAGAATGGTTACCAGATATTCGACTGGACAACAACGTCTGGGGATGTGTCGGCAAAGGCCGATGCCGATTACTGCCTTAATAATATTAAGAAGCAGTGCGTCCGTGACCGCGAGATAATTCTTATGCATAACAAGGAGCATACCGCGAAGGCTATGCCTCAGATAATCGAATATCTGTGGTCTCAGGGGTATGAGATAGCACCAATTACAAAAGTTACGGCATCATATTGCTTTGTACTTGACAAGAAATAATAACGTGATAATCACAAAAATAAAAATAATGCTTGTAATTTCAAAAGCTTTGTGGTAATATATTTTAGAACGTAAGATGTAAAGGAAAGAGTGGGGCAACCCGCTCTTTTGTATTGTTTGGGCTTGGCGGCAATCTACATAGGATTTTTGCCGCGGCTTTTGTGAAAGGAATTTTATCATTATGGGCAAAACAAACAGCGGATCAAAGGGCGGTAATACCGTTTCCACGGTAACCAAAATAGCGTTGCCGGTAGCGCAGCAGCTTGGTCTGGATCTGTGGGATGTACGTTTTGAAAAGGAAGGTGCATCGTGGTATCTGCGGATATTTATTGACAAGCCGGAGGGTATCAATATCGATGACTGCGAACGCATGAGCAAGGCTGTCGATCCTCTTATCGAAGAGGCAGACCCTATCGATCAGAGCTATTTTCTGGAGGTATGTTCCCCCGGAATCGAGCGTGAGCTCAGACGTCCGGAGCATTTTGAAAAGATGGCAGGACGCGAAGTATGCGTAAAATTTTTCAGGCCGCTTGAGGACGGAACAAAAGACGTAATAGCCGATCTTGTTGCACTGCGCGACGGAAATATAGTGCTTGCCGATCTTGACGGTGTGGAATTTGAGATTCCGAAAAAGGATGTGTCATCGGTTTGTCTGACCGATGATGATATAGATAACGAGGTACAGGAATAAAATCAGGAAACTGACCGCATAACATAAATAATTGGAGGTAAGAGGCATGGCTGGCAGATCAAAGGGAAGCAAGGTCCCGACCAAGGCACAGCAGAACAAAGAATTTTTTGAAGCTCTTCAGATGTTTGAGGACGAACGCGGCATCCCGGTGTCGTATATGATAGAAAAGATCAGCACCGCTATAACGGTTGCTGTAAAGAACAGTAACGGCGGCAATGAGGATGTTACTGTTGACATCAATGCCGAAAAGAATGTATTCAATGTTTTTATTAACAAAATGGTAGTTGACGAAGTTTTCGATCACGACAGGGAAATGATCGTTGAGGAAGCAAGAAGATATAATCCCCATGCGATGGTAGGCGATAAGGTTGGTATTCCGCTTGAAACCAAGGAGTTCGGCCGAATAGCAGCAATGACCGCAAAGCACGTTATCCGTCAGGGTATCCGTGAGGTTGAAAGAGGTCAGGTCGCAGCCGAGCTGCAGAGCCGCAATCAGGAGCTTGTTGCAGCTACTGTTGAGCGTATCGATGACCGCAGCGGTACCGTTATCCTCAAGATCGGCAAGATCGAGGTTCCGCTTCTCAAAAATGAGCAGATCGCCGGCGAGGTATTCCATGAGGGCGATACCGTTAAGGTATATGTTGTCGATATAAAGGATGTCGAAAAATCGGCGCGTGCTACGGTTTCCCGTACTCATCCCGGTCTTGTAAAGCGTCTTTTTGAAACGGAAGTTCCTGAAATATACGAAGGTATAGTTGAGATAAAGGGTGTTTCGAGAGAGGCCGGAAGCAGAACAAAAATTGCAGTTTACAGCCATGATGAAAACGTCGATCCGGTCGGTGCTTGCATCGGTCCCAGAAGCTCCCGTGTCAATGATATAGTCAAGGAGCTTGGCGGCGAGAAGATAGATATCGTAAAATACAGCGAAGATCCGGCCGAGTTCATAAGCAAGGCTCTTTCTCCGGCAAACGTTGTTTCGGTTGAGATCGACGAGGAACAGCCGCGCACCTGCCGTGTAAGAGTGCCCGATGAGCAGCTTTCGCTTGCTATAGGAAACAAGGGTCAGAATGCACGTCTTGCCGCAAGACTTACCGGATGGAAGATAGATATCCGTCCCGAGTCGGGCTATTACGGCGAGGAGACCGTCTGATCCAAAACACGTAATATATCAAAAAATCTGTAATTCGGAAGGATAACCTGATGCAGAAAGAACGCAAGATCCCGATGCGTATGTGTACCGGCTGCGGCGAGATGAAGCCGAAGCGTGAGCTTGTACGCATAGTAAGAAGCCCCGATGGGGAAATAAGCGTAGACCTTGTCGGCAAAAAGCCGGGCAGGGGCGCGTATATATGCCGAAGTGCCGATTGCCTCAAGGCGGCAAGAAAGGCGCGCAGGCTTGAGCGAACCTTTTCCACACAGATCGACGACAGCGTGTGGGAAGCGATGGAAGGGGAGCTTAACAATGCCGAATGATAAGCTGCTTTCCATGCTTGGTCTCGCGCGGCGCGCAGGAAAGGTTTCGATGGGCTTCGACAGTGCCGTCGGGAGTGCGGTGAAAAAAGAAAGTGCTCTGATACTCACAGCGAAGGATATTTCGCCCAAATCCTTGAAAGAGCTGAAATATGCGCTGGAGGAGTGTCAGGTTGATATATTTGAGATACCGTATGATATTGACGATTTGAAGAGTGCGGTCGGAAAATCGGTAAGAATCATTTCGGTAAACGACAGCGGCTTTGCCGCACAGGTAAAGCGGCTGCTTAATGCAGGCAAAGGGGAGGAGTAATCCGAATGTTAGAAAGATATAAGATACACGAAGTGGCAAAGGACTTTGGTGTCCCGAGCAAGACGATCATAGAGATGCTCAAGGGCATGGGCGGCGACCGTAAGTATTCCACCATGACCACCATCGAAGGACTTGAGCTTGATCTGGTATACGATAAGCTTACCCAGAATGCACAGGTGGAAAGCTTTGATGCGCTGCTTGCTTCGGCAAAGCCCTTAAAGCAGAAAAAGTCCGACGATCAGCCCAAGGTACAGGTATTTGTTTCCGAGGGTGTAACCGAAAATGAGCTTGAGGCACAGGCTCAGGAGGCAGAAAAGAAGCCGGAAGCACCTAAAAAGGCAAAGACTGCAAAGAGCGGCGAAAAGACTAAAAAGGAACAGCCCAAGGCTGAAGAAAAGGTTCCCGAAAAAGATACGCAGAAGCCGAAGGCCGAAAAGCCTCATCAGAAGCAGCAGAAGCGTCCGGAGACCGTTACCCTCAAGCCCAAGCCCCAGCAGCCGGTGCAGGGCGCTGTTATAGTACAGTCGGCTCCGCAGACCTCAAATCAGAAGACTGCAAGAGTTGTAGATATGCGTTCGGGCGAGCTTAACGCCGATAAGTACAATACACGTTACGATGACCTTGCTCATGCAAAGAGCGGCAGAAGCAGCGAACATACTGTTGGCAAGCAGAAGCTTAACCAGAAATCGCAACAGTATCGTCAGAAGGGCAAGGCCGGCCGCCAGACCAAGAAGGAGACCGAGGCCGAGCGTATGAAGAGATTGGCTCTTGAGCGTAAGCTTAAGCCGATCACGGTCACCATTCCTGATGAGATAACCGTTGGCGAGCTTGCTTCCAGAATGAAGATTCAGGCAAGCGAAATCATTAAAAAGCTTATGATGCTTGGCGTTATGGCCGGAATCAATGAGGTTATCGATTTCGATACGGCCTATCTTGTGGCAACCGAGCTTCATGCAAAGGTTGAAAAAGAGGT
>JAGBFS010000238.1 GCA_017936365.1 Clostridia bacterium
ATTTTCTTTAAAGCTGTACTCAACAAAACTTTCCAATGTGGTGACATTATTATAACTCGGAATAATATACTTAATTATATCGCTGAGTGCTTTTTGTGATATATCCTTAACATTATTACTGTCATAGACATAGCAATACTTCTGCCACGGAATCACAGCGCGTTCCAAATCACTTAAGAATTGATAAAGCAATCGCTTGTGTCCATAAATCGTTTTCTTACTTAACCGTGACATATAAATTGAATTGACCGTTGTTTCAATCGTGAAAGTATAAAGCCCCAATTCAGGTGTAGGCAAAAAGCGGGGATATATTATTTGCATAATTTCTCCGTTTAGCACGCGTATAAAAAAATGACTTCCTTTAGCTACGTTAAAGCCATGCGGTTTCAAACCTTCAGATAATATCTGCATAATTTCAGAAGCATAGTTATCGTTCATATTTTTAGGATTTTTATGTGAACCCTCTTCCCCTCCAACCTAATTAATATGTCAAAATTGGTGCGCTGCCGTCATCCTCGCCCTTTTCGATATACTTTATCTCAACCTCGTATGAATAGGTATCGCTGACGCAAACGGTAACCTTATCCCCCACCTTGCGGCCCAGCACCGCTTTTCCCAGCGGAGATTCTTTGCTTATCAATCCGTCAAGCGGATTTATCCTTATCGTGGTAACCACCTTGATGATCTGCGTTTCATCGTCTTCGGGGATATATATTTCTACCTTGTCGTAAAGTCCGACACTATCCGCATCAGAGCTGTCATCGATGACCTTGGCCGTTTTTATCATATTCTGAAGATATCTTATCCGGCTTTCGTTGCGATTTTTTGCACGCTTTGCTTCCTTATATTCAAAATTCTCACTCAGATCGCCGAATTCGCGGCATCGCTTTACCTCCTCCAGCAATACCTTGCGCTGATTTACTATCCTGTCCTCAAGCTCTGCCTGCATCTTTGCAATATCTTCTTTTGTAAGCTCATCATACATTTTATATGCACCTCGTTATCCGTTACTGAATTTGATTATATCAAAAAATCAGACGGATATAAAGTGTTTTTTAAAGAGATAATTCATCCGCGATATATGCAAAAACAGGACCTGCGGTAGCCGCACCCGACTCTCCGTCCTCCGCAAGAACAACACAGGCATACTGAGGCTCATCATATGGGAAGAATCCGGCGTACCACGCCTGCACCACACTGCGACCGCCCGTCTTTATTCCCGTTTGTGCGCTTCCTGTTTTTGCCGCGCATACAGCGCGGTCGGTCACAACATTTTTGCCTGTCCCGTATACCACGCAGGCACGCATATACTGTTTTAATTTATTCGCGTTTTCGCTTGAAAGCAACCTTTCTTCACTACTTTGCGAACCATTGATAATATTTCCGTTTATATCGGTGCAGCCGAGAAATATATTAGGCTGCACAACTATACCGTTATTTGCTATTGCTCCGACAAACCTGGAAAGATGCAGCGGAGTCAGCATGAGTTTTCCCTGCCCAAAGGACAGATTTGCAAGCGCTGCCGGGTTTTGCAATACGGCCAAATCGGGCAATATACCGGCATCTGTCATCCATCCGTCACAAACCTCAACAGCTTCAGCCATACCTGCCTTTTGCGCAAAGTCAAGTATTTTTTCTCCGCCGAGCTGCTGTGCAAGATTAATAAAATAGGTATTGCACGAGTAGGCTATCGCCTCCTCCATACCTATCTCCCCATGTCCCTCCCTTTTGCTGCAATGAAACTGATTTTCGCCTATCTCTACACAGCCGGTACAGTTATAAACAAAATCATCACCAATACCGTTTTCAAGCGCGGCACCGGCAACAACAAGCTTGAACACCGAACCGACATCATAGCAGGAAAACGCCCGATTTATAAGAGGAGCATCGCTGTCAGACAGATATTGCGCAACCGATTCCGGATCATACCGTGGACAGCTCACACAGGCAAGTATATCCCCCGATTCAATGTCGGTTATTATTATCGCTCCCTTATCAAGATATTTGAGAGCAGCTGCCTCGGCTATTGATTGTATATCAGCGTCCAGAGTCAGAACAACGCCCGCCCTTGAAAGAACCGTCGAATCAATCACCTGCGGCTGTGTTCCGCTCAGCTTTCTTCCTCTTGCATCAACGGTATAGGTCGCCTTTAAATATCCTGAATTCTTTGCGAGAACCTCGTCAAACACCCTTTCAGCACCGCTTACTCCATTACCGTCCATATTAACATAACCCAAAATATGCTCTGCGGTTTTTACTGAACCATATCTTTTTTGTGCGCTGAAAACATCAACCCCGGTTCCGTCAACCGTTGCGTCATCCACCTTTATCACAAACGGAGCCGTTCCCGTCAGACGCTCCTCCATCTGCGCCAGCTGCTGCGGCTCAAAAACCTTGCTTACATATTCAACGGTTTCGTGTGAAGGCGTTATAACCGCACGGTATTCCGATTTTCCGCCGGCAAGAGGGCGAAGCTTCCTGTCATATATTGTACCGCGAGCCGAACATACCGTAACGGTATAACGGCTTTGCGAATTTACCGTACTTACATATTCCGATTTCAGTGATGCATCAAGCACTCTGAATATCATAAAGGATGCACATAATATCAACGCGCCAAAAACAGCTATCAATCTCTTTTCCAATTTTGTACCCCCATAAAAATAAAGCCTGCATGGATATCATTTCCATACAGGCTGTTTTTATTTGGCTCTTCTTAATATTGCACCCTTGCAAAGCTCTTTGTCTGACGGTATCAACACCGTCATCATCGGATTGGGTGCGCTTTCTATCGGCTGACCGTTTGAATCAAACATCGCGTCAACCGTTATCGAAACAGGCTCCTTGCCGGGTGCTATTGCCTCCAGCATCTGACCTTTCCAAAATTTATTTCTTTGGCTAATGACAAGATTGCCGTTTTCGTATCCCTCGACTATTGCGGCAACCTCATACTCGCGAATATATCCGCCCGACCAAATCGCCTGACCGGGATGTCCTCCGGTAAAAAAGCCTTCACTGTATTCGCGGTGGCTTACCTTGCAAACCTCATCGGCTATCCACCCGGGAACTTTGAAATCATCCGACGGATTTTTCAGATATACCTCCACGGCACAACGGTAGGCATTTGTAACCACCGCAGTATAATAGGATGACTTTGCACGTCCTTCGATCTTGAAGCTTGTTACGCCACAATTGACCAGTTCCGGGATCCTGTTTATAAGGCAGATATCACGCGAATTGAGTATATGCGTGCCTTTTTCATCTTCAAATATGGGGAAATATTCGCCCGGTCGGGTTTCCTCCATCAAATGGTATCCCCAACGACACGGCTGAGCACACTCGCCCCTGTTTGCGTCCCTGTTTGTAAGGTAATTGGAAATAAGACGGCGACCCGAAAAGGAAACGCACATCGAGCCGTGTACAAAGACCTCTATTTCCAGCTCTTCGGACGTATTCTTTCTTATCTGCTCTATTTCCCTGCAGCTCAGCTCTCTTGCAAGAACCACGCGTGATGCACCCATTTTATGAAGCACATTGGCTGTTTCATAATTGGCGATACCCGTCTGAGTTGACATGTGTATGGGGATATCGGGCGCATATCGGCGCGCCATTTCAAATACACCAAGATCGCCTATTATAAGAGCATCGATTTTGCACTCCGCTGCAAATTGCAGAAAATCGCGCAGACGTTCAAGCTCGTCACACCTTGGAATAGTGTTGCAGGTAACGTATACCTTGACACCCTTTGAATGAGCGAGCTCAACAGCCATCGGCAGCTCTTCATTTGAAAAATTGGCCGCTCCGGCTCGCATTCCAAATTCGTTGCCGGCAAGATAAACTGCGTGCGCCCCGTAATCCAGGGCGGCGCGCAGTCTTTCAAAATCTCCTGCCGGAGCTAATATTTCAATATTCCTGTTCATCATCCGGAGAATACACCGGCGGCTTTCGCCTGATTGAGCTTCTGCTGGAACTCACCATAGGTTGTAGCATAATAGTGAGCCTTATTATCATCGGTAAAGAAATAATAATAGCTTGTGGAATTCGGATAGCATGCCGCATAGATTGCGTCGTAGCTCGGGCAGCATATCGGTCCCGGCGGGAGACCTGCAAACGTGGTCGTATCGTACTTACTTACCCACGAAGCCTTCTGGTCTGCGGTAAGATCGGTCGCAGCCTGGAATACGGTCTTTGTGGCGTACGGATACCATCTGGTAGCATCCGACTGAAGCTTTCCGCCGATACCGTCATGTCCGGGATTCTTCATACGGTTATAGAATACCGATGCAACGTTTTTCATTTCGTTGGGGTCGGGAGTCTCTCTTTCGATGACGGAAGCAAGGGTAATGATATCGTCGATCGTTACGCCAAGAGCCTTTGCACGTTCACCGATAAGAAGATCGGGGTTGTTAATAACCTTTTTATTGAATGCATCAAGCATCTTGTTTATCGCGCTTACCGAGCCTTCCTGCATATAGAAGGAATAGGTATCCGGGAAGAGGAATCCTTCAAGACCATAGACTCTGTCGGTGCTCTGCTTTACATTGATATAATTGATGCAGCTGTATTTGGAGAATTTCTCCTTATAGTTATTGCAGCTGTTTATGAAAGCCTCGGCATCACAGACATAATATTCCTCAAGACGCTCGGCTATCTGCTGGATATTGAAGCCCTCAGGGAAGGTGACCGTAACGATACTGCCGTCAGCCGATGCAGGTCTTGTCAGCTTACGGATAAGCATATCGTAGTCCGATTTGGAGTTGAGGGTGAATGTTGCACCGCCCCTGAACTCCTCATCGTTTGTAAAATTGGCATAAAGCTTGAAGAAGAACGGATAGTCAACAACACCGGCATCGCCGAGTATGGTTGCAACCTGATCGAGATCGGCCTTTGCAGGGATATAAACCTCTATCTCGGCATCGTCCTTTACCAGACCGAACATATCGTTTATACCAACGATAATGTAAAAAGAAAGCAATCCGGATATGGCACATACTATCAGCGCATAAACAACGGCGATAATGCAGCCTCTGCCCTTTTGATTCTTGCGCTGTTTTTTAAGCGCCTTGGGTGAAAGCATGCTTTCTTCCGGAATCTCATACTTATCGCCCGTTCTTGTCGTAACCACACGGGTTCGCGACACCGGCATATCACGGCGAGCAAGACCGCCCCCCTGATTCTGACGGCGTGCGAGCGACTGATTCGCGCTGCTGCGCTGCGGATTGCGGCGCGGACGCATCGATTCGGACGATTCGTAATCACCGTAATCTTCATCAGATATATGGACTACAAACTTTTTCTTTTCGCCGCCTATGTTCTTATCGTAATCGTCATACATAAGCTGTGACCATCCTTTCTTTGTGAAAAGCTGCTGCACGTCGGCTGACAGCCCTCAAATATTTATTGTAACACCGCTACATAATTCTTCATAATATGTACCAAAAGCAAAAGAGAGGTGAAAACAAATGTGTCTGAGAAATCTGTTCTGCGGTGAGAATGATACCCTTCTTTGGATACTCATAATCATCATCGTCGCTCTCGGCTGCGGTGGCTGCGACTAAATCATTTTCCGGGCGTCTCCTTTTTTGGGGACGCCTTTTATTTTATTGCTGTCTTTCGGTATTATGCTTTACAAATAAATCGGTAACAAGTATATCGACCGGCTTGTCATAAAAACCATGCGGCAGCCGTTTTTTTACACATTCGCTGTAGCATATCCCGATCTTTGTTCCGCCAAACTGCGAGAAAAATCGGTCATAATACCCTTTGCCGTAACCCAGCCGAAAACCGCTGTAATCAAAGGCAAGACCCGGAACTATGCAAAGACCGGTATCAAAATCGGTTACCAGCCGCGCCTTATCCGGAGAAGGCTCCGGCACGGAAAACGAGCCCGGACTCAGCTGCGAAACATCATCTATATAGTAAAATTCCATATTTCGCGTTCCGTCAACGCATCGGGGGCAGGCAACCCTCTTGCCGTCTTCGAGCGCCTTTTTTATAATGCCATAGGTATCGACCTCAAGCTCTATGGAAACATAAGGCAGCACCGTGTGTGCCGATTTATATGCCTCCAGCGCCGTAAGCCTTTCAAGTATAGCAATATCCAATCTGGATTTTGTCCGCTCATCGAGCGAGCGGCGATAATCCTTCATGGAACTGCGTATATCATTTTTTATCTTTCTGATATCCTGCATCAGCGTATAACCAGAGCTTCCGTCAATGCAGAAGCGGCATCCTCACCACGCAGTATCCTGACAAGCTCTGATGCAAAGCGTATTGCACATCCGGCGCTCGCTCCGGTTGTAATCAATCCATCGGTAACAAAAGCCTTATTTTGCATATTTGCTTTGCCCATATCATCCTCACATCCGGGATAGCAGACAGCATCCTTACCGTCAAGCAGACCTCTTTTTCCGAAGATTGTCGGAGCCGCACAGATAGCCGCCATCGGAATATCGTGATCAGAACAATACGCAATAGCCTTTTCTACCATCGGCGATTTATCAAGATTTGTTGTTCCCGGCATACCGCCCGGAAGAACTATCATCTCGATATTACCGGATAATTCGATATCGGTTGTATCAGCCGCTACCTTTATTGCGTGCGCACCGGTTACCGTATCACCCGTTACTCCTACGCTCACGACCTCTATCCCGGCGCGTCTCAGGCAATCAATGGTGCAAAGGGCTTCCATCTCTTCAAAGCCGTCCGCTAAAAAAACATAAACCATTTTATCATTCCTCCTACATCTATATGCAAGAAATCATCAATCAAGAGCCAATCCGATATACGGTATATGCGAACCGGTCAGCGTAAGCAGCCCGACGGGCTTTTTATCGGCAACGTGCCTTATCATACCGTAATCGATTATTTCGCCGAAGGTTGAGAAAAACTCATCAAAAACCGGCACACGAAGCTCAAACCTTTGTGCATCGCACGCATCGAGCACCGCTTTTACCAAAGCTTTATCGAATCCCGAATGGGCGATAAATTCGGTTATCTGCACACTTCCGGGGGTATCAGGCCGCACAAAGGCATATCCGGCATCCGATCCGTCGGCCACCGTTACTATCGACCCGTTTGAAACGCTGTGGACACCGGCGGCATATTTGACCGCCTGAGCATCCCATCCGATAAAGCCTTCACGATCCACGAGTATATCACGCCTTACCGATGCGATATCCGAAACCGAAAGCATAGCCGGACGCTCCGCGCCACGGGAGGTTTTATTTTTATTATATCCGGAAAGCTTTATAAGGTCATCGCGTGTCATATAGACGCTTCGCACCTTAAAGCAGCGGTAAAAACCCATTTTCTCGTAAAATCGGAAAAGCTCGCGGCTCCCCGGCACAAGAACCATGTATTTCTGTCGCTTTGCAACGGCATATCTTCTGGCATACTCCATAAGCCGATGCATTATTCCGCGTCCCCTGTGATCGGCTCTTGTCGCTGCGGCGTAAATATACTGAACCGGCACAACCTCGCTGTCCTCCGTTATGGTCGCGTCCAGCATGTGGAGCATGCTTACCGGACGGCCGCCCTCATCGTCAATATAAACCACACAGGCGTTCGGATTATATCTGTTGTCAAAAAAGTATTTTACATATTCGGGCGGATCTTCCGGAAAACAGGAGCGCCATATTCTTTCCAGATCGCCCCTCATTCCATCCTTTGCAAGGGTTATCAATTAACTGGTCACCTCATAAGCATAATATTTTTTCAGCAGCAGATGAGGATGATATGAAAGCTTTGCCTTTCTCAATCCCTCAATTCCCATATCCTCTTCCCGATTTATATATTTGTAATCGGAAAGCCGCATTGCCGCAAAACGGTTGTTTATAACGGTGTACGCTTCCTCGTAACCCTCAAGCGCCTTTTCAAAATGAACAACAAAGCTATCGGAATTAAGACGTTCACCTATTGTGAAAGCGATTATCCTTTCATCTGCCCTTAACATACCGCCGACAAACTCAAACTTGAAAAAGTGGTCGAGCGCACGTTCTATCGCTTCCAGCTCATCGCCGATGCCTTCCCTTTCGCTGTTCTGTTCAAACCACAATCTGGCCGCGGCGCGGCATTGTTCGATATTTTCAGGGGTTATATCCTCATAAGAGCAATCGGGATGCTTTCTTAAAAATTTTGATATATGATTTCTTTTTCCGTGGTATTTGCGTCCGGCAAGCGATATAAGGTCGGACGAGAGATAAATATAATCGAAGCTGTCCCTTTCTTCCTCACAGGCGAACCGTTCGGGAAAAGCTTCACACAGCTCCTGCGCCTGCCACTCTTCGGCCGCGGCAAATGCAAAGGCTGTACCGCGTTCCTCGCTGTCCTTTTTCAGCACATCGACAACATCGGCAATATCGTATTCCCCCACAGGGTACATGTAATAAGACTCATCGTATCCGCCCTTGATAAGAAGTGCGTTTTTATATCTGCACACCTGTGTATTGTATTTTTCAGCCCAGATATATGTCTGAGCAAAGCTGTAAACGCATCCGCGATGCTTTGAATTTTTTAAAACTTCATCTATCCACTGCTTGTCCTCTGGGGTCGAGCGTCTGAAATCGAGCATTAAATAAGTCCTGCCTTTTTGATAAGAGCTAATATCGAATCCGAAATACATTCAATGGTATCCGGTTTGCCGTCATGTGCGCACTGCAGTATATGCCAATCGCCCTTTGCCGCGGCATATTGGGCGCTTCTTCTGCACGACGCCAGATATTCAAGCGCTCTTTCGTGAATGTCTTTCTTACCTTCATCGCCGCCGTATCTTTCCTTCATAAGGTTCTGTGAAACCTCAAGCGGCATATCAAGGAATATAACCGCATCGGGAGCGGGCAGCCCCAAAAGATTGTATTCGTAATCGTAAAGCCATTCAAGATAAGAATCCCACTTATCTTCTTCAAGCTTTGCCATCTGATGAACGGCGTTGGAGGTGGTGTATCTGTCCGCAATTATAACCGTTCCGTTATTATAATCCTCCTGCCAATGACGCTTATAGCTGGCGTAACGGTCAACGGCGTAAAAGCTTGATGCCGCATAGGTATTTACCGCATCGGGAGAATCGCCGAAATCGCCGCGCAGATACATCTGCACAAGCTTCGAAGAATCATCATTGTAATCGGGAAAGGTTATTCTTCTTGCCGCCGTTCCCGACTGCGTCAGACGCTGCGCCAGCAGTTGCGACTGCGTCGCCTTACCGCTTCCGTCAAGACCGTCTATAACTATAAGTTTACCTGTCATTTACTCCATACTTCTTTCTGATTTCCGCCGCCTTGCCGCAGCTCATTTTTCCTTCAGGACACGCACCGCGCAGACATGGCGGTCCGGCATACGCAAAGAGCGCCGGAGCAACCTCCCTGACAAGGGCAAGCATCTTTTCGGCGACCTCTCTGATTTCCCACTGAGCCCTGTTGCAGCATCTGTGGGCAAAGAAATTGTGCAGACTTCTCGCATTCATCGTAACGACCATCTTCGTAGTGCAGGCGTTGGGCAGCACAAAACGTGCATCTTCAATGGCTATCTTCTCAGCCTTTTTTGCCGCCGCCTGCTCATTCATTCCCTGCGCGACCAGTTTTTCGGTATGCTTCTTCTGAAGAATATCCGCAAGACGTGCATAGTTTTCGCGATCCTGCGCCATGGCGTTAAGGAAAATCTCCTTTGCCTCCGGAATCTCTTCTATCTCCGGCGGGAGAACGTATTCAAAATCCTCCGCCTTTACATACCGCTGGCTCTGAACGCTGTAGGAGGCTATTCTGTGTCGGGTGATCTGCGCCAGAAGCGAACGCGACACGCCCTCAATACCAAAGGTAAAGGATGCATGCTCTATCGGGCTTTCATGTCCGATTTCAGAAAGCATATTTATAAAGGACGCCGCCTTATCTTCGGTAAGGCCGTTTTTAAGATCGTTTATCGACGAAGCCGAATAACAAAGCTTTGCCGCACACGCGACGCTGCGTTCCGGCTCCGGAGTATATGCAAGCAATATGACCTCTGCCATATAATCACCATTCTTTCCAAAAGCATAAAGATAATTACACTGTATTATATACCATATCAGCTTAAAATGAAAGTGTATTTTGAAAATTTAACATATTATTGTATATTTATATAAAGTATAGCTTCAAAGCTCTATCTTTTCCTTGAAATATCCCACAGGATGAGCCTTGTGATTGCGTTTCGGATCAAACCCGGAAAGATAGCTGTCCTTTAGCAAAATCGCCGGCTGGACACCGTACGTTCCGAACTTACGCCTTATATCATAAGCAGCCAGCTCCACCCTTTCGCGTTTCTGATGCCTTATCTCATCATCAAACATGCTCTCCTGCTCAAATTCCGGCCAAGGCGCAAGATCACTCACGCTTATCCCAAGACTTCTTATCGGTTCATTCCACGAATAGCTTTCGCGAAAAAGCTCCATTGCAGTTGACATAATATCATAAGTCAATGCCGTATGATTTGAAAGCTTTCTCTGATGCGTAAACCAATAAAGACGCGAGCTTCTGACGCTTACCGCAACCACCCTTCCGACAAGCCCCTTTTCCCTTAATCTTCGGGAAACACTCTCCGCCAGAACCATCAGCACTATCTTTACATCCTCTTCATTTACCAGATCGCGCGGAGTTGTTGTGGAATTGCCGACCGACTTAACCTGCTGTTTATTTACATAATATTCCACAGGCGAATTGTCCTCGCCATTGGAAAAGGCGTGCAGCACATTGCCCCATTTGCCAAACTTTGCAACCAGAAGCTCCTTCGGAAAGCACGCCAGATCACCTATCGTTTTTATCCCCATTTCGGTAAGCTTTCTGTTTGTCGCTCTTCCCACATACAAAAGGTCGCAAACAGGAAGCGGAAAAACGATATCCTTGAAATTATCGCGCGATATCACAGTCACCGCGTCAGGCTTTTTATAATCGCTCCCAAGCTTTGCAAACACCTTGTTGAAGCTTGCTCCAACCGAAACGGTTATGCCAAGCTCCGATTTTATGCGTTTTCTTATCCTCTGTGCTATATCCGCGCCCGATTCGCCCGACACATCGAGCCAGCATTCATCCAAACCAAACGGCTCTACCCTATCCGTATAGTCGGAATATATTTCTCTTGTCATGCCCGAATACCTGATATATCTTTCGTAATTCGGAGGTATGACCGTCAGCTCCGGGCACTTTTTCTTAGCCTGCCAGATAGCTTCACCCGTCTTTACACCATACTGTTTTGCCTCCGGACTGCTCGCAAGTATTATCCCGTGCCGTTCCTCTACGTCACCGCCAACCGACATCGGTCGATGACGCAGCTCCGGATGATAAAGCAGCTCTACCGACGCATAAAAGGAATTACAGTCGGAATGAAGAATCTCTCTGTCCATAAATATCACTCCCGACGATAATTATAGAACATTTGTTCTTTAAGGTCAACCGCTACATATTGTACCCAAAGTTATTTCGCACCAATAATGGTAATATTACGCGATATTGAAATATCGGTATTATTGTGATATAATCTGTAGCATAATCACGAAATATCGGGAGGTATATTTAATGTTGACCGTATGGGGTGAATCCCTTGACAAAAATAATGTGCTGTGCGAATATCCACGTCCCCAGCTTAAAAGGGACAGCTATCTTAATCTCAACGGAATGTGGGACTATGCAATAACCGACGGCGGTACAGCCTGCGGCAAATACGACGGACAAATTCTGGTGCCGTTTTCTCCGGAAAGTGAGCTTAGCGGCGTATCGTACAGACTTGTGCCCGATCAGACACTTTGGTATCATCGTACGGTTAAGCTCCCGGCCGGATTCAACAAAGGACGGCTTCTACTCAATTTCGGTGCTGTCGACCAAACCGCAGAAATATTTATAAACAACACAAAATGCTTTACTCACATCGGCGGCTATACAGCCTTTTCCATCGACATAACCGAGTTTGTAACGTCAGATTCCTTTGATTTAGTTGTAAAGGTAAACGACGTTACAGATACTTCACATCATTCCAAGGGCAAGCAGACCCTTAACCCCAAAGGAATATGGTACACCGCACAAAGCGGAATATGGCAGACCGTATGGCTTGAAAGCACGCCAAAAGATTACATCAAGGAAATAAAAATCACGCCTTCGCTTGATGAAAAACTTGTTAAAATCAAGGTCATATCCGACAGCGATCTTCCCTGCACCGCAAAAACGCTTGGCAAGGAAATAAGCTTTACATCGAATATTGAGCAAAAAATAGAGATAAATGACTTTATCCCCTGGACGCCGGACACTCCGCAGCTATACGATGTCGACATAGCGCTTGGTGAAGACCGTATTTCCTCATATTTTGCAATGAGAAAGGTCGAGGTAAAGGCCGACCCTAACGGAATAAAGCGAATCTATTTGAATAACTCCCCATATTTCATGCACGGTCTTCTTGACCAGGGCTATTGGCCGGACGGATTGTATACCGCACCGTCCGATGAAGCACTTATCTACGATATAAATTTCGCAAAAGAGATGGGCTTCAACACCCTTCGCAAGCATATAAAAATTGAGCCTATGCGATGGTATTACCATTGCGATCGACTTGGCATGCTTGTATGGCAGGATCTTGTAAACGGCGGCGGTGATTACAAATTTATGACCATCTCCACCCCGCTTGTAACGGGAAGACACTCACGCGACGGCAAATACACCGATTTTTCACGCGGAGACTTTGAGGGAAGAAAACAATTCTACGCCGAGCTTGATGAAACCATAAATCAGCTTTACAACTGCCCCTCCATCGTCCTTTGGACAATATTCAACGAAGGCTGGGGGCAGTTTGATGCAAGAAAGGCTTACGACCGCCTTACCGCAATCGACAGCACCCGTCTTATCGACCATGCAAGCGGCTGGCACGATCAGATGATCGGCGAGTTCAAGAGCCTGCATGTTTATTTCAAAAAATACAGGTTCAAAAAGGACAAGCTCGACCGCGCCGTAATTCTTACCGAGTTCGGCGGATATGGCTACAAGGAAGACGGCCACACATGGAGCGATACAAACTTCTGCTACAAGAATTTCAAAGACAAGGCAAAGCTTGAAAAAGCGCTTTGCGCCCTTTACGAAAAACAGATAATCCCAGCCGCAGAGCAGGGATTATGCGCCGATATATACACCCAGCTGTCCGACGTCGAAACGGAGCTGAACGGCCTTATAACCTACGACAGAAAGAAAATCAAGGTATCGTCCGATACTATGCGCCAATTGGCGAAAAAACTGAACGGATAACAGGCACTAAATTATCAGGAGGCAAACCTCAAGCAAGGTTTGCCTCCTGATTTGTTGCGATAAATCCAATAACGTAATTAATATCTGTCGTTAACTTTAGCGTAAATTCATTCTCTTTTTCTGCTGGATAATAACTCCAATGACTGTGTATGTCAAAGTTGATACAAAAATAACCGCTATAACTATGTTCCACAGTCCTTTTTCGGTACTAACATCATAAACCTTTGTGACATTTCCTTGTTCATCAATCTTTAAAAGCCGAGGATAATCTCCCCAAAAACTGCCCGCCATTCTATAAGTATAGTTATCAACCACCATTTTATTCTTATACCTAACATGCTCATTCCACAATTTGTTATTGACCATGCTGTCCTCATCCATAATCAAAAGATCTACTATTTCTCCATCAAGAGAGAATTCCGCAATTGAGCCTCCTCTTTCTGAATAAAGTAATATATTTTCATTTTTCCATCGCACATAAAAGCTTCCATGTGCATTAAACTTATAATAGTGAAGCACTTCACCACCGCTGTCAGCAACAACAATTTTATCATCAGATAAACACATTACGATATTATGATCCTTAGAAACATCGAAGCTTTTAACTGATGATGAAAACTCATCCAATGATGGCGGGGGCGGCATTACCTTGAACCCTATAATATCCCATTCTTCATCAATTCTATCCTGTGATACAGGCAGCGTTTCATATCCCATATCAGCGGCGCTTACGCTCATCCCAGCAGCAATCGCAAGGAGAAAAACCGCACTCACGCAAAACAGAATTTTCAAAATTCTTGACACTTTTATACACCAGCCCACTAAATCATATCCTCATCACTATACAAAACAACAACATAGTATATTATGTATACTGAAGCAAGCTATTAGTTAATTTTTATTTTGTACCAATTATTGTTTTTTCTGATTTTCCTTAAGATTTTCAAATATTGCACCAACTGATACCGCTAAAGCAAAAATCCCAATGATGGTCACAGCAGCAACTCTCAAACTTTGCTCCACAACAACATCATAAATTATATCAATATTGCCCTGTCCATCGGTCTTTATGAGCCGAGAGTAACCAAAAGCATAATTAGTCATAGCATAGGTATATTCTCCGACCGTTATCTTATTCTTATTTCCGATTCTTCGCCACAACTCATCATTGATTGAGCTTCTATCATCCGTGTGCACCATATCAACTAAATTTCCGTCGGGCGAAATTTCAATGATTAATCTTGATCTTACCAAATACAATAATATATTATCCTCTTTCCATAATACATAATAACTTCCGTCTTCATGAAACTTATAATAATGGAGTGCATTACCGTTTGCATCAATAACCACTATTTTGTCTCCACTTAAACCTAAAAGTATGTTACCACTTTCAGAGACATCAAAGCTGACTATTGAATCACCAAGATCATCTGCAGATGATGGCACAGGTTCGACGCTTAAAGCAGTAATGTCCCATATTCTGTCAATATCCTCCTGCGACAGCGGCAGCGTTTCATATCCCATATCAGCGGCGCTTACGCTCATCCCAGCAGCAATCGCAAGGAGAAAAACCGCACTCACGCAAAACAGAATTTTCAAAATTCTTGACA
>JAGBFS010000239.1 GCA_017936365.1 Clostridia bacterium
CTGACGCAGGATGCGCCCTTCAAGGTCTTTGAGGCATTTGGCTTTGTAAGCGGACGCAATACCGATAAGTTTGCCGATTGCGAGCCGCTGCGTTCGGAGAACGGTCTGGTATTCCTGCCGAGATATATCAATTCCTTCATGTCGCTCAAGGTGGAGCAGTATATCGATCTTGATACCCATGGAATGTTTATCTGCTCGGTTACCGAAGCGAGGGTGCTTTCCGACCGCGAAACGATGACATACACCTATTATCTCGACAATGTCAAGCCGAAGCCGGAAACCGATGGCAAAAAAGGGTATATCTGCAAGATTTGCGGATATATTTATGAGGGTGACGTTTTACCCGATGATATAATCTGTCCTTTGTGCAAACACGGCGCAGCCGATTTTGAAGAAATTAAATAAAAAAACGGAGGTATTACAGTATGTGTGAAAACAGATTTTTTGTATGTGAGCATTGCGGAAATATCGTAGGTCTGGTACATGATGCGGGAGTTCCCCTTATGTGCTGCGGTCAGAAGATGAAGCAGCTTGAGCCCGGAACGGTCGAGGCGAGCACCGAGAAGCACATTCCCGTTGTCAGTGTTGAGGGTGACATCGTCAAGGTATCGATTGGCGCCGCCGCTCATCCGATGACCGAGGAACACAGCATCCAGTGGGTATATTTGCAGACCGATTGCGGCGGTCAGCGCAAGTGCCTTAATCCCGGCGATGAGCCGGCTGTAAGCTTTGCACTCGTCGGTGAAAAACCGGTTGCTGTTTATGCATACTGCAACCTTCACGGCCTGTGGAAGGCTGATATCTGATAGAGCTTTAAGGAGGATAAGAAAATGAAAAAATATGTATGTGACATCTGTGGCTGGACATATGATGAGGCTGTCGGTGATCCCGATAACGGAATAGCTCCCGGCACAAAGTTCGAGGATCTGCCCGATGATTTCGTCTGCCCCCTTTGCGGAGTAGGCAAGGATAATTTCAGCGAAGAATAATATCGCGAAAAATGCGCTGTGCAGCGCAATATATTGGGTTCAAACAACACCGGCGCACCCGGTGTTGTTTTTTTATGCTTTTTCACGATGGCATGGGTGATAAGGCGGCAGCTTTGAATATTGGGAAAGACCGAATGATTTTCCGCGACAGAGGCCGTGATGCGGTTCGGATATCAAAACATTTTTTTGCATATATATTACAAAAAATGAGGGCATTTTTTTATAGGAGTGTAGGCGTAATATTGTTTTATAATATTGATGTATATGGAAAAAAGTAGTATAATGTTTCTTAATTATAACAAACTCGGATATTATACTCTTTTGTGATTTCAGGGAATATTTTGGGAACAGATATATTACTTTATGCGGAAAGGGATGTACATCTTGAAAACTCTGTTAAAGGATGTAAAAAATCGCGCCATAGCGTCAATGATGCTTTTTCTGATCATCGCAAGCATGCTGCCGATGACATGGCTGCCTTCGGCTGCGGCGCAGACCGACGAATGCGATATAATAGAGCATGCCCATACGGCGCAATGCTATGAGGTAAGCTGCGGGCTGGAGGAAGTCGAAGCCGAGCATATCCATTCCGACGGCTGCCGCTCGGATGTGCTTGTATGCGATATCGATGAACACACACACGTCGACGGATGCCAAAAAGCTCCTGATGAGGCAGTCGTGTCCGACACTCAGATGGAGCAGGTATATCAGTCTGCACCGGATGTCCTTGATGTGAATAATGAGCTTTCGGTAAGCGGTATCTGGGATTACGGCACGGAAGCAGGCAATGAAAATATTGCTCTCGGCTCGGATAGTGTCGCTAAAATAGAGCACGACAATGTATACGAGAGCGAAACGGTCATGCTCAGAATATCGGCTGTTTTCCCCGACGGCGCAACCGATAAAAAGATGAAGATCACCTTAAAAGAGGGTCTGACGTGGTTTGTCAACGGTGCGGCAAATATACCGGAATCCACTCTGGAATCGGTAAGCCCGCTTCAGGGCGAGAGCACCATTTACGGACAGAAGCTCGGGAATGGCTCGTACACCTATAATTTCAGCAAAGGAACCGAAAACATAGATGTTGAAATAATGGTAAAGAAGAGTCTGCTTACCAATTTCAGCACGATCTCCGATGCGATAGTTGTTGAGGCAAGCTGTGCGGTTTCGGGGGCGACGGAAACAAAAAGCGTCAGCCTGAAATCATTAAAGCCAGAGCAGCTTGAGCTGATACAGCTCGCAAACAACAAATATTCCGGATATGTCAAGCCGGACGAAACCGTGTATCTCATCGGAAGCCCGCTTGTAATGAATACATATACAAGCGCAAGCAGCAAATCGCACAGAAGATTGTATGATTATGCGGAAATTACGATCGAGGCGCCGAGCGATATAACGCTTGTCGGGGCAAAGAATGCCTATCCGGGGCAGAGCGTTTCAACTACTGCGATTGCCGGGTGGGATCTGAAGTCACAGGAAACAACAGGTGACACCACGACCTATGTGTTCAGAAAAGAAAAATTTGCGACCCATGCCATAGGCATTACACCCGAATGGATTATACCGTCCGCGAACTACACCGAAGATGACGAGGTAGTAGTAAAGGCGAAGAAGATCGAATGGAAGCTTTACGGCGATGAGGTGCCGTATTCCAGAACGGGTACCGGAACGCTTACCTATGTCGTAGTTGACCCGACAAAGCGCAACGAGATAATGGAGTCAAAGACATATACGCATACTCTGCAGTATGATACGGCTTCTCCGGAGGCTGTATATCAGCTTGCCGGCTGGCATCTAAAAAACAACGGCACCGATCCTTCGGCGCCGAAGGTCGTTGAATTTGAGTTTGACACCGAAAATATAGGAGTTACCACCATTACCGCCGCAATACCGAGCGGGAAAAAGGTAACCAAGGTATGGTATAAGCTGAAGGGCGATACCGAGTGGACCGAAAAGGATGTAAACCTTTCCGGAACGGCGGCGTTCGGCAATGTTCTTGTATCAAATACCATGCTGGGGCTTGATGAGGACGATTATTTTGCCGGCTTCAAATATGAGCTTGACTTTACTCATAATAACGATACACCTGCGGATACATCCGACGATTATCAATACGGCGTTCTTCCAAGTGTTGGCACGGTTGGAAACAGCGGCGTTTATGTTCCCATCGCCGGCGTCAATCTCAAGCTTGACAGCTCAAACAAAACGGCGACCTCTTATGTAAGAGTATACGATAAGGTCGAGCCGGGCGAGACCATACAGAATGATACCGGAAAGGTTGCACTTAAGACCACATACAGCACGACGGTATACAACTATCTGCATGTCGAAAATACCAAGCAGATACAGGCAAGCGCCGGTACGACCATACACCTCTCGGCCACTTTGGCGGAAAACTGGCGTTCATCGACAGGCTTTGCTTTCTGCGTAGGCTTTACCCATTATCCGATCATCTATATTCGTGATGAAACCGGCGAAGGCATTGCAAATGTCCAGCTTATAAACAATGACGGTATTGACATACTGTCGAAATATTCGGACTATGTAAGCGTTGTTTACAGCCATACCGAAACGCAGGATTCCAATGGTGACGGCAAATATGCCAAAGTATACAAGATAGATACGACTCCGCTGGCCGATTTGGCGGACGAAGCTGACCGATATGCGGCAGCGGTCGGATTCTTTGAGCCCAAAGGAACCCACCACAAGCTTACGCTCAACTACACAGTCACTCCTGCAAGTACATATAATGACAGCCAGATGATCCATTATATGTACGATGCGATAATGATCTCAAATCCCGCAATTACAACGACGACCAACCGCAACACCGCCATGAAGTTTGAGGATCCGTTTGATGTTGACGGCAATGGCGCCACAACCGGAAAGGCTATACTTAAGCCGACCAGTGTTTACGTTACGGGCTATTATATGATATTGTCCCGTGCGGATATATCGGTCTCCGCTGCGATAAAAGAGAAGAGCGATTCGGAATATACATCGTGGGACGGAACCGATAATTATTTCCAGCTTCAGCCGGATACGCAGTATGATGTCAATTTCGGCATCTTTAACGGCTCCGGCGTTACCACCAGCACCGAACCGGACAAGATAACCTATGTATATATCCCCATACCTAAAGAGGGCGATGAGTGGGGTGATGCAAACAGCGGCGTTGATGCGCAGGGCAATGAGATTTCCGAGTTTGCATTTACTGCAAAGCTGATATCGCAGCTCGATAATCCGAACAGCGATGTTTTTGATATCGAATATGCAAATGTCGATACAAGCCGGTTTGATGATTCCACCGATATAAGCACGGTCGGAACGGCGCTGAGAAGCGGTTCGATAAGCTGGGGCGCATTTTCCCAGAATGCAAATTGTATTCGCGTTGCGTTAAAGGGTATGCCTTCCAGCGATACAGCCGAACCGTTTGTTCTTCCTGTTGAGGTTGTCGGCGATGGCATAAAGAAGGGCGAAACAAATATCCTTTATGCGCTGTATTTTGAGGACATAACGGACGACCAGGGACGCCGATACACCGGCTGGTTCAAGTCGGACGGCGTTTCCATGCAGATTGCATGGGGCGAGGTTTCAGGAAGAGTGTGGAAAGACCTCAACGGCAACGGCGTGCAGGATAGTGCGGAGCCGGGTGTTGCAGGTCAGACGGTAACGCTTTCCAGCCCCAATGTCCGCAGCAGCTACACAGCGGTTACGGGCGATAACGGAGAATATTCGTTTGACAGGATACCTCTTGGCACCTATCAAATAGCTATCACTCCCGATTTTGAGACTTATGCACTTTCTCCTAAAGATCAGGGTGCCAGCGACCGTGTCGACAGCGATGCCGAAAAGGATGGAACAGCTGCAGTTATAAGCGGTATTACCATCCCATACACGGACGCAATGGGTAATCAGGCCTACGCCGTGGAGGCTGAAGACATAGGTCTGGTACCGCTTGTTGACGTCAAGTACAGCTGGACGGGTGATATCCCGGCCGGAGCTGCATTGCCGCAGGGCAAAACCGTTACTGCAGGTACGAATTATACCGCCAAAAAAATATCCGGGGTCGAAGGCTACACCTTTGACGGATGGTATACCGATGCGGCTCTGACAAAGAAATTTACCGACGGAAGCCCGATTCTTGAGGATGCCACACTCAATGGCAAGTGGACTGTCAATGAGTACACGATAACCTTTGATACCGACGGCGGAAGCGGGATAGCACCTATTACGCAGAATTACGGTACGGATGTAACTGCTCCAGCCGATCCGACTAAGGAGGGACATACCTTCACAGGTTGGGATAAGGAAATACCGACAACCATTCCGGCGAAGGATGTTACCGTAAAGGCACAATGGTCAATCAATGAGTACACGATAACCTTTGATACCGACGGCGGAAGCAGAATAGATCCCATCAGGCAGAATTACGGTACAGATGTAACCGCTCCTGCCGATCCGACAAAGGAAGGGTATACATTTGCCGGCTGGGATAAGGAAATACCGGCGACTATCCCTGCGCAGAATATTACCATAAAAGCATCGTGGAACATCAACGTGTATGATGTTGTATACAGCTTCAAGGGCGATGCACCTTCAAAAGCGGTACTGCCGCAGGCCGAAAGGGTAGAGTATAATACCGCTTACACCGCGGAAAAGCCCGGAACATTCGGCGGCTATACCTTCCACGGCTGGTTTACCGATGAGAATTGCACCGAGCCCTATACAGATGAGACCCCGATAAAAGCTGATACTCAGCTTTTCGGCAAGTGGACAAGAAATACCGTAACCATCAGCGGCACAAAGACATGGGTCGAAAACGGCGAGGGCTTTGAGCGTCCCGACAGAATTGTCATTATTCTTAAACGTGACAGCCAGCCCTATGATTCCTGCACTATTGATAAGGATATGTCGGTCAATGAACAGACCTATTCCTTTGACTCCGTTTATGAGTGCGATGAAAACGGCAAAAGGTATGTTTATACCATAGAGGAAGACCTCGTTCCGAGTGATTATGTTTCGGTAGTTTCCGGATACGACATCACAAACACCTATAATGTCGACCAGTACATAATCAAAAAGGAGTGGGACAATACCGGAAATCCCAACGGTATTCCCGACAGTGTGGATGTTGCGCTTTATCGTGATGATACTGTCTATGAAACCGTAACGCTCAACGCCGAAAATGGCTGGAGTAAAAAGGTCACCGTACCAAGGACGCAGAGTCAGGATCACACATTCCGCATAGAAGAGGTCACGGTTTCCGGTTACAGCACCTCCTATGCTGACCCCGTGGCGGAAGATACCGACGGCGACAGCAAGGCGGATACCGTTACCTATGTTATCAAGAATACCTACGATATGCCGAAGATAAGCGTCAGCGGCGCGATAAACTGGGCGGATGTTCCGGCCGGCATGACCGCTCCGGAAATGACCGTAAATCTTCTTCGCGGCGGTGAGGTCATCGGTACAGTAGTTCTTCCCCCCGCAGCAACGTCCTACACCTTTGAAAATCTTGACAGATATGCCGATGACGGCACTCCTGTCGAATACACCGTAGAAGTCGATGAAATCCCCGATTACGATACGACTTATGCGAATGCGGTTACAGATGTGAATGGCAACATCACCATCGACATCACAAATACGGGAACGTTTACCTATGGCACGCTCAGTATATCCAATACGGTCTCCGGTTCGGATGCTCCTGCCGATGCTGAGTTTATCTACACCGTAACATTCTCGGGCGATGTCGAATATCCGTACGAAGGCTCGCATACAGGAACCATCAAATCGGGCGATACGATAACCCTGAAAGCAAATGAGAGCATCACCATATCCGATATACTTGTGGGCGTGACCTTCAAGGTGGTACAGGATAAAGTAGAGAATTTCACGACAACGCCGTCCGACATGACGGTTGAGGGTGTCATATCATCAACACCTGCGACAGCAGAGTTTGCAAACAACTTCAAGCTTCCGCCGACAGGAAATCTTGAGATTTCCAATATGGTGACCGGCGATGCAGCCGACAAGGGGCTGTATTTCCCGTTCGCGGTAGAGTTTGAAGATGAAGGCAGCTATGAATGTAAAATAATAAGCAGCGATGCGGTAAGCTCATCCGATGCGGAAAGGGTTATTACCATAAAGAGCGGCGATACCATCGAGCTTAAGCATGGCGACATTGCCGTTGTCTATAATCTGCCGGCGGGAATTGCCTACAAGGTCACCGAAACGGACACAAAGAGCTACAAGATGACAAGCACAGGTGCGCTGGGTGTAATTTCCGAGGATGAAAACAAAGCGTCGTTCATCAACGAAAAGAAGTCGTCTGTGCTGGGCGATTCCGATTCACCCGTAACAGGGGATGATGACACAATAGCCGTGACCGCGGCAATTATCATGGAGCTTGCGCTTCTGGCTATGGCTGCCTGCATGTATTACACAAGGAAATATCAAAAGGACGACGAATAGGCCGATTGCCTGAAAAGTCGATAAAACGCATGAAAGAGGGAGGAGATGAGCCTCCCTCTTTTTATCTTGCTGTAACCGTGGGATTTGTGCGGATATTTTGCGGGCAAAGCTTGCTATTATCGGCGGTTGAGGTTATCATGTAAATATAAAGCTTTCCACGATGGCCGTATAAGATCGGTTTTATGGACGAAAGGAGAAACAATGGATATCAGAGAGGTTTTAAAGAAAATTGAAAATGACGAATTTTTCCCGATGTTCAAAAAACTGTACGGAAACAGGGAAGAAGCTCTTAAATATCAGAAGCAGCGTTACATAAAAGCGGTCGAAAGCTTTTTGCAGACCTATGAGCAAAGAAGTGACATAAGGATCTTTTCGGCGTCGGGCAGAACGGAGATAGGAGGAAATCACACCGACCATCAGCATGGCTGTGTGCTTGCGGCGGCTGTTGACCTTGATATTATCGGCGTAGCTTCATTTCATGACGAGGGGGTTATCCGTGTAAGGTCACAGGGATATGATGATTTTTCCGTATCGCTCGATGAGCTGTCGGTAAGAAGCGGGAAGAAGGATTCGTCCGATATAGTAAGAGGCATAGTGGCAAGATTTTCGGAAATGGGAGTAAAGATAGGGGGATTCGATCTCTATGCAGTATCCGATGTGCTTTCGGGAAGCGGAATATCCTCTTCGGCCGCCTTTGAAACCCTTATTGGCACAATAATCGACAGCTGTTATAATGATAATAAAGCGGGTGCGGTGGAAATAGCTAAGACAGGACAATATGCCGAGAATGTTTATTTCGGAAAGAACAGCGGGCTGATGGATCAGATGGTAAGCTCGGTGGGCGGTCTTGTGTCTATTGATTTTATGGATACGGATAATCCGAAGATCACGAGCTTTGACTGTGATTTTGAAAAGCTTGGTTACTGTATATGCATTACCGACACCAAGGGAAGTCATGCCGATCTGACGGATGATTATGCCGCCGTGCGAGCCGAGATGGAGGGTATCGCGGCCTGTTTCGGCAAGAGCTTTCTGCGTGGGATGGATGAGACGGAGTTTTTTGATAATATCCCGATGCTGCGCCGCAAATGCGGTGACCGTGCGGTTCTGCGCGCTGCTCATTTCTTTGGCGAGAACAGCCGAGCGGTGATGGAGGCCGACGCGCTCATAAAAGGCGATGCGGAGGAGTTCCTAAAGCTTGTCAGAGCTTCGGGGGATTCGTCGGCAGATCTGCTGCAGAATCTTTATTCTTCATCAAAGCCCGCGCGTCAGGAGATACCGCTTGCAATAATGATGAGCAAGCGTATACTTGCGGGCAAAGGTGCGGTCAGAGTTCACGGAGGAGGTTTCGCTGGGACGATACAGGCATTTGTGCCTCTTGACATGGCTGATATTTATATTAAAGAAATGGACAGGATTTTCGGAGACGGCTCCTGTATAAGATTGAATATCCGCCCGATTGGCGGTGTGGAAATAACTGCGGAGGAAAAATGATATGCGTATTCTGGTATTGGGCGGAGCGGGCTATATCGGTTCCCATACGGCGCTCGAGCTGATAAAATGCGGACACGAGGTCGTTGTGGCCGATAATCTTGCGACGGGTTATCGTGCGGCTGTTCCGTCAGAAGCGGAGTTTTTCGAAGGCGATCTGCGTGATTTTGATTTTCTGGACGGACTTTTCAAAAAAGAGAAGATTGATGCGGTAATACATTTTGCGGCCTACTCGCTGGTTGGAGAAAGCGTATCCGATCCGCTCAAGTATTATGATAATAATCTTTGCGGCACAAAGGTGCTTCTTGACGCTATGGTCAGGAACGGCGTGGATAAAATCGTATTTTCGTCCACGGCGGCGACCTACGGTGAGCCGGAGCGTATCCCCATTATGGAAAACGACAGAACCTGCCCCACAAATCCATACGGCGAAACAAAGCTTGCGATGGAAAAGATGTTTGACTGGACAGGCAAAGCACACGGCTTGCGCTATGTGTCGCTTCGGTATTTCAATGCCTGCGGCGCAGATGCGAGCGGAAGCATAGGCGAAGCGCACAATCCCGAAAGTCATCTTATTCCGCTGATTTTGCAGGTTCCTAACGGCAAACGGGAATCGATATCCATTTTCGGTACCGATTATGACACGCCGGACGGTACATGCATCCGCGATTATATCCATGTTACCGACCTTGCACAGGCGCACATTCTTGCGGTGGATTATCTTGTAAACGGCGGCGTAAGCGATATTTTCAATCTTGGCAACGGCATAGGCTATTCCGTCAGAGAGGTTATCGATACGGCAAGAACGGTAACGGGATTTCCTATCAAGGAGGTCGAAGCGCCCAGACGTGCCGGTGATCCGGCAAGACTTGTCGCATCAAGCGAGAAAGCAAAGAAAATTCTTGGGTGGAAGCCGGAGCATGCAAGCCTTGAGGAGATAATTGCAAGCGCATGGAATTGGCATAAAAATCACCCGAATGGTTATGAAGAAAAGTGATAAAAATCGATTTGTAATTTAAAGCTCCGGGCTTGGCTGCGTACAGCGTCGAACCCGGAGCTTGCCTGTATATTTAAAGGGGGGCATCGCAAAATTGCCAAAATCGCGATTCTTCTCGATGTACACTTTAACGAAAAAGAGAAAATGGCGAAGACTTAAAGTAGACAGACCATTTTAATTATGCTATATTATGTTATAAAAGAGTATAGCTTTGTATATGACAGGGGATATTTATGACAAACATTGCGATTGAAAATATAAACAATATATCTTTCGGGGATCAGGTAAAGTGCGTTCGGATGTATCTGCAGCTCAGTCAGGAGGAATTGGCGAGGCAGATGGGCGTTTCGTACGCTACCGTCAGTCGGTGGGAACGCGAGAACCGAAAGCCCCAGCTGGCTCTTCTGGGAAAGTTTTATTCGTTTTGTATGCGCAACGGAATAGAGATCATACAGACGGATGAAAAAGAAAGGAGCGAAAAACGGTAATGGTAGCGGCGTATGGTGTGATAAGTCTGGTATCGCTCCTGCTGATCGGTGTCTGTCTTATGGTTGACAGACAAAGGGACATCTGGCTTTTGTGTCTGTTTGTTTCGGTGTTTGTCAGCAATCTCGGTTATTTTCTTATTTCGGTGTCAAAGACGCTGGATTTTGCGCTGATGGCAAATCGGATTGCTTATGCCGGATGTGTGTTTCTGCCCTTTTTCATGCTTATGATGGTGCTTAACCTGTGCGGCATAAAATATCAAAGATGGCTGCCGCCGGCATTATGCGGTGTGAATTTTGTGGTTCTGCTTGTTGCGGCCAGCCCCGGATTTCTCCCGATATATTACAAAAACGTATCGATAGAAACGGTTGACGGGGCAACCAAGCTGGTGCGCGAATACGGGTCGCTCCACCACATATATTCGATTTACCTGTTTGCATATTTTGCCGCAATGGTGGCGATCGTTATATATGCAATAAAAAAGAGGAAGATTACCGGTGTTATGCACGCGGCGTTTTTGCTTTGTGCGGTATTCGGCAATATTGTTATCTGGATAGTGGAGAAATTTATTCCGCGCAATTTTGAGTTTTTGTCCGTGTCGTATGTATCGACAGAGGTGTTCATATTGCTCCTTTACGGCATATTGCAGGAATACAGTCTGCTCAATCAGGGTGTGCCGGACGCAGCTGCTGTGGTGATACCTGCAGCGCGGCGAAGCGTTGTTGCTGATACGGCACAGATAAACGAAAATAATCTGTTTACGGCAGAAGAGATCGAGCGGATGATTGCCAATTGCGAAGAGATATCACCGCTGACGAACCGCGAAAGAGATGTCTTGAGGCTTATGCTTGAAAACAAGAAGCGAAAGGATATGTCACAGGAGCTGTTTGTAACAGAAAGCACAATAAAGAAATACACATCGCAGATTTACAGAAAGCTTTCGGTCACGAACCGCATTGAGCTTTTTGCAAAGCTGAAGGATTACAAATAAAAAGTCAAATCCTGCAAACATAGTATATAAGGTGCCCCTGAATTATCGTCAGCAAACCGACTTCATTTTTAAATGAGGTCGGTTTTTTCTTGTTTAGAGGGGGGGTAGCCTTAAGGATACCCCTAAAAATAAGGAAAAAGTGGACGTCGGGTCAATATACAGAAAAGATAAAAAGAGATAAAATATCGATGAGATTGCTCCAAGAAGGAGGTTTTATGAATGCTTGAACCGATTACGAAGAAATACGAAGATGCGTCCACGATAAAGCAGTTTGAGTTTATCTTTTACTGCGACTGCTGCGGCAAAGCTATTCCGACGACTGTTATAAAGTTTCGTTCGGGATTTCGCAAAAAATTCTTTTTGACCAATGACGAAAGAGAGGCACGGGCTATCATTTATGCCTCCGATCATGGAAAGGCATACGAACGAGCCAATAACGAAGTGCTGCATGAGCTTAACCGATGCGAGAAGTGCGGCGATATGGTCTGTGATGATTGCACGGTTTTTTCGAAGGATATCGATGGCAGAGTTTATTGCAGAAAATGCAGCGAAAAAGAATCTGAAAAATAAAAAAACATGGAGAAGAGAAATAATGAAAAAATATATCTTATTATTTTGCGTCATGCTGATGTGCGTTATGCTGCTTTTCGGATGCTCCGATCAGGAAACCGAAAAGGTCGATGTTGTTTCTCCAGCCCAGCCGTCCTCTACGGATGCGGCGCCTGTGGTTGAGTATGATCCCATATCGGCGCAGGAACTGACCAATACATACTGGAAGGCTGTTTCCTACGAATCGGCTGAAGCCGGAGCAAGTGCTATGCCGCGCGACGGCTGGAATGTTGATGTGTTCCTTTTTGAAGGCGGAGCGGCTCGCTTCAGAAGCATTAAAAATAACGCCTACACCGAAAATGCCGATATTTATGCCGATTGCAATTGGAGTGTTGATGCAGCATCGGGTGAGCTGATTGTCGGATCGGAAAATAAGCTGACGGGACGTTTTATGGGCGGAAAAATGTATGTGGACTTCCGCGGCGGAACGCTTTGTTTAGAGAAGGCGGAAATGCCGCTGCCGGGAGCGCAATGGTGTCCTGCGGACCTTATAGGCACATGGTCGCTCAAATCGGTTGAAATAGAAGGGTACCAATATTCCGCGGAAGAAGAGGGTTCACATGGTTCAATGTCCTTCTTCGCGGGGGATTCCGGCATAACCGTCAATCACGTTCAGAGCGATGTGGCCGGCAATGTAACCGAGATCGTTGACGCTCCGGTGAAATATGAGGAAACCGCGCTTTACGAAGGCTGTGAAAATGAGGTTTGGTCAGCTATGTTTTTAGGCGATGACGGCAGCGAGTATTATGTAACTATTACCGACAGGAACACCCTGCGGCTTTTGATATTCAGCTACATTGCGGAGCTGGAATATCCCGTCGTATGTTATCAGACGTATGCATGGGAGGGTACAGGTCCTGTAGGTTGATTCAAAGCTTAACCTATGGCGTTCAAGTACTTTTTGGAAGCAGATCTGCACAGATGGGATATGGCTGGTGTGTGCAGATTGCAGATAAATATTTTTACAGGAGGGTAAAGACTTATGAGCAATAACAACGCCGATTTTCTGCCTCGTATGATTGAGCGTGAGACAGAGAAGAGCAACAACACCGTTCCCGAATTACCGGTAATGCCGCCTGAGATTCCGTCCGGCGGAACACCGGCAAAGCCCCCGAAAGCCTCGCAGGGGTCGAATTTGATTGACGGCTTTAAAAAGATGTTTTCGAAATTCCCGATTCAGCTTGCAATAATGCTGGTGGCTTCAGCAGGTATTGCAATCGGATTGGCGGCTCTGGCAGGCGCCTTGTTTGCTGGTGCACCGGAAGAGAATACGGCGGCACCGGGAGTTTACCCGAATATCGCTGTATCGCTGATAGCCGATGCGAGGACAGGCGGCGCAGATGATGGTCAGACGGCCGATCCTCAGGCTGCAACAACGGCTGCACCTGCCACCGCTTATGGTGAAGGTAAAATCGGCGAATGTTATGTCAAGGTAGTTGAAAGCAAGACAATTGAGGATGATTGGGGCGACAAACACATCGTTGTCATATTCGATTTTACGAACAACAGCGAATATGCAACATGGATATCATCCGAGCTTTCGTTTTATGCAGAGCAGAGCGGTGTCGAGGTTGACGAGTCGACCTTCTTCTTTGACGAATACTACGAGACTTTGGGCGCAGAAATTCAGCCGGGTGCAACGGCAAGAGCCGGTGTTGTATTTGAAGTCACAGAAGACGACAGCAGCGATATAAGTGTAAAGCTGTGTAATTTATGGGAAGAGAATGAAGCAATAACATATACCGCTAAGGTGAATTGAGAAAGAGGTGAAAAGATATGAAGAACGAGAACTTTTTTGGTAAACTGGCATCCGGGTTCAAGGATCTTTTTAATGAAAAAGGCAGCGTGAAGCTGATAATTATTCTTCTGGCGGCAGTATTTCTCATATTTTTGATACCGTTTATCTTTATCTTCAGCTGCGGCGGTTCGGCGGAAGAAAAGCTGGAAACGTTATATGAAGATAAGGTAATAAGCGCATCGTCGGCAATCAGCGAATACAACGATACGGCGATAACCTTCTTCTATCCAACTGATATTTACAAGTATTCGGAAAATCCTGATGAGCTGTGGGGCGACTGGTTTGACGGCAAAGCTCTGATGGCGGAAGGAAAGTTTGCTATATTCCCCGAATTTGAGTATGTGTCCGAGGCGTGGAACAGCGTTACCGAAACCTATGCCACCACAGTTGATGAAGCGTTTCAGAATGCAAGGGATAATGCAGTATCAATGAGGGATCCGGTCGGAGAATTCACCTTTGGAGAGCATACCGGTATCTGGCGTGAGATAAATGGATTTATTATGCTCTATTTGCCGGTTGAGCACAATCCCGAAGTCTATGTGATTCTTAATATAGTTCCCTTTGCACTGGATCAGAATGCCGAAGATAAAAAGGAAAAGGCTGTCGAGCTGTTCTACAATGAAGAGGTCAGAGCCATTATCGGCGCGATGAAGATCACCTCTATTGCGGATATACCCAAAACAAACAAGGCGCAGTTTTATGTATATCCGAATAATGATACCATTAAAGCGGATGCCGATGTTTCCTGGCCGAAGCTCGGAGGAACGGTATACAAGGTAGACAAGACGGTAGAATATGGTCCGTACAAACTTTATATTGACTCTATTGAGCTCACTTGCAATGCCAAAGAGGAAAGTATCGTCACCTATAATCTGAAATTCATCAATAACGGCACAAAGACGATATGTGCCGATAATGCAATAGGCTATTATGGCTATCAGAATTACAGTCTTGATGTGATCGGAACGCTGACTCCCGCTTATGTTCCGGTTGCGCCCGGCCGCTGCATAGCATATCAGGAATCGTATGTTGCAGACAATCTGGAGGATAGCATTTACCTTGAGACATACGAGATAATAGATAACGGTGACGGCACATACAGCAGAGGCGAAGAAAGAACTATCGACATACGCATAGTTGAATAATTATATACAACATCATTTGAAAGTGAGGATGGCATTATGAAATATCAGATTGTTGGCGAGCCCCTTCCCGTTGCGATTTGCACGCTTGAACCCGGCCAGACCATTATTACCGAGCGCGGTTCGATGAGCTGGATGACCCCGAACGTCAAGATGGAAACAAAGGGTGTCGGCGGCGTTGGAAAGATGATAGGCCGTGCGTTCTCCGGCGATTCGGCATTCCAGAACAAATTTACGGCCGAAGGCGGAACCGGTCAGGTCGCGTTTGCTTCCAGCTTTCCGGGATCCATCCGCGGATATGAGATAGCACCGGGCAAAGAGCTGATCGTTCAGAAATCGGCGTTCCTTGCGTGCGATGAGGGTGTAGAGCTTTCCGTGTTCTTCCAGAAGAAGTTTGGTGTAGGTGCGGTATGCGGCGAAGGCTTTATTATGCAAAAGCTTTCGGGCAGCGGCACAGCGCTTATCGAGATAGACGGTCATGCTGTGGAGTATGAGCTTCAGGCGGGCCAGTCGCTGATTATCGACAATGGCCATCTTGCGGCAATGTCAGCTACCTGCACAATGGATGTAAGAATGAACAAGGGCGTAAAAAATCTTCTGTTCGGCGGCGAGGGTGCGTTCAATACCGTCGTTACCGGCCCCGGCATAATCGTGCTTCAGACGATGCCTGCTCCGGGCTTTGCCGAGGCGATCACTCCTTTTTTGCCGTTAGGTGAAAATAAATAGAGCGGCACAAAAGCTCAGTTGATTTGATATATCAGTATTAATTTAGTTGTGGAAGGATTTTAATAAAGCCCGAGCCGTTTATCTTTCGGTAAACGGCTCGGGCGCACTTTAGCGACTTTTTCGGTGAAACGAAATGCAGCAGAAAAGCTTATGCTTTGACATAAGAGCATACAGATGGTATAATTAAAAAAAGAAAAACAAATAGGACAATAAAGCAAGGGAAATGCCATGCGCCTGCGGTGGGCGAAGCACAGATCACAAAACGGCTTTGCAGGCAGCCGGTCTGTGTAGAGTCCGGTATCCTTAAAAGGATTTCAAATCACTTTTCCCTTGCTTTATTATATTGTGGGTTATGAAGAATATATCAGAAATAATATCGGATGGCCGTAAATGGTCACAGTTTCTTGAATACAAGCTGGCAGATAAATACCTGTCACCGGCGGAGGAAAAGGATATCCGCGCTTATGTGGAAAACAGGGAATACGAGTCCTGCGTAAAGGATTTTGAAGATGGCAATAGGTTTGCTTATCCTACGGTCGGTATAATCAACAAGCAGTTTTCAAACAAAAAGCGAACGGTATATCGCTATGCGCGCGCAGAGAATTATTTTCTCAAATTTCTTTCCTTTTGTCTGCTCGAATATGACAATATCTTTTCGGACAATCTTTGCTCATTTCGGAAAAACATAACCGTAAAAACGGTTATAAGACGACTTGCAGGACAAAAGGGGATAGACGATAAATATTCCTACAAGGTGGATATAAGCGATTATTTCAATTCGGTAGATATTGAACGTCTGCTTCCGGTACTGGAGGAGGTTCTGAAAGGGGACAGAAAGCTTTTTGCCTTTATGCGTTCGATACTTGAAAATCCGTACGTTATAAAAGGGGAAGAGGTAATAAAGCAGAAAAAGGGGATCATGGCAGGTGTCCCGATATCGTCATTTCTTGCAAATCTGTATCTGAAAGATATCGACAGATGGTTTTTGGAAAAAGGCATAACCTATATGAGATATTCGGATGATATAATAATCTTCGCCGATACAAAGCAGGAAATAGATAAGTATTCACAGACGCTCAAAGAGCTTCTTGCCGGGCATAATCTTGAGATAAATTCATCAAAGGAAGTATACACAGCACCGGGCGAGGCGTGGGAATTTCTCGGATTTTCATATTGCGCCTCTAGGATAGACATATCATCGGCCGCGACGGATAAGCTGAAAAAGAAAATGAAGCGCAAGGCGCGCGCTCTTTTCCGATGGAAGATAAAAAACAACGCATCCGACGAGCGTGCGGTACGAGCCTTTATAACCAGCTTCAACCGAAAGCTTTACGATAACCCGCGAAACAGCGAAACCACATGGACGCGATGGTATTTTCCGGTTATAAACACGGACAAAAGCCTGCGCGTGCTGGACGGTTATATGCAGGACTGCATCAGATACATCGCCGCTGGGAATTATTCAAAGTCGAGGTATAATTTCCGCTATAAAGACATGAAGGAACTGGGGTATATCAGCCTTGTGAACCGTTATTATAAATTTCTTGATAACGGTTTTGCGGATGATGAATGATAAAAAAGCAGGAGGTTATGACCATATTGCCATGGCGAGTGTTCCGGCAAGCATAAGGCAAAGACCGACAATGGCTTTTTTGGACATTTTTTCTTTAAAAACAAAGTAGGAGAAAATCACCGATACGAGTATACTCATTTTATCAATAGGGACAACAACGCTTACGATTCCGTTTTGGATCGCATAATAATAGCACAGCCAGGAAGCACCGGTTGCAATACCGGAAAGAGAAATAAAAACAAGCTCGTTTGAGTCAATGGCTTTGAGCTGCTTATGCTTGCCCTGTGCAAACACTACCACCCACGCCATAATAAGAACAACCCCTGTGCGGATCGCCGTTCCGAGATTTGACTCAACACCGGATATGCCGATCTTTGCAAGTATAGAGGTAAGTGCGGCGAAAACGGCAGACAGCACAGCGTATATCATCCAGCCCTTGCTTTCCACTTTTTGGGTGCTCTGCCTTTTCTCCACCATCATGAAAATTCCCACGGCCAGAAGAGCTGTGCATATAAGCTTAATCGGCAGATTTTCCGTTTCGCCGAAGCACACGATGGCAAGAAGGACGGTCAATATGGTACTTGACTTATCAATAGGTACTACCTTATTGATATCGCCGATCGCAAGAGCTTTGAAATAACATATCCATGAAACTCCTGTGGAAAGGCCGGACAGCACAAGGAACAGAAGTGATTTAGTGCCGATATCGTTTAGCGAGTCATAGGAACCGACAATGAGCACCATAACCCATGAAAACAGCAGTACAACAATGGTGCGAAATGCCGTAGCGATGTCCGAATCGGTTTTTCTGATACCGCATTTTGCAAGGATAGAGGTCAGTCCCGCAAACAGGGCGGATAATACAGCCATGATAAGCCATGTCATGTCGGAAGCCTTCTTTCATTGTCGGATTAGGATTTATGCATTGACCTTAACTTACAGTTAAATTATACTAATTATAACCCAATATTCAAGGAGGAAAAACTATGAGTGCTGTTGTTTATTTTTCACCGGTTATCACGCCCGAAAAGGTTCTTGAGCTTTACAGGCTGGTGGATAAGGAGCTTTCCGGCAGGGTTGCCGTTAAGGTTCATTCCGGCGAAAAGGGGAATCAGAATTTTCTCAAGCCGGAATTCTGGGAGCCGGTCATAAGACATGTCGGCGGAACGGTCGTGGAATGCAACACGGCCTATGACGGTGAGCGAAACGATACCGAGCGGCACAAAAAGCTTTTGTCATATCACGGCTGGCAGGATCGTTTTAACGTCGATCTGATGGATGAGCAGGGTCCCGACATGGAGCTTTCCATTCCCGACGGTCAGCGGATAAAAAAGAACTATCTTGGAAAGAATATCAAAAATTACGATTCAATGCTTGTGCTGTCCCATTTTAAAGGACATCCCATGGGCGGCTACGGCGGAGCGCTGAAGCAGCTTTCCATCGGCTGCGCATCTTCTTTCGGCAAAGCGTATATTCACGGTGCAGGTGAGCCGGAAAAGATATGGACAGCAGATCATGATTCTTTTCTTGAGTCAATGGCCGATGCGGCAGGTTCGGTTATAGAGCTTTTTAAGGGGAACATCGTGTACATCAATGTGATGATGAATATGAGCGTTGACTGCGACTGCTGTGCGGTGGCGGAAGATCCCTGTATTGCGGATATAGGAATCTTAGCCTCAGATGACCCGGTCGCTATCGATCAGGCGTGCATTGATCTTGTATACGCAAGCTCCGATCCCGGCAAGCCGCATCTGCTTGAACGTATTGAGAGCCGAAACGGTGTCCATACCATTGAGGCTGCAGCGAAATGCGGCTGCGGATGCAGAGAATATAAGCTTATCGAGGTAAAATAGCTGTCAATGCTTCGTGAAAAACTTTATAAAAAATGCCGGCAAATACTGCCGGCATTTTTTACGATATCTCTTTGTAATGATTCCAATGGATACCGATATGTCCTATTCCGAGGATGACGCAACCGATCAGCATCCATATAACCTTTCCGTAAATTCCGAGCAGAAAGAATCCGATAACCGGCAATGTTGCCCCGGCGACCGGAACGGCGAGAATACTGCTGTAAAAATCGGCAAGGGTGCGTTTGCTTTTAAAATATCTTATCCACCATATCTCGTACAGTACCATAGCAGAAAAGGCGGCCACAAGCCACCATGACCATGCCGACCATTCGCGCAGATTGAAATCGGAAAAGCATAGTGCGCAGCAGGTGGTTATCACTTCTCCGGCACGCTCAAAAAATGCCAGTACCCTGTTTTCGTTTTCGGCGCTGTAACCCTGCGGCTGGTTTTTGGCCCATATAATATTCGGGATAAAAAGCATCAGCAGAAAAACAAGACCTACATAGGAAAATCCGAGGTGTCCGAACATATTATTCTTCCCCCTTGCAAAGCATTGTTTTGGCTTCCTCGCACCATTCAAGATAGGCGCGATAGGTTTTTATACCGAACTGCGCCGTAAGCAGATAATATTTATGGGTATCGTCCCGGTCGAGGTTCTTTTTTAAAATATCTTCCGCACCCAACAGATAGGTAAGCTCGCGCTCGATTTTGTCTTTGAAGGCGTTTATGTGGGATATTGCCTGCGATGCTCCGCCTTCATTGCCGAAAAACAGCTTAAGCAGGGTTTCATATCGCATTTCATCCTTTTCTGCGGGGGCTTTGAGCCATTCCTTCAGATAAAGCCTACCGTCTTCGGTGATGGAATAAATTATTTTGGTTCTTCCGTTTTCGGTTCCGTCGTGTTTTACCGCAAGACCGCGGGAAACCAGATCGCTGAGCGTGGGGTATATGCTGCCGTAGCTCGCTCCCCAGAAATACCGGAGCGTTGTGTCCATGCGTTTTTTTATCTCGTATCCCGTCAGATCCTCGTGACTGAGCAGCCCAAGGATGACACAATCAATTTTCTTTTCAAGAGCCATCTTTATTTTCCTTCTTTCATGCCGTAGGATAAAACCTTTTTGGGGCAGGCATCAATGCAGGCACCGCACTGGATACATTCACAGCTGTTTATCTTCCCTTTGGCTATGTTTTCCGACACGCTGATTCCCATCGGACAATTCTGCGAGCATTTTCCGCACGAGATGCAGGCACCTTTATTCTTTATTTTAATATGCAAACCAGGCAAATGCAAAAGTTTTCTCAATTTTGTGCCCAATATCATAAAAGGAGCCATCCAGCAGAAGTAATGACAGAAAACCCGCTTGCCGAACAGAATTGACGGAATAAAAATCAGCATCACAATGCCGTAATAAATTATATAGCTGTGAATATCTGATACCGATATGCCGCTATTTGTTTCATACAGAAAATCGACGCCAATTATCTTTCCTTTCTGACAATAGCAGAATATTACCGCCGCAATCCAGATTGCCCATATAACGTATTTGATATAGTTCTTCCAGCCCTGTTTGGGGCTTTTTTTGTTTACGGCAAATGCACATTCCTGCAGTCCGCCGGCAGGGCAAATATAACCGCAGAACAGTCGTCCAAAAGGAACAGACAGTATAAGCATCAGTAAAAATACGATGAAGCTGCCGTTGACAATTCCGTCAAAGGCAGCGTTGATTATCAGCGCCGGGCTGAAATAATACAAAGTGACCGGAAACAGTAAAAGTGAAAAGATCAAAAGTGCCTTTCTTATTGTCTGACGCATAATTTACAAGCCCTCCATATATCAGTCTGATATGTGAGATTATATATCATAGTGATATATTTGTCAAGAGAGATTATATAAATGTAAGCCGGATTTAAGAAAACTCCCTCGAAGCTGTAAGATTTGCTGTGTATATTTAAGCCGCGAGAAAAACACAGACAAAAAAGAAATCTTACCATGAAAACAAAAAGTACGAAAATTTTAATTCGGACATCAGTTACAAAAGGTTTACGAAACCGCCTATCCGATTGACAAAAACCACACTTGCGATATAATCGAATTGTGAAAAGGATGTCGGAAAGAGGGTATTTAGGTGGGATTTTTTGAAAAGATAATTTATTTTCTGCAGGGAGAGATGGAAACGCCCGGGATATTCGGCTGGTTCCATATCATGTGGCTTGCGATTACCGCGCTGGCGGTTTTTCTTCTGTGCCGTTTTTGCAAAAATGCCGAAGGCAGGAGTCTTGACAGGATATTGCGCTGCTTTGCGATATTGTGTCTGGTGCTTGAGGCATACAAACAAGTTGTTTTCAGCTTTGATTACAATGCAGCCGCAGGTACGGGAAGCTGGGATTTTGAGTGGTATGCATTTCCGTTCCAGTTCTGTTCGACTCCGATGTACGTCGCGCTTGCCGCAAGCTTTATGAAAGAGGGGAGAGTCAAAAACGCGCTGCTTTCATATCTTGCGACCTTTGGCATGCTTGCCGGAATTCTGGTTATGGCCTATCCCGCGTCCGTTTTTATCGGTATGATAGGTATAAACATCCAGACGATGGTGCATCATGGCGGTCAGCTTGCTATCGGTCTGTATCTTCTTTTATGCAGAAAGATAAAGCTCGAATGGCGCTCTATGCTCGGTGCGAGTGCGGTTTTCCTTGTGATGGTTGGTATTGCGCAGGTTATGAATCTGTGTGCCGAGCTTTGCGGGCTGGAAGAAACCTTTAACATGTTCTACATAAGATATGGTGAGCCTGCAACCCTGCCCGTTTATGAAATGCTTTATCCGGGCGTGCTGAGCTATCCCGTATTTCTGCTTGCTTATGTCGTTCCCTTTATTGCCGCGTCGTGCGGTATATTTGCGCTTCGCAAAGTGTTTGATAAAAGAGGCAAAAACAGCAAACTTTGTACGCAGTAGAACAATCCAAGCATTGTTTTGGCCGCGTCTTCAAATCGGTTTTTCATCATGAATGGAAGACAGGTTTGAGGATGCGGCCTTTGTTTTTTATAAAATAGTGTTGCTTATCTATTGACAGAACGGCAGACAAATGATATATTGAATTTAAATTCAATGAACTTAAATTCAATGAGGTGCGTTATGCCTACAAGAGATGAACAAAAGGAACAGCGCAGACAGCTTATTATCTTCAAGGCACTTGAGCTGTTTGCAAAAAAGGGTTATTCGGATACCAAGATTGGGGATATAGCCAAGGCGGCGGATATGAGCGTCGGGCTTATGTTCCATTATTTTGAATCCAAGGAACAGCTCTATGAGGAGCTTGTGCGTATGGGCGTCGAGGGAACGAATCAGCCTATGGAAATGAATTTTTCCAATCCGCTCGATTATTTCACGGGTTTTCTCAAGGTCATGCTCGGTTACGCAAAGGAGCAGCCGTGGGTGTTCTATATGTTTGTGCTGATGGCGCAGGCAAGGCGCAGCGACGGTATTCCTGCTCATATAAAGGAGCTTGCGATGAGCGTAAACCAGATAGAGCAGTCGGCGGAGATAATCGCCGCAGGTCAGCAATACGGCTATTTCCGTGAGGGCGACCCTTATGCCCTTTCCTTTGCTTTTTGGAGCAGCGTGCAGGGGGTTATGGAGCAGATAGCTGTCACGCCCGAAATGCTGTCGGGCGAAAAAGAGCTTCCCCGTGCGCAATGGATTATTGATATAATAAGAGGTGCGAAATGAAAAAGGTAATTATTATCGGCGGTGGTATCTCCGGACTTACCGCAGGAATCTATGCTCAGCAAAACGGATTTGATACGGAAATATACGAAAAGAACGCCATGATGGGCGGCGAATGTACGGGCTGGGACAGACAGGGCTATCACATCGACAACTGTATTCATTGGCTGACCGGCTGCCGCGAGGATGACGACCTCAATAAGATATGGAAAAATATTGGCGTGCTGACCGAGGATACCGAGCTTTTTTACGAGCCCTATTTCTATATGCTGGAGATGGACGGGAAACAGCTCCACTTCTGGCGCGATCTTGAAAAGGCACGGGCAGAATTTCTCGCTCTCGCCCCCGAGGACAAAGAGGAGCTTAACAAATTCTTCGACAATGTAAGAAACGCCGAGAGTGTGCGTGTCCCCTGCGAAAAATCCATGGCAGAGATGAATATGTTCGAGTTCATGCGCTTTGGAATGACCATGGCCGCCGCAGGAAGAATGATAATGGAGTACGGCAAGGACAGCATTGCCGATCTTGCAAATCGTTTTCAAAATCCGATGGTTAGGGAAATGATGTCACAGTATCTCGACCTAAGCTACAAGGCGATCACTCTTATTACTTCATACGCGTTTTACACAAGCAGCAACGGTGCGCTTCCCATGGGTGGTTCGGTCGGTATGGTTGATCGTATTGTCGAACGCTACAAAAATCTCGGCGGCGTTATTCACACCGGCATGACTGCGCAGAGCGTTGATATACAAAAAGGCAAGGCGGTTTCTGTAACCTTTGCCGATGGTACGGTTGCTGGCTGCGACTATGTTATCTGTGCCGCTGACCCGTCAGTTACCTTCGGTAAGCTGCTCGACAGAAAATACATGGATAAATCCATGCGCCGTATGTACGACCGCTCCGCCGACTATCAGGTCACATCAGGCTTCAACGTATCATTTGGCATTAAGGGAGATGCCGACTGCGGCATAGAAGGCTCGGTGATATTCCCCTGCGAGCCGATTCGTATCGGTACACAGGATAAGTCCTTTATGGGCGTTCGTATGTACGATTATGACAGCGAGCTTTTCCCCGCCGACCGCCGGGTCATTCAATGCAACACCCTCCAGAACGAAAAGGATTATGATTTTTGGCAGGAGCTTTATAAGGATCGCGACAGATACAATGCCGAAAAACAGCGTATTGCCGACGAAACGCAGGCGCGCATCGTTGCGCAGTATCCCCAGCTTGAGGGAAAGCTTATACAGCTTTGTACCTACTCGCCCATGACCTTTACAAAATGGTGCGGTGCATACAAGGGCGCATACATGAGCTTCTTCGAGCGTGCGGGAGCAAAGAGCCTTACCGCAAAGAACGCCATCAAAAAGCTTGGCAATGTATTTATCTGCAGCCAGTGGATCACCACCAACGGCGGTCTGCCCACAGCCGC
>JAGBFS010000240.1 GCA_017936365.1 Clostridia bacterium
CAGGGCGGCGATCCCGAGGGTAATGGCAGCGGCGGCGAGGCTTATGGCGGCGGCACTATCAAGGACGAGTTCGGAAGAAACCTCTTTAATTTCCGCGGTGCGCTTGCTATGGCAAACACCGGAGCAAAGAATTCCGGCGGCAGTCAGTTCTTTATTGTTCAGGCAAAAACCTGCACCTATACTGTAGATACACTCAAGTCGGCAGGCTATCCCGAATGGGCTGCACAGATGTATTCACAGCTTGGCGGCACTCCGCATCTTGACGGAAAATATAATCAGGCTCTTATGGATTATAACGGCCATACCGTTTTCGGTCAGGTGTTCGAAGGCATGGATGTTGTTGACGCGATAGCGGCCGTTGAGACGGACGCAAACAATAAGCCGGTACAGGACGTAATTATAACCAGTATGTATATTGCAACCTATCAGGCGGCATCGGGCGATGCTGCACAGCAGTAATTCAATAATTTACAACGGAGGGTAATTATTATGGCAGAGTTTATTAAAGCGGAAGATTTTGCCCAGATACACAAGCCTAAATCGGGAGATTTCGTCGCGGTTTTTGAAACGACCATGGGTGATATCAAAATAAAGCTTTTCCCCGAGCAGTGTCCTGTTACCTGTGAAAGCTTTATTGGTCTTGCACAGAAGCATTATTACAACGGACTTAATTTCCACAGAGTTATAAACGGCTTCATGATTCAGGGCGGCGATCCCGAGGGCGACGGTACCGGCGGTCACAGCCTGTGGGGCGGAAATATCGAAGATGAGTTTGGCCGAAACCTTTTCAATTTCCGCGGTGCTCTTTCGATGGCAAACACCGGTCGTCCGACGACAAACGGTTCCCAGTTCTTTATCGTTCAGTGCAACGACTGCAACAGCACAACCGCAGCACTTGAGGCAAAGGACTGGCCGAGATGGGCGGCTGAAACCTACGGAAGAATCGGCGGCACGCCCACTCTTGACGGTAATTTTTCCCATGTTACCAACTATCTTGGTCATACCGTTTTCGGTCAGGTTTACAGCGGAATGAGCGTAGTCGATGCCATCGCAGCGGTTCCTGTCGGCCCCAACGACCGTCCGATTGAGGATGTTATCATGAAGAAGGTCTGGTGCGCAAAGGTTCAGTAAGCACCGCTGCAGAATAATAAAAAGTATAACCCGAGAAGATTTTTTCTTCTCGGGTTAATTTTGTGATATCACAAATAAACGATATATGTAAGCTTTTGGTTATTTGCCGTAATGTCCGCCAATGGAAAACCAAGAATGGCTTTTTAGAATTATAGATCTATTCGCAGGCGGAAAGCGAGAATATGCCGCATCCGTCGCTCAGCTTCAATGACAGATCACAGATGCCATCGACGGGCGGAATGTCAAAGGAAACCTCTACCCATGCGGCAGGCTCTACCCGTCCGGTGCGCGACTTTAGATATCTTTTGTGGAAGGCGATGGTTCCTGTGTTTGGAAGAGCAACATCGGCTATCTGACGATTGTCGCAGAAAACCTCCATTTTGCATCCGGCGCGGGGCGCACATATAACCGCGCGCATACGTTTTGTCAGAGATTGCGCATCGACCTTTTCAAAGACGATCTCTGCGTCTGGTTTTGCAAAAACCGCAGACATTGCATCGCCGATCTTTTCACCGAAATAAACGTTCTTTGTTGTGTCGCAGTTATAGGCATAAACATTTTTGGAAAAGCTGCGCGGCGGTATTGTTTTGCCGATAACGTCAATGGAAGCGGTCAGTCGGATATCATCGCTCGATGCGCCGACCATAATTTCGCATTGACCGTTTTCAAGAACAAAGGCTTCGCTTGTGACATCCCAGATTTTAAGCTCGTTGCTCTGCAGCGGCAGAGTGATGCGTGCGCTTTCGCCCGGAGCAAGCTCTATGCGCTCAAAACCGCACAGCGACTTAATCGGACGCCTTACACGCGAGCCGGATATTTTCGTATAAAGCTGTGCTACCTCAGCGGCCTTGCAGGAACCGATGTTTTTAACGGTAAAGCTTACTTCGATATCTTTGCGTTCACTTATTTCATTGTCGGAAAGCGATAAATCGCTGTACTCAAATGAAGAGTAGCTGAGGCCGTATCCAAAGGGATAGAGCGGCTTTTTATCAAAATATTTGTATGTCTGATTGGAGCCGATAATATCATAATCCATGATATCACAAACCTGCTCATCTCCGTCATACCATGTCATCGGGAGTTTTGCGCTGGGAGATACTGCACCACAGAGTATATCGGCAAGACCTGTACCCATTTCCTGCATACCGTGCGGAAGAGTAATGACTGCAGCGCTTCTGGAGGCACTTTCTCTTATAGCATACGGATAGCTTGTGATCGGACAGAATATGGTGCGGGCATTATTATCAGCCGCCAGAGCGACAAGGTCTGCGATCGACTGCGGAAGCTCGATGCTGGTACGGTCGGTCTCTTCACGGGCGGAAAACATCGGATGATTTCCGCCGAATACCAGAACGGCATCACTTTCCTTTGCCGCCTTTGCTGCGACTTCGCGCCAGGAGCTGTCGGTCCTCATTATAAACTTTTCGGTATCCCCAACAGTATACGGAGCGCATACCTTTATGTGCTCACCTTCACCGGCGGTCGTAAGGTAATAATTGTTCCAGCCGCGCAGATATACCGAGCCGGTGCCGGTGTCGATTATGTTGAACTGGGTTGAGGGCATCCAACGCAATGAGCTTTGACCGGTTACGCGTATGGGAAATTCTTCTACAAGCTGGTTGAGCTGTGCGCGCCGCTCTTCATCAAAGCGGAAATCGGGCGGCCAATCGTAGCCCGATTCGATCATAAGTCCGGTCGATTCCTCCTTGAGGGTGTTTACGCCGTATCCCCAATCTTCGCGCAGGAACCGGGCTGGTGCTTCTCCGGCCTCACCGATCGTCAGAACACGGTTTTCGCCTTTTACAACGAGCGGACGACCATCGGGCGTTTCAAATGTTACTATATCGCGGCAGTCGACAAAATTGATTTTTTCGGTGCCGTAACATTCGCGCAGACCGTCAAGCGGAGTTTTTGTATAAGGCATTACGCTGGTATACCAATCGGCAAGGATTTCGTTGGCAAGCTGACCGAAAACGGCGATTTTATTTGTTTTTTCGGGGATTATGGGGAGTGCGTCGTTATCATTTTTCAGCAGCACCGCAGATTGAACGACCGCGCGATGTGCGAGAGCGATAGATTCGGGGGTAAGAATGTCATTTAAAGTATAGCGGTTGAACGGACAGCTTTCGGGTTTGTCAAAAAGTCCGTATTTGAATCGGGAGGTGAGTATCAGCCTAAGATGCTTGTCCATAAGCTCTTCGGATATGATGCCCTTTTCCACGGCACTCCTCAAAGCGTCTATCGTTTTGTCGTGGTTGGGCTCGTTTATTACATCGGCGCCCGAGGCGAGCAGCATGGCAAAGCTTTCCTCATCGGTGTCGAGATAGTCGTGGGTCTGCGTCATATCAAAAAATGACATACAGTCGGAAACGCAGTAACCTCCGCGTTCTTCAAGACCGCATTCCTCTTTGATGAAGCTTTGAAGCAGCGGATGAACAAACATGGGAATTCCGTTGAGCTTGTTATATGAGCTCATAACCGAGCCGGCCTTTGCGTCCTTCATGACCTTTTTGAACGGGCGCAGATAATATTCGTGCAGGTCGCGTGCGCCGACCGAGCAGGTGCAGGAATGGCGGTCTATTTCGTTGTTGTTTGCGATAAAATGCTTGGGACCGCAGCTGACCTGAAGATATTTTTCGTCATCGCCCTGCGCGCCCTTTACTATCTCGCTTGCAAGCTCGCCGGTAAGATACGGGTCTTCGCCGTACCCCTCTTCGTTTCGTCCCCACAGCGGATTGCGCTCAAGGTCGATGGTGGGAAACCACATTGCAACGTTTCCCGAACGTCCCTCGTCCATGTGGAAGGCTCTTGCCTCTTTTCCGATAACGCATCCGATTTCATAAAGCAGCCGTCTGTCCCAGCTGGAGGCAAGACCTATCGTCTGGGGAAAGGTTGTGCAGGGCTTATGACGGTGCATGTAACCGTGCGCGCCCTCCGCGCCGACGGTAAACGCAGGTATATCAAGGCGTTCTATTGCTTCCTGTGAGGTTACAAAGAACTGCAGCTTTTCATCTATTGTCAGTCTGCCGATAAGATCCTCTACCCTTTCGGCAAAGGGAAGGCTTTCATCTCTAAAAGGATAATTTTCCAATTTTAGTCTTCCTTTCAAAATTATATACTTTAAGTATGATATGTTTTTTATATTTAGTCAAGTTTAATAAATCGAAGCCGCAAAATTTACAAATCCGCAACTAAAAAATACAAGCTTTATTATATAATAGATTTCATCAAATAATGTTATCAAAGGCGAAGTGAATAATTTAACATGGATACAATAAAGAAAACCGGCCTTGTTGCGTTGGCTGTTTTTATTGTTGCGGTAAGCGTGATAATACTAACAATCAGCGCATTGACCGGAAAAGGCGATGAACCTGTAAAAGAAGAGCAGGATACAGCCAAAACGACCACCACCGCAACCGAACCGACGCAGGATGAGATAGTGGCTCCTTTTGAAATTTCTATATCCTCCGGAGCGCCCACAATAGCAGTTGGTGACCAGACCGTTTTGTCGGCTGTGCTTACTCCGGCTCAGCCGCGTGTTAAGGTGTGCTGGTACAGCGAGGATACAAACGTTGTTGTTGTGACTACCGACGGAATAGCAACCGGAGTTTCGGAAGGGTCGGCTCAGCTCAAAGTGGTATGCATAAATGTAGATGAAAAGAATCCTGAATATTCGCTGCCGTCGGCTACATACAGCATATCGGTGGTTGCCGCAACCGGCGAAACGGGAAACCAGGTTATCTATGACCGACCGCCAAGAGGTAATCAGGATCTTATCGTAGTTAATACATCCTCCCAGCTTTCGGCATCCTATACACCGACAGTAAAACAGGTACCGGAAAGCATACCTGCAACAAAGGTGTGCTATCTTACGCCGGAGGCACTGCAGGCGTATACCGAAATGCTTGCGGCGTTTAAGAAGGCTAATGTCGGTGATGTCTATATAATCAGTGCGTATCGAAGCTACAAAAAGCAGAGCGAGCTTTTTACCGAACAGATAAAAATCTTTACCGATCAGGGATATGACGAAGCTTCCGCTCGCGAGGCGGCCATGACTACCGTCAATCCGCCCGGCTGTTCCGAACATCAGCTCGGTCTGACTATCGACCTGAGCACCGACGGTACTACCCAGCATGATTTCGGTTCGCTCGCACAGGGCAAATGGTTCCTCAATAATGCACACCGTTACGGATTCATTCTGCGCTATCCCGCGGATAAGGTGTCGATAACGGGAATTGCCTACGAGCCGTGGCATTACCGCTATGTCGGTGTGGAACACGCAAACTATATTTATTCCCATGACCTTTGCCTTGAGGAGTATATACAGCTTCAATAAATGAAAAAAGCCGCAGCGTTACGATGTTTGTTATCGTTTGCTGCGGCTTTTTATTTCATCAGATGGGGCTATAAAAAACAGGCTTGCCCGATCGTGTTTTCGGGCAAGCCTGTTATAATGCGTTATCGGTTAGTTTGCAGCCTCAACAAGAGCCTTGGTATCTCTTGCGATAACAAGTTCTTCGTTGGTGGGGATAACATATACCTTGACCTTGGAATCGGGGGTAGAAATAAGAGCCTCGGTGCCGTGGATAGTAGCGTTGAGTTCCTCATCGATCTTTACGCCGAGATAGCCGAGTCCCTTGCAGATCTCTGCACGGTGAGAAGTCTGATTCTCGCCGATACCTGCGGTGAAGGTGATAGCGTCGACGCCGTCAAGAGCAGCGGCATAAGCGCCGATAAATTTCTTTATCTGATAACGGAGCATCTTGTGTGTAAGGATAGCGCGCTCATCGCCTTCCTTAGCCGCGGCGGTAACATCGCGGTCGTCGCTGGAGATGCCGGAAACGCCGAGAAGGCCGGACTTTTTATTAAGCATGGTGTCCATTTCGGAGGGAGACATATTCTCTTTTTCTGCGATAAAGGTGACAACAGAAGGATCAAGGCTGCCCGAACGGGTACCCATCATGAAGCCGCCGAGCGGGGTAAGACCCATGCTGGTGTCGATAACCTTGCCGTCCTTGACTGCGGTGAGAGAAGAGCCGTTGCCGAGATGGCAGTTGATAATTCTTGTGCCGGTCGGATCCTCTGCTTTGCCAAGGAGCTCAAGGCAGCGGCCGGTGACATATCTGTGGCTGGTGCCGTGTGCGCCGTAACGTCTGACCTTGTACTTTTCATAGAACTCGTAGGGGATTGCAAACATATAAGCCTCTTCCGGCATGGTGGAATGGAAGGAGGTGTCAAAAACAACGGCCTGGGGTACGCTTTCGCCGAAAACACTTATTGCGGCGCGGATACCCTGAACGTGTGCGGGATTGTGCAAGGGTGCAAGGGTGCTGAGGGAATCGATATCCTCGATAACTTTCTCATCAACAAGAACCGACTTGGAGAATATAGCACCGCCCTGAACTACGCGGTGGCCGATAGCCGAAACCTCGGACAGCTCGTTGATTACCTTGCCCTCGCCGGTGGTAAGAGCGTCCTTGACGAGCATGAATGCTTCGGTGTGGTTGTTCATGAATTTTTCGGTAACAAAGCTTCTGCCATCGGCAAGCTTATGTGTGACGATACCGCCCTCGATGCCGATACGTTCACAGTTACCCTTTGCAATAACAGTTTCGCCGTCCATATCAATAAGCTGATACTTGAGGGAGGAGCTGCCTGCGTTGATTACGAGAATTTTCATACTGCCTGTCTCCTTATTCTTTTTGAATAGTTTTTTTAAAAGTCCCATGGGTGATCGATCCTTTCTCGCAATGGTTCTTTTATTGTTTAAACATATACTATAAATAATAATACTTTCCGGCGCTAATTTCAAGGGGAATCGGGCTGTATTAATTAAAAATTTCGGTGGACTGCATTAGTTCTTCCTGAACACATCAAGTATGTGATGGCTTATACCCACCATATCGGCCCGCTCGCATATAACAAAGTGATAATCAAGATACAGTCTATACACCTCGTCGCTCATGGCGTCGATGGTGTCCTGCATATATTTGGTGGCCATATCGGTGCCGATGTAGTGCAGACGCTCGGTGTCAAAGCACTCCATCAGCGCGTCGATGTCCTCTTTGCGGTAAAGCTGGAAAAGAACCTCGGGATTGCTGGATGTTTTGAATGTCTCAAAGTCGATGAGAGCTTTGTAGCGGTCGTCAGTTATCATACCTTGGTGGAAGCAGAACTGAAGCATAGTGGAATCGTTGCCGCAATATGCGGCAAAAATCACACCGCCGGATTTGGTAACACGGATGGCTTCGGACAGCGCCTTGTGCTGATCTGCTTCGGTGAAGAGGTGATACATGGGTCCTAACAGCAGGGTAATGTCGTAGGTATCGTCCGCAATGGCGGAAAGATCAAGGGCATTTCCCTGAGAGACGGTAACGTTCATGCTGTCGGCGATGTGGGTGCGGAAAATGTCGATGTTGTGCGCAACAAGCTCTACGGCATCCACCTGATAGCCTTGCGCCGCCAGCGAGAGACTGTATCTGCCCGTGCCGGCGCCGATCTCTAACACACGCATGCCGCCGCGCAGATATTTTTCGATGTAGCGCATGGTAGTCAGGTACTCCACCTGACCGTAACGTGTGAGCAGACGCCCCTCTTCATCGTAATTGCTGTAATAGGATGTAAGTGCTGTAAAAGAGTCCATTTTATTATTTCTCCTTGCTATTTTAAAATAAAAAACAGTGCAGGCGGATTTCGGGATCCAACCTGCACTGTAATCGACAATCATTATATTGCGTGATTTGTAATTATATTTACACGTAAAAATGAGTACGACAATGCAGATCCGTCCCGCGCCAAAATGCCGGAACGAACCAGATAGGGTTATTGCAGTTGTGGCGGCAATAGCTCAGCATGGTTATACTCCTTGAAATATTTTGCGTTATTATAACTCATTGGTGCGGCGCTGTCAACAGTTTTTTGCCTGACACCGCGCGAGACTGTACCGTAATAATTATAAATTGGAGAAATGAACGTATTTTTTGTATTTGATATATTGTTCAGTCTTTTATTTTCAGCGACCGAAGATATTCTTTATGACCATCTGTTACCCGATAGCTTTCCACCGCCTTTTGGATGGCTTTGTTATGAGTCCAGCGGTCGAGCTTTCTTTGCTCAATAAAGGGAAGTGCGGCATCATACTGCTTTGCGAGAGCGGTGGCAAAAAACCATGCGATCATCATATTGACGTAATATTCATCTGACCGGAGCGCGGCAGCAAGGTCGAGATATTCGGGCTCAAAATCGCAGTCGAGAAAAAAGCACATCAATATCTCAATGCCAAAACGGATAGTATAAGTATCGCTGCCTGCCATCCACTCTTTGGCTTTTTCGAGGGTGCGCGCCGGATGTTTTTTCAGCACCTTGGGGCGCATCATATCGCAGGTCGCCCAGTTATCAATATACGGCAAAAACTCATCAATTGCGGTGATGCAGAGGTCGTAATCCTTTATTTGCTCGATGAGAAAGGCGTGAAGATTGTTTTCTTCGTAATACTTATGGGGAAGCGCCTGCATAAAAACATCGGCATCGTGAGTTTTTGCAAATTCCTTTGCGTATGCGCGCAGCGCAGGGGTGCGAACACCGATAACCCTTTCATGCTCTATCGTCGGCATGAGCCGGGTGTGAAATTCGCGGTACTTCTCGTCAGCCATTTCAAAAAGTCTGCTCTGTACCGATCTTTCGATTTCATTCATAGGTCTCCCCATCCTTCGCGCAGAAAAATCATATATCAACGACGAAAACAGCAATAGCATCAAAGCGTGTACTTCGATAATATTGCCGTTTTGTTTTATTGTGTTCAGCTGTCTGATTCGTCGCTCTTTTTATCTCGCCTGAATTCGAGAATATCGCCGGGCTGGCAGTCAAGCACATCGCATATCGCATCGAGCGTTGTAAAGCGTATGGCACTGACTTTGCCCGTTTTTATCTTGGAAAGATTGACATTTGCCACGCCGACCTTTTCGGAAAGCTCGTTGAGCGATATCTTTCTGTCTGCCATCATTCGGTCAAGTCTTAATATAATAGCCATATCTGTCTCCTCTTAAAGGGTCTCGTCGGCCTGCTGCTGGAGCGCTTCGCCGTAACGGAAAACATAGGATAGCAGGAAGATAACCGCCGCAACTATGATGAAATCCAGACTGATATCCGACTCGATCACTATGTCGGTGACAGCGTCGCCGATAAATATTTTTTCAAAGTCATAAACTACCAGCATCAAAGATTCAAAGATTATGGTAATGATGCTCCACACACCGCCGCTGATAAGGCTGAACCAGCCGAGCTTTCTGATACTTTTGCTCATCGTGCCGTCAAAGGGAACGCCCTCCTTCATCGGTGCGAGTATGCTGCGGATTATGTTTAGACCGATAATGACGGTTGCAACACCGAGCGCCACAACGGGAATCATGGAAAAAATAAGTCCCGAAGCGTACTTTGCATCAGGTCTGAAACCTTCTGCAAGATTGAATGTTGCCGGGCCGAGGGTGAGCGAAGAGGCTTCTATCATTGCTTTGTCGCCCGCAAAGGCGAGAATCACAACGGCCGCAGCGAATATCACGCTGCCTGCTATGGCGAGCCAGAAGAGTACCTTACAGAAGGTGTCAAGAGCCTTTGCTGTTTTTTGCATTTTGTTCATTTTCAATGCCTCCAATCAAGTTGTTGGCATAATAATAGCACACCAAAATACGTTTGTCAACTATTTTTTAATGAAAAACGTTAAAAAATATGATTTTAACATAAAATGATTAACGTTTACTGCTTGTTGTTGCTTCGCATCACGGCATACACATTATGTATTTGCATCGGGTAGCTTTCGGCGATATTGCCGTCGAAATACACCGTCACCTCATCGCCGACAGCGATGGGACTGTCGATATGCTCGATATTTTGCGAGCTGAGCGAAACATAATAAGGTGAGCCGTCGCTTTCAATGAGGATACTGTTTTCATATACCTCCACGACCGTACCGCTGATATTCGGTTGGTTTTCTATATTGGGGTCGGTGCTGTTTTCACATCCGCCGATACAGAACATAAGAACAGCGAGAAAGAGTGCGGCAGCATATTTTTTCATATAATGACCTCCAGTTAAGGTGCAAACTTCGTTTTATTATCTCATTGAAACTGAAAGTTTACGCTCCGATAATTCTGTTAACAGGAGCAGATATTATTTGTCTTGCATGGAATTTTTTCGATTTTCACGAATTACTATTCCCCACAAAAAAACTACTCCTATAACTCCGATTCCTAACCATAAACCATAGCTTCTTAAAAAACTTTCTTCTGGTAACCTAGGGAATACAATATAACCAATCATAATACTCAACGCAAATATCAATGTGCCTACAAATGTAACTATACATCTACGTTTCACCACTAATTTCTTTTCAGCTTCTGCATAATCTGCAACTTTTCGTAAAATCTCTTTTTGTTCTTTTTCCATAATCTCACTTTTTCTTTCACCATCAATGATTTCTTTGATGTCAACTTCATAGTAATCAGCCAGTTCAACTAAAATACCTAACTCCGGCATCGTATTACCATTCTCCCAACGAGATACACTTCGGGAAGATACACCAAACTTTTCTGCCAGTTGTTCTTGTGTGAGTTCTTTTTCTTTACGTAGTTCTCTTAGAAAACCACCAATTTTAATCTGGTCTATCATTTTGCTTGCTCCTTTCAGTTTTATTATCATTGAAGAGCCGTTCGAAAACCACGTCACAAAGTGAGAAATGACGTATTTTCCACTAGACAATTATGTCTTGTCAGCATTTTAACAATAAGAATTAAGAAAATTCAAATTTCCTTTTTGTCTATCATAACAACTATCCTCGAAAAATTCAATAACAAAAGCCGCTCTCTGTAAAGAGATGCGGCTTTTGCTTCGTCATATTACTTTATGATGGAAACGCCGTCCATTTCCTCCGGCTGAGCCATACCGCGGATTCTCAGCATGGTGGGAGCGATGTCGGCAAGCTTGCCGCCTTCGCGAAGCTCGCAGGGGTAACCTGCAACGCAGAAGGGAACGGGATTTGTTGTGTGTGCGGTGAAGGGTGTGCCGTCGTCATCGACCATTCTGTCGGCGTTGCCGTGGTCGGCTGTGATGATCATTGCGCCGCCCTTTGCAAGTACTGCGTCTGCAACCTTGCCGACACAGGTATCGACCGTCTCAACAGCCTCAACAGCTGCGCTGAACACGCCTGTGTGACCGACCATGTCGCAGTTTGCGAAGTTGAGAATGATTACGTCGTACTTGTCGCTTGCGATTCTTGCGAGAACTTCATCGGTAACTTCAATAGCGCTCATCGAGGGCTTGAGGTCGTAGGTTGCAACCTTCGGGGACGCGATAAGTGCTCTGTCCTCTCCCTCGTACTGAGCTTCAACGCCGCCGTTGAAGAAGAAGGTTACATGAGCGTACTTCTCGGTCTCGGCGATGCGAAGCTGGGTAAGTCCGTTTGCGGAGATGTATTCACCAAAGGTGTTTTTAAGCGACTGCGGCTTGAATGCAACGCTGACGTTGGGCATTGTTGCATCGTACTGAGTCATGCAGACATAAACAAGCGGGAAGAAACCGTTCTTTCTCTCGAATCCGTCAAAATCGGGATCGACAAAGGTTCTGGTAATCTCTCTTGCACGGTCGGGGCGGAAGTTGAAGAAGACAACGGAATCGCCCGACTTGACGTTTGCACCCTCTTTGCAGACTACGGGGATAACAAACTCGTCGGTGAGATTCTTGCCGTCGCCGTCGACGACCTCATAGGACTCTCTGATTGCGGCAACGGGGTCGGCATTCTTTACGCCCTCGCCGTAAACCATAGCAGCATAAGCCTTTTCAACACGATCCCAGCGGTTGTCTCTGTCCATCGCATAGAAACGACCCATAACTGTGGCAATCTCGCCGCAGCCGATCTCGGCAAGCTTATCTCTCAGCTCGGCAACGAAATCTGCGCCCGATGCGGGAGCAACGTCACGTCCGTCGAGAAGAGCGTGGCAATAAACCTTTTCGACGCCCTTTTTCTTTGCCATCTCTACAAGTGCATAGAGATGGGTGTTGTGGCTGTGAACGCCGCCATCGGAAACAAGTCCGATGAGATGGAGAGCTGCGCCCGATTTGACACAGTTGTCCATAGCGGCCTCAAGAGCGGGATTTGCAAAGAAATCGCCGTCCTTGATGGACTTGGTTATTCTTGTGAGCTCCTGATAGACAACACGGCCTGCGCCGATATTGGTGTGACCGACCTCACTGTTGCCCATCTGACCGTCGGGCAGACCGACGTCCATTCCCGAAGCTCCGATCTGAGTGGTGGGATACTCGGCAAAGATTCTGTCGAGATTGGGGGTCTTTGCGGAATATATGGCGTTGCCTTCGGGCTTATCGTTGCCGAAGCCGTCCATAATGCATAATAACAGCGGTTTTTTATTCACTGAAACAGTCTCCTTATTTTGGAGGGACTCTTTTTTGAGCGTCCCTTTCTTTTTGAAAAAGCACATAATTATTTTGCAGCAGCTACGACCTTTGCAAACTTGTCGGCAACAAGGGAAGCGCCGCCGATGAGACCGCCGTCAACGTCGGTCTGTGCGAGGAGTCCTGCAGCGTTTGCATCGTTCATGGAGCCGCCGTACTGGATAACTGCAGCGTCAGCAACAGCCTGACCGTACTTTGCAGCGATGATGGAACGGATGTATGCGCAAGCTTCGTTAGCCTGCTCGTCGGTAGCGGTAAGGCCGGTGCCGATTGCCCATACGGGCTCGTAAGCGATGATGATGTCAGCCATCTGCTCTGCGGTGATGCCGTCAAAGCCGCCTGCCATCTGGGTGTCGAGAACCTCATGGGTCTTGTCAGCAAGACGCTCTTCCTTGAGCTCGCCGACGCAGACGATGGGCTTGAGACCTGCTTCGAGAGCAGCCTTGGTGCGAAGGTTTACGGTCTTGTCGGTCTCGCCGAAATACTGTCTTCTCTCGCTATGGCCGATAACACAGTATTCGACGCCCATTTCCTTGAGCCACTGGGGAGCAATCTCGCCGGTGAATGCGCCGGACTTCTCCCAATGGCAGTTCTCGGCGCCAACCTTAATGTTGGTGCCCTTTGTCTCTTCAACTGCTACGAAGAGATCGGTATAAGGAACGCAGATAACGACCTTGCAGTCAGCATCTGCTACGAGGGGCTTGAGAGCGGTGATGAGCTCCTTTGCCTCTGCGGGGGATTTGTTCATTTTCCAGTTGCCTGCGATGACAACGTCACGTTTTGCTTTGTTCATTTTTATTTCCTCCTTGAATACAGATAAAAGAAAAGGGGCGACAGAGAGCCGCCCCTGTCAAAATGCAGGATAAATTATTTCTCGTTGAGGCAAGCGATGCCGGGAAGCTCAAGACCCTCAAGGAACTCGAGGGAAGCGCCGCCGCCGGTGGAGATGTGGGTCATCTTCTCAGCAAAGCCGAGCTTCTCGCATGCTGCAGCGGAATCGCCGCCGCCGATGATGGAGATAGCGCCGCTCTCTGCAACTGCGGTAGCAACTGCGATTGTGCCGCTTGCGAATGCGTCCCATTCGGAAACGCCCATCGGTC
>JAGBFS010000241.1 GCA_017936365.1 Clostridia bacterium
ATTGTTTTTTATCGAAGGAATTATTACTGCAGCGGCACCAAAAACAACAAATACTGAGCCGCAGATAAGAAACGGTACTCGCATCAATTCCTTTGCACCGTCAAATGCATTTCCAATCACAAGCGCAAAAAGAAGCACAAGCGTCCCGCAGGCACAGACCGAAATTCCTATCCACGGAACAGATTTAAGCTTTGTTTCAAAAAGCAGCACCATCAGAACACCGAGCACGACCGACAGCACCAAAAATATCGCACACATCGGCAGCGTAAAAAGATTGGCGCCATCATTGCGGTCACGCAAAATCTGCGCAAGCTGGGTATTTCCCGGCGATATCACCGCCGATACGACGCACAATATAACCGTTATCGAAAGCGACAAGGTAAGAAAGCAGGTCAGCACAGCGGCTACATAATTTTTAGTAAGCTTCACTGTTATTTGGCTCCCTTCTTCGCCTTTTTATTTTTTGTTTTTTCGCGCAGAAGAATATAGCAAAGAACCTCACCGACAGTTATAAGCAACGCACCGGCACCAAGTCCCACAAAGCCCGAACGCATGACCGGATCGGCAATAAGAACATCGGCAAGCTGCGAAAGATCGCCAAACGCGCCCAACGCCTTATTGAGCATGACGCCAGCCGCAAACATCGGGATACTTGCGATAACGAACGCTATACCGCAGCAGGTCAGATATCTTCCGTTTTTCTGATTGACCGCCGCAAGAAGCGCCGCCGCCAGAGCAGCAACCACTATCACCGCCGCACGCGCCGTTGCGCTGAAGAAAAGTCTTACTGTCTGAATATTGATGCCGCCAAACTCTGTCGGCAAAATATCCTCATCGGGGATGACGGCGTTTATCGATTGAGCATACATAGCGCTGTTTTTATCAGCGATCGCAACCAGCTGATCGTATGTATATGTACCCGATACACCGGCTATATCCGAACCGGATACCGCACAGCGGTCAAGGTAATCACCCAATAGCCTGCGCACATCGCTTTCGCTCACAACGTCATTTTCGCCGCCCATAAGATAGGACGAAAAGAAGCCGGAAATATAATGAGATACAAATATATTCGCATCCTTCGCATCAACAAATTCATCTATCTGCGGCAGGCTGAGAACATCAAAATAGTCGGTGTCGCCAAGCGACGAAGCAATGGTATCCTCCGATACTATCTGGTCGCCGGCATAAAGCACCAGCATTGCAGTAAGCGGCACCACCAGAATAACAGTAAGAATTACCGAACCAATTACTTTGGCAAATTTCATATTCCTGTCCTCACTTTCATACCCCGAACGATTGCGATCTAAAACGCAATGTTATTTTACCACGAAGCAAAAATGCTTGCAAGGGCATTTTACCTCATCAAAAAATATTTCAGTCAAAAAGACTTGTCTGCGGCGGTATGGTTTTATCTTCAAAGGTTTTCATATATTCAAACAGCCTTGTATTATCACATATAATCCCGTTTTCCTTGCACGCCTCATGCAGCCGTCGGCAAAGGGCGATATTATCGGGGCTCAGCGCCTCATAGGCGTTACCGTATGCCGCGATATATCTCTGCTTCATACCGGGAAAATCACGGTCAAGCCGCGAATAGAAATATTCCCTGTTTCCTTCGCGCAAAGTCAGACCGAATCCAAAATTGATTATTCCGTACACTCCGGCGCGGATACAATAGTCAAGCAATCCGTCAAGATTTTCCTCGGTATCGTTGATAAACGGCAATATCGGGGATATCCACACAACGGTCGGAATACCTGCCTTCTTCATCTCACAAAGCACCTCAAACCGCCGTTCGGTCGTACATACGCCCGGTTCTATCTTACGGCACAGCGATTCATCGTATGTCGTAAGCGTCATCTGAACAACGCATTTCGTCTTTTCGTTTATCTTTTTGAGCAGGTCTATATCTCTTAAAATAAGATCCGACTTTGTCTGTATCGCCAGCCCGAATCCGTACCGCTCGATAAGCTCTATGCATCGTCTTGTATGCATAAGCTTTTCTTCGGCCGGGATATACGGGTCGGTCATCGCCCCCGTACCGATCATGCACTTCTTTCTTTTTCTGCGAAGTGCATCCTCAAGAAGTTCAACCGCATTTTTCTTTACCTCGATATCCTCAAACGCATGCTCCATGCCGTAGCACAGACTGCGTGAATCACAATAGATGCACCCATGTGAGCATCCGCGGTAGAGGTTCATCCCATTTTGCGATGAGAGTATGCCCTTTGATTTTACAAAATGCATCTGTTCACCCCCGATTTTCTGCATATCAGAACAAACACCAATTATCAAATTATCGAAATTCCGCGATGAAGGCTTTTGTGTAATTTGGAAAACTATTATCGATATACAATTTTCCTCCGTGGAGTTCCATGATCCTCTTTGCTATGGCAAGTCCAAGACCGCTGCCATCCTTGCCCATCCTCGATTCATCAGAGCATTGAAACGGCTCAAAAATAGCTTTCTTCATCCCATCCGGTATCTCGCACCCGGAATCCGCAACAATTATCTTTGCGCAATCGCCTTCATTTTTCACAGCGATGAGAAGCCTTATCCCATAACCGTTGTGCTTTACAGCGTTGGAAATAAGATTATCAATAGTCCTTGGCAGCTCTGATGGGTCAATATTACACATTAAAGGCTCGTTCGGAATATCGATTGCCAAGTCGATACCGCGCGATTCAATTTCGCTGTAACGCATTGCGGCGCATTCTCTGACAACGCCGCAAAGATCGGCCTGCTTCAGGCAGAGCGAATACCCATCCGATTCCATCTTTGCATAGCGGAACATTTTTTGTATCATTTCGTCAATCTGCAGAGATTTTGCCGATATAGTGCGGTAAACAACCTGTTTTTCCTCATCGGAAACTGCGTCCGATTCGAGGGCGCGGGCATAACCGAGAACCGAGGATATCGGGTTTTTTAGGTCATGTGCGATATTTGCAAAAAGCATATTGCGCTGCCTGACTTGTCTTTTCGCATCTTCAGCGATAATGCCGCTGACCTTACGGTAATAGCCATAGGAAAACGCGCCAAAAAGCACAAAACCAATGACAAGTCCCAAACACATAAATATAATCTCCGGTATTCCCGTCTTTGCTTCAAGCGCCCCCACATAGTCAAACAACAGCTTGTAAAGATATATCTCCACCGCCAGCAGAACAAAGGTTGTTACAATATAATTGTAAATAATATTTCTTTTTAATGTATTCATTCTTCCAGTCTGTACCCCAATCCTCTGATGGTTTTTATTCTGTCGCTGCCGATTTTATCGCGCAGACGGCTTACGGCAACTCTGATGGTGTTGTCATCAACAAAGCTGTCCTCCCAGCCGCAGGCGCAGAGCTGATCCCTTGTGAAAACACGCCCCGGCTGCGTCATAAACAGCTCCATCATCGCAAGCTCGGTTTTCGTTAAATCGACGATTCTCTCTCCTGTTTTTAAAACACATCTGTCAAGGTCAAGCTTCATGTCCTTAAAGGTCAGAGTGTTGTCCAACTTCCCGGCTTTTTTATCATTTCTGCGAAGATTAGCCCTTACTCTCGCAACAACCTCAAGCGGCTCAAAAGGCTTGGTGATATAATCATCTGCACCAAGATCCAGCCCCAACACCTTGTCATCAAGCTGCACCTTTGCAGAAAGGATCATTACAGGAATTTCGCTTTCTTTCCGGATACTTTTAAGTACCTCATAGCCATTCATCCTTGGCATCATTATGTCGAGGATCGCAAGATCGATGTCGTAATTGCGCGCTATCATACAGGCCATCTCTCCATCGTAGGCTTCGTAAACATTAATGCCCTCCTTTTCAAGAAAGAGCCTGAGTACCGAGATTATTTCCTTCTCATCATCTGCAATAAGTACATTGTATTTCTCAGCCATAAATTTTCAGCACCTTTATAAATCTGTTTTGGTCGACTGTAAATTTTTTATCATAACCCAGACCGGTGATATCCTTTTCAGCAATGTCGCCCTTTTCATACCTGACAAGCAGCTGTCTGTCAGGCATCGCGACAAGATAATAAAAGCCAAGGTCGGCAATAGCATCTGCGGTTTCGGTTATCTCCACAAGCGGCGTAAAGAAACACACTGCAGCATCAAGCAAACTCTCCTTTTTGTTCTTTGCCTTTTTTCTTTGAAGAACCCATATTTCAGCAGCATCACTATATTTTTCAATTATTGCATCATTTTGTTTCCTGCCCATTTTGCACACTCCAATTTATATAAACATTACGAACACACAGATTGTCACACACAACAGTACAAGCAGAAGCATAGGTACCGATGTGAAGAAATATCGGCATTTACGCCAAAGCCCACTGCTCTCCGAATTGGAATAAAGAATCCATCCCTGTCGCCTTTTCCCGATTACAAGATATACCGCACCGCAAATAAACGCTATTATTCCTGCAATACATTCTATAATAATTATTATACCGGCCTCAACAGGAAGCACATTCGCAAGCACCATAATGGAATTATTGATAAAGTGCAGCAGCATCGCATATCTCAATTTTCCCGAACGCTCATATATATGGCACAAGACCAGTCCCATAGCAAATGCGAACAAAAACTGCAGAATATTGAGATGTATAAGTCCGAATATAAGTGATGATGAAATGGCTGCAAAGACCGTTCCGTGTTGTCTTAGGTATCTGTATATGACGCCCCTGAAAATAAGTTCTTCCACAACAGCCGGAAAAACAGCCACCGTCACAAGCAGCAGCCAAGGGTTTGTACCCTCCGCACTTACCGAAGGTATGGTAAG
>JAGBFS010000242.1 GCA_017936365.1 Clostridia bacterium
TATGGTTATCCTTCCATCTTCAAGCGGCTGGCGGAGCGATTCCATCGCCGCTGTACCAAATTCCGGAAGCTCATCAAGAAACAGCACGCCCTTGTGTGCAAGCGATACCTCGCCGGGTTCGGCCATGCTTCCGCCGCCGGCAAGCGCGGCAGGTGATGCATTATGATGGGGTGAGCGGAAAGGGCGTGTGCGTACAAGCTGTGTACCCGACGGAAGCATACCGGCCACCGAATGTATTTTTGTAACTTCGATAGCCTCTTCGTATGTAAGCTCGGGCAATATCGACGGAAGGCGCTTTGCAAGCATACTTTTGCCCGACCCCGGAGGTCCGATAAGAAGCACATTATGACCGCCTGCCGCAGCTATTTCAAGAACCCTTCGCGCATTGTACTGTCCCTTTACATCGCTGTAGTCGGGCACGCCAAATGATGACGAATATCCGTCCATGCATTTTGCATCAAACGGCTCGATCGGCTGCTCTCCGGTAAGATGGGCATAAAGCTCCTGAACCGTGGATACCGGATAACATTCCACACCTTCCGCCACGGACGCCTCCGCCGCATTATCCCTTGGTACGAAAAATTTCTTTACCCCCAACGACGCAGCCTTTACCACCATCGGAAGCACGCCGTTTATCGGACGAACCTTTCCGTCAAGCGAAAGCTCACCGACAAAGGCCGTATCAGACGATATCTGCGGTATCTGACCGGTTGCCGCAAGCAGCGAAAACAACACCGGCACATCATATATAGCACCGACCTTTTTGACATCGGCCGGTGCAAGGTTTACGGTTATTCTGCTTACCGGATATTCAAATCCGCAGGTCTTCATAGCCGCACGCACTCTGTCTTTGGATTCACGCACCGCATTATCGGGAAGACCTACAACATCAAATCCGGGCATACCCTGGGACACAAATGCCTCTACCTCAACAAGATATGCATCTATTCCCTGTATTCCCATGCTTACAAGCCGCGCAAACACAGCATATCCCCCATTTCGTCAGCAATTATCAATGCCTGAAATCGTAGCTGTTTGCATCTGCACAATCGATTGCAAGCGCCACGCAAAGACAGTAAAGCTCCTCCGAAGGTTTTGAAAAATCAATTATATATGTATCGCCGCTTGTATACCACTGGGTCTGCTGGGACATTACAAGTCCGCCGTACTGGCTGTACGCTTTGAAATTACGCATATAAAAATCGCCCTCAAGAGTCCATGTCACACCCTCAAGCTCATATTTCGGCTTGAGCATTGTGGTTACTTTATTAAGGGTTGCAAATCTTGCGCCGTTTACGGTGATATCAAAACGCGAATTGAATGTCAGCTTCTGGGTTATCGCCGCCACTTTATTTCCCGCGGTATCATACACGCCAAGATTGAAGCTGACCGGCAGTCCTTCACGCTGGATATACCAGCGAACGCATCTGTTATCGTCTATTACCTCGCTTCGTGCTTTGCTTTTTATCGAAGCCTGTTTTACATATAAGCTCATACGATCACCCGTTTTATCGAATATATGGTTATTGCAAAGGATATAATAAATCCGACGCAGAGAAAGGGTCACGGTTTTTTAATATGGAACAGAAACAGAATCATACCCGATTCAATGACGAAAAAATGGACGAGTTTTTTAATTCGCTGCCTGCTTATGTACAGGAAAATGTCATGCAGGCTTTGCCTGTGCCAAAAAATCTTGATGAATTAAAAAACGTCGCCCAAAAATTCTATTTCTGAAACACCATCAGGTGTTTTTATCTGTAACCTTGAACTTCTTGAGGTTTCCAGTCTTGAGGCTGCGCTTTTCAAGTTCAGCCTCTATCTCCTCAAGCTCAACACCGCACGAAACAAGCATTACCATAAGATGATAAAGCAGGTCGCCAACCTCGCCCACAAGCTCCGGCTTGCTGCCGTTTTTGGCGGCGATTATTGTTTCCGCGCTCTCTTCGCCTACTTTTTTGAGGATTTTATCAAGACCCGTATCAAGAAGATAACAGGTATACGATCCCTCCTGCGGATTATCGCGCCTTTCTACAACAGTCTGATAAAGTGCGCTGAGTGTATCATTCATTTTATCCATCGATCCTTTACTTAAAAATTAGAGGCAGCATGCCGATATTGTCTTGCAGATAAGCTCCATATTGCTTTCGCCGACAAATTCAAATCTGATATTTCCGATAGCGCTAACAAAAACATCAAGCTCGCTGTCGTTATCAAAGCTTCCTGCCGATTCGACGCTGAACGCCTTGATGCTCTTATAAGGGATAGAGGTAACATCTATTTTTCTGCCGGTTACGCCCTGAACATTTATCGCAAAAATGCGGAGGTTTGTAAACACAATACCGTCACGAACCGTCTGATATGCGCTGAGTATATGCTCACCGTTTATCATGAGCGGCTCAAGCAGAGATGTAAATTCACGGACGGGAACCTGACTCAGCTTAAAAAAAGAAGCATTTTTGAAATCGATCATTATAATGACCCACCTTTCCTTTTCCAAAAACAAGCAGCCAAAAGCTGCTTGCGGTTTGTTTTATATTCTATCATAACACAGAATAAATATCAAGATAAAACAGCGGCATGGTTAATTAACCACACCGCTAAATAAAATCAAAAATCGTTGCCTTTAGCCGGCAGATATATTCTTACGATGGTTCCGAGCTTGGAGCTTGAAAGCTTGAGACCGTAGAGCTCACCGTAATAAAGCTTTATTCTTCTGTTGATATTGGGAAGCGATATCGCGCTTCTGTTCACATCGACTATATCCTCTTCCAGTTCCTTTTGAATCTGTTCAAGATTTGACTGTGAAAGCCCCGCACCGTTATCCCTTACAATTATAAGCATATTCTTCGGAGAAGAGGTTACCTCCACACCGATTTCATATTTAGAAACTCCATCACGATTGGCAAATTCAAAAAAGCTTTCAACAATCGGGAAAATGATATGCGGAATTATCTTATAATTGACTATGTTGCACATTATAGACATTCTGTAATCGGTCTTCTGACCGGAAACAGCGTCATTTGCCTCAAGATACCCCTTGATAAGCTCCAGCTCGCGAGCAAGAGGCACAAGGGTATGGCTGTCTATCATCGACTTCCTGATTATCTCGGTAAGTATACCTGTCAGCTCTTCAAGCTCCTGAGTTTTACCGTTTGCAGCAAGACCGTTGATCTTTTCAAGCGCTCTTTCAAGCAGCGACGGACTTGACTTTGCGGTAAGAAGCGAAAAGCGCAGACTGTCGCACTCGTCCTTCAAAAGCTCGCTTTTTTCCGAAAAATGCGCATTCTGATCGCGCAAAGTATAAAGCGCATCGGCAACATTGTTAATGCCGTCAACAACTCCGCGTTCGGCTTTATCGTTATACACCGTACCATTTCTGGTATAGCTTCCCTCAATAATATCATTCATCGCCTTGCCAACATCACGGCAGCGCTTTTTATAATATCCGCCGCATATCGAAAGGGCGATAATACCGCCAAGCAGGCCGGCCGCCGCAGGCACGCCGTAGGTCACAAGATAATCGGGAGCATAATTTATATTTTTATATATCAGAAAAATTGCCAATCCGGTAATAGCCACCGGAACGACAATCGCCAGCACAAACATCCAAATAAGTGATTTACTTATCCCGCTGTCCTTTATTTTGATTGACTTTTTATTAACGTCAGCTTTATTCTTTTTCATACGCACAGCAAACCTTTCGCTATGTATTCTGATATCTTCCAAGACTTTGATATTTTATTTTAACATATATTTCAAAAAAAAGAAATAGCTATTTTCATCATATATACGGCTATTGATTTATAACAATATCACAGTTCATCTTAATCTCAAACGCTTTATGATACCGTCTTTCCATCGGTATCCATTCATTTTTGAATCTTTCCAGCATCCGCTCGCCCGAGCGTGCAAGTATACGCGATATCTGTTCGCTCTCTGAAACATCCATAAAAACCTTGATATCTGCATAATCGCCAAAATACGGATGCAGGCTGTAGGAGCCTTCCACGACGGTCAACAATTCATTATCAACAACATTCTCTCCGTTGTAATCACCCGACGAGCAATCAAACACACGGTAAGAAAATCGGGAACCGAGCTTTTTTATAACCTCATCAAAAAAACGCTCATAATGAACATTTCCGCCCGGCTCGCAAAGCCTTTCGGGTGTCCGCAAATCAAACGGAAGAAAGAAATCATCCATGTGTATCAAAGAACACGGAAACACGCGGCTTATCACAGCAGCTGCTGTACTTTTCCCTGCCGCCGCACTTCCGTCAATCGCGACAATCGTCCGCTGTCCGTTTTCCAACCTTTTTTCTATCGCCGCAAGAACGGGCAGTATCAGATATATTTTCGATTCCGCAACACGGTACGACGGCTTATATGCGCTGCGATAGCTTTCGCTGTGACTGCACGGCTCTGTCATTTTTGCAAAGCACTCAAGATCATCTTACTCAAATGGCAGCTCTCCAAGCTTTGCCGCTTCTATGAGCTCTTCCATTTTTTCGGTATAATCCCCGCTCTCCCCTCCTCTTTCGGCAGAGAGAATACATACTTTCTCAAGCAGGTCGTTTCCGATATTCAAGCCCTTTGCCTTTGCAAGAGGCATCCGGCAGCGGCCGTTGCCGATATAATCGCTTTGCGCGGTAATATCAGCCGTTACGCTCTCATACTCATCGGCAAGATATTTTTTCCAATCAGGATTTCCCATTATGTGCGCACAGCCAAAAACATTCTGGTAAACAAGCTTTGCCGCATCCTTGGCCGTCATCATACCGTATCTTCGGGCATGGTCTTTTACTATATTAAGAATATTATCGCTCATAAATATCTTCACTATTATCTCCCGTATATTATCAGCTTTATTATATAATCAGCCTGCTGTCTTTTCAAGCGGCTTGTTCAAATTGGCTTTACACAAATCGACATTTGGATTATAATTATCTATATAACAAAATTCAAGGTGAGTACGATGGTTCTGATTATAGCGGAAAAGCCGAGTCTTGCGCGTAACATTGCCGCAGGCATCGGAAAAATGACCCGACGCGACGGGTATATGGAGGGCGAAGGCTACATTATTTCATGGGCCTGCGGTCACCTTTTTTCGCTGTGCGATATAGAGCATTACAACCCTTCCCCCGACGGTTCCGGCCGCTGGACGATGGATAACATTCCATGCTTTCCGAAAAAATTCGAATTTGAGCTTCGCAAAAACGACGGCAAATCGGTCGACCCCGGAGTCAAAAAGCAGTTCAATATCTTAAAAGAGCTGTGCAACCGCCCCGATGTCGACACGATAGTCAACGCCGGCGACGCCGACCGCGAGGGTGAAATCATAATCCGTCTGTGCATACAGAACGCACTTGAAAGCCCCAAAGCACAAAAGCGACTTTGGCTGCCCGACCAGACTCCGCAGACAGTGGCAAAGGCTCTTACCGAGATGAAGGACGAATCGGAATACGACAATCTTGCCAATGAAGGCTTCGCAAGAACATACATAGATTGGCTGTACGGTGTAAACCTCACCCGATACGCGACCCTTCGCACAGGTACTCTTCTGCGCGTGGGGCGCGTTATCGTGCCGATAGTACGCGCGATATACGACCGCGATATGGCAATACGAAACTTTGTGCCCGGCAAATATACCGTCGCCGCCAGCCGTGAGGAAACCAACGGCGAAGTGGTCGAGCTTACTTCAAAGCAGAAATTTGAAGGCGAAGAGCAAGGCAAGGCTATCGAGCTTTGTGAACTGTACAACAAAACCGGCGCATCTGTTACCGCTGTCAAACGCAGGAAGGATAAGCTGTCTCCCGGCAAGCTCTACTCGCTTTCAAAGCTTCAGAACGTACTTGGCAAGAAATACAAGATGTCGATGCAGGAATCGCTCGACATCGTTCAAAAGCTTTATGAGCGAGGCTTTCTTACCTATCCGCGTACCAATTCGGAATACCTCGCCACCGCCGAAAAAGACAAAATAAAGGGCATACTTGCCGCCTGTTCAAAGCTCGGATATCCCGTAAAATTCAAGGACGGCAAAAACATCTTCAATGACGCTAAAATAGAATCCCATTCGGCATTGACCCCCACATACAAAATCCCGGATAAGAACGCTCTTTCAGAAAAGGAATCACAGGTATATTCCACCGTATTTCGCCGATTTATCGCAGTTTTCTGTTCCGAGGAATGCATCATATCCAAAACCGAGATAACAGTTTCGGTCGGCGAGCTGGAGGATTTCACGCTAAAAGGCAACGTTATTTTAGAACCGGGCTGGACAAAATACGACGATCGTTCGGGCAAGGACAAAATATTGCCAAAGATTGAAAAGGGCGATACCGTAAATATTGATTTCAAGCCGACCGAAAAGGAAACCTCGCCGCCAAAACATTACACCATAGAAACGCTCAACAACTATCTGAAAAATCCGTTCCGTGAAGAAAACGCTGCACGAAAGAATGCCGAAGCGGCCGAGGACACACCCGAAGATGATGACGAGGATTACCGCGCGATTTTTGAAGGACTTGAACTTGGTACGGAAGCAACGCGTACCGGAATAATCGACAACGCGCGAAAAAGCAAATATATCGCGCTGAAAAAAGACGTATATTCCATACTGCCCGGCGGTGAATTCCTTATCGATTCGCTTGACCGTCTTGGAATATCGATGGATAAGTACAAAACCAGCGAGCTTGGTCAGGCACTGAAAAAGGTATTCCGCTCATCCATTACCGTTGACAGCAGCATACAGCTTGCCGAAGAACAGATATCCGACGTCTTTGGCGCATATCAGGGCAAGGACGATCCCGGATTTTTCGGTGATGTTATAGGCAAATGTCCGTTATGCGGAAGCGATGTCCGCCGCATGAGAAATTTTTACGGCTGTTCCGGTTATAAAGAGAATGGCTGCAAATTTTCCGTCAACGTATACATCTGCGGCAAAACAATATCGGCCGAAAACATCCGCTCTCTTATTCAGCAGGGACACACGGATATAATCGACGGCTTCAAATCAAAAAAGAGCGGCAAAAGCTTTTCTGCCGCCCTGCGGCTTGACGAAAACGGACGCGCTGTATTTGACTTTGAAAAGCGCCCGACGCCTTCCGCCGCAAAATCGGTTCGCTCATTCGGCGCTTGTCCTAAATGCGGAAAGCCGGTTATAAAAGGAAAGACCGCCTACGGCTGCTCCGGTTGGCGCGAAGGCTGTGATTTCCGAATTCCTTTTGAAAACGACGGCCGCACAATTGATGATAGTGATGCCGTAAAGCTACTCGAAAATCCACAGATGCAAAATGAATAACCCGGTCTTTTTATCGCCATACAATCATTGACGATATCCGACAAATATTATATAATTATTTTAGTTCCGGCAAGTGATATTCTATTGTCTGAAAGGAATGACATTATTATGATAATATGCCCCAACTGCGGAAAAGAACTTGACGAAAGCTGCAAATTCTGCTCCGAATGCGGAACAAGACTTCAAAGCGAAGACACCGTTATGGAAGCAAATACAGATAATACATCCGATGTATCTAACTATCAGCCCGCGCCCGATCCCCAGCCTATAACCGACGGTTCTCCGGCATATCCCGGCCCTGCCGCCCCTCAGCCTATGCCTCAGCAGCAGTATTATGCTCCGCCCAATCAGCCGCAGCCGCAGCAAAACGGCGCATATACGCTTCCAAACGGCATCAATGTCATAAACTCCGGCAACCCTACCTTCCGTGTTGTCTGTGAATATTGTCTTTGCCAATTTGAGTATCATCTGAACAATCTTGGATACCGCGCATGGTATCCTCACGGCTTTGTTTATTGTCCGCGATGCAGAAAGCCTTTGCGCCATCGCAATGAATACAGAATAAGCTGACAGCGCGTTTTTCCACCAAAAAATAACGGGCATACTTTAAACCGAAATCGGTTTTTAGTATGCCCGTTTTGTTATTGCAATTTTAACACTTTCTGCGCGTGTGCTTTTATCGCCTCAAACGACTTGTCGCTGATATCATGCTCGATCTTGCACGCATCCTCCGACGCCGTTTCATAGTCAACACCCAATGCCACAAGATATTCAGTCAGACAGGTGTGGCGTTCATACATTTTCTGCGCTACCTCGCGTCCTGCTTCGGTAAGCGTTATAAAGCCATCCTTATCAACCCTGATAAATTCGCCGTTTTTCAGTATTCCCATCGCGCGGCTGACGCTTGGCTTTGAATAACCCATATATTCGCAAACATCAATCGCCCTGACGTTACTGCTCTTTTGCGTCAGGATAAGAATCGTTTCAAGATACATCTCGCCTGATTCCTGTAAATGCATCAAAACGCCTCCATTTGACAAAGTTATTGATTATATATTTTATTCCAAATCACATTACCGCATTTTTTCGGCAACCGGCTGACCCTGTTTGACAAAATACTCCATACCGTTCTGTGAAGCATCAAATACACTCTTGTCAACCGATATTATATCCTTTTCCAGCAGCATGACAATAGTAGACCCGCCGTAAAGGAACATTCCCTTTTCCTCGCCGCGCTTAACACGACCGGAAATCGGATGATTCTTTATCTTTCCGACAAGCATCGCACCTACTTCAATCTGTGCCGCTCTGCCGAAATTATCCGTTTCCAGAAACGTAACCTCGCGGCAGTTTTCCGTAAAGACAGGATATTTTTCAAGCGCTATCGGACGGACGGTATGCAGCCGCCCCTTAATAAAACGGCCTTCCTGCAAAGAACAATCGTCAACAAAGCAGTAACGATGATAGTTATCCGCACACAGCCGGAAAACAAGACACACTCCGCCGTCATAGCGCTGAGCGTCTTCCTTACTTCCGATAAGCCTTGATATCGAATATGTGCTTTGTTTAACCGAAAGCACCGTATCATCTTTTATTCGGTATGCCGTAAGATAGCCGTCGCACGGAGAAATAAAGATATCTTCCCTTTGGTCGATCGGCCGCAGCTCGCGCCGTATTTTTCTTGTAAAGCAATCGTTAAAGCAGCCGTAATCCTCCGACTCGTACTGCGTCATATCTATGCCGTAGCTTTTTATAAAACGCTTTATCAGCCATTTCGACATACCGGAATCAAGATATGCTCCGCACACCTTTGAAAGCCATCGCGCGCTTAGCAGCTTGAGCACCACGCGCCCGGGTACGGTATGATACAGAAAACGCAGCGAGCCGCCATCCTTTTCGGGGGTCTGCGGCTGACCTAATAACACACTCATCTGCAGCCGCCTGCGGAGAGCTTCCACAAAATTATAAATGCGGCAAGCTCTATAGTTCCGGCTATAAGCATTATAAGTATGCCCTTAAGTCCCGGCTTTTTCATCTGGAACTTTGCAAGGAACAAAAATGCTGTTATAAGAATTACCACAAAATAAATAAGCGTAAGGTCGATGCCCTTTAATACAAAATCAATAAGCAAAAGCGAGGGGAATATAAGCGCTGCGGAAGTAACAGGCAGACCGGTGAAAGTCTTTCTTGCGCCATCTTCCTTCTTCTGGCGTTCCTCTTCGGTTACATTGAAGTATGCAAGACGGATCATAGCTGCAAGTATGTAAAGAACAAGTATCGCAAAAAGCGCGCCTATGCATATTTTATCGGCTATACCTTTAGATGCATCAAAGAGCTGCGAACGGCGCAGCATCGCGCCGCCGATACATGCCGGCAGAACGCCGAACGCCACCAGATCGGAAAGTGAATCAATCTGAACGCCGAATTTGCATTCCATTTCACTTCTGTCTTTTTTCATCCTTGCCACTTTACCGTCAAACGCATCGCACAATCCGCAAAGCAGCAAAAACATGACCCCAAGATACGGATGTCCGCCACCGCTCAATGTAACAAAAATACCCGCACCCGCGGAAAGCAGCGAAAGATACGTCAGCACGACCGTATAGTTATAATACCCAATCAAAGTATTTTACCTCCGTTTACCCTTTTCTTTTCTTATAAACAAAATATTGAACCAAAACTATTATACCGCAAAGCAGCACACAGCAATAGAACGACAGCGAGCGGCAGAACAGCTCAAGGCTGACGGGATCGCTTGCCAGACCGTTCAGTTCAAATCCGCGAAGCAGAATATAATCGGAAACACCGACCGCTCCCGGGATAGGCATACAATATGAACCAATCACAACATACGACTGTAATGCCCAGACATCTGCGGCCTTTTCCGCAATTCCTCCGGGTGCCGCAAGATAAACAAACATCGTGACCGCTATGATGGACAATCGCTGGAGAAAATTAAAGATAAACGAACCGATTATCGCCCGTTTTTTTCCCGTTACCGCCGCGGCACATTCACGGTATTCGGCAATTATCTTTTCAAGCTTCTTTTCATATTTTTCACGCCTTCTCATAAGCTTAAGCTTTGAAAGGATATTGATGACACCCATACGGAACTTATACAGTATCTGTTCCTTTTTAAGGATAAGCCAGAAAAGCACCGCCAAGCCCAGCTGAATGATACCGCCGACAATTATCAGCACCTTTGAAAGCGTATCGAAATTAAGAAACATCGACGGGTGAAGAACAAACGCAAAAAATCCGATTATTATAACCGACAAAGTGTACATTATCAGGTTAAGCAGCAGCGTTACCGTAGTAGTTGCTGCGGGTATTCCATCCTTCATCATAAAGTACGCCGATGCCGGCTGGCCGCCGCTGGCCGAAGGAGTTATCGCCGAAATATATATATCGGCAGCGGAATAGGTTATACCCTGTCCAAGCCTGCGCGGATATCCAAGATCCTTAACTATACAAAGCACCGCAAGTCCTTCAAACAGTACATAGCTTAAAACGCACAGTACCGCCGCGGACATAAATACCGGCGATGAACTTTTTATATAACTCCAGAAGCTGTCGAGTGTGAAAGAAGCACTCTGCTGTGTTACCGCCCATATACTTGCTCCGGCAATCAGTACCGATATCACAGCCCAAATCACTTTATTGTTTCCCTTTTTCTTTTCACCGCTCAACAGACCACCCCCAATACTGATGATCAAATAATTCTTACTCTTTATTTACCGTGGTATTTTTGCGCGCTTTCCAATTAAATATTATACCCGATATCAAAAGACCTATTTCAGCCACGATTACGCCGGCGGGTATATCTACAAATATATGCTGCTTTACTAAAAGCGTAGAAGCAAATACCATCAGCGTAAATACAAACTGCACGGGAACATACCATTTTGGAACCTTCTTGCAGCCGATGGCGCATCGGAAGCATATCCAGCTTTCAAGGCAGTGAAGCGACGGCAAAAGATTATCCGCCTGTTTCGGGTTATCGACCGTATAAACAAACGCCATGACCTGCTCAAAGAATCCATCACCCTCGATCACAGGGCGCGCCATGGTTGTCGGAATAATTATATATATTGCAAGGCATATAAACTTTGCTATAATCTCGCCGGTAACCACTCTGGCACATCGATCCTTACTTTCCCTTACTATAACAATATAGCCGATTATCCATTGGATAAATGCGCCGAAGTATATTATGACCGCTTCCGGAACAAAGGGTATATTTTTTTCAAAATCAAGCGTGAAATCATAATGGTACATATCGTAGGTCACGATACGGTTCCCCAGATAAACAGCGAAGTTTATTATTATGAGCAACGCAAGCGGAAGATAAGCATATTTGGGTATCAGCCAGAACATTTTATCCTTTAATGTACGGGCAGGCTTTTCTTTTAATTTACCGTTCATTTTAAACTCACCTTCTATACCAAAATAATCAGTTTTATGATTATAGCATATTTTGTCCAAATATAAAAGCAAAAACTACTATTTTTAATAATTATGTAACTTATTTAATGTAGAAGTAACAGTTACGCAAAAAAGCAGAGACGCCAAAAACGTCTCTGCCTTTTTCACACATTCTTTAAACCGGCGCATTTTGCCTCAGCTGTCTCCCCCGCCATGCATACTTGCAAATACATCGGTAACGGTATTCATATCCATATTACCAAGCTTTCTGCGCACAGTTCTGTACTTATCGGCAACCTCGGAAATTCCATTGGCGCACATTTCGTTGCCTATACCCTTGAACTGATATTTTATTTCATAAGCGATGCTGTCAAGCTCATTTATAATGCTTTGCAGCTCACTTCTTATCATACTAAGCTCATTTCTTGCACCTGCATCCATAAAACACCCTCCTTACAGCTGCATCATCAGTATCCGTTCCAGATTTTCAAAATCTGTTGCTGTTTCCTGAAGATATTTCTGACACCTCGTCAGCTTGAAGCTATATGATGTCAGGATATCCGCCTGCATAAGATTCCAAAGATCAAGCAGACCCACACGCCAATAGAGCGAATCCATCCGACGGTCAACCGCCATGATACGACGGTTTATCTCCGCCAGCCGCGATGCATAATTTCTCATCTGCACACTGTCGAGCTTTATTGTCGTATTGCTTGCCACATAAGAACCGGTGCCGCTCTTTTCAGCATACCAGCCCTTGACCTTTTCTATCACATTGCCCGCTGCATCGATAAATCTTTCACCAAGCTCTTTCAGCTTTTCACCGGCACTGACCATCTTCTTATATATACCTTCGACGTATACACCCATTTTTTCCGCAAGCTCAAACACCTGACCGACACGGTATTTGATGAGCTCGTCTCCAAATATCGTCGGAAACATGAAGGCCGCATATTTAAGACCGGTTTCTTCATCCACACCCAGCTTTTCACATATCGTATCAAGCACAAAGTCATCGATATGAGAAGTAAGGCCAAGCCCCGCAATAACTGTGTGCAGCTCACCCTCCTCGCCGCGCCAGCCCTCCAGGGCAGCTATAACTCCGTCGGCTATATATTCCGCTTCGAAATCGGGAAGTTCATCAACAAGATAGGTTGTAAATTCATTTATCAGTTTCGAAAAATCCCTCTCTTTTGTTTCGGGATACAGCCGTCCTTTATCATCAAGCAGAATATTAGGCTTGTGATTCAAGAGGAAATCCTTTTCACATTCACAATCCAGATATATACGCTCTACTGCGATCGGGTGCAGAAGGCAGTTAACATAGTCCCAGCTGTTGCTTATTGATATTATCTTGTGGGCACGTTTTTTTATAAGCTCCGCGAACTTTTCAAGAAATTTCTTTGAAAAGCCCTGACCGTCATACGACACGCATCTTTTGATACGGTCGGTGACTATTGTAACATACTGCGCCTCGTTTCCGCCTTTGGAATGACCGGAAACA
>JAGBFS010000243.1 GCA_017936365.1 Clostridia bacterium
GGACGACGATGACGATGACGATGAGGACTCCGTGACCCTTTCCTTTGCAAAGGCCGAAAAGAAGGAAAAGGATTTCGTCTTCATGCCCTTCCTCAACATCGACGAAAATGACGACGATGATGACGATGACGGCATTTCGTACGAGGATGACGACGACGATATCGTTCTTATCCCTCTCCCCGATTCGGACGAAACATACAACAACCTCTTCCAGAAAACCGAAGAGGACGACGACGGTATTTCGGTCGTTGGCGGCGATGCCGTACCAAGCGCACCGCGAAAGCCGTCCTCCGGCCCCAAAAAGCCCTCCGGCACGGGCGGCAAAAAGAAGAAAAAGCCCTCCTCCGGCCAGAAGCGTCCCCAGTCGGGCTCCAACCGACCGCCTCAGTCGCGAAGCGGCAGCCAGGGTCAGGGACAGGGGCAGAAAAAGAAAAAGAAGCTTTCCCACGAGCAGCAGTTCCAGCGCGCGATGCGCAACGTCAACCCCGAAGTGCTTGAGGCTGTCAAGCGCGACCCCGTTCAGCGCGCCGCTCTGGAACAGGCTATAAGAATCGCTCTGGTTCAATATGCCGCGCAGGAGGCCGTTGAAAAATCCAACGGCCGGATTGGTATGGATATGCTCGCATACCAAAAATCGGGCGGCAAAAATCCTTCTTCATCCCAGTCGGGCAAAAAGCGTCCGCCCTCCGGCAGCCGCCCGCCCCAGAAGAAGAAAAAGAAGAATCCGAACGCACAGCGTTCGCGCAGCACCACACCGCGCTCTGCCTCCTCCGGCTTCGGCTCGATACAGGATTTCGCCCCGGTCGAGCTTAAATCCGAATCACAGGCACAGCGCACGACCCAGCTTATCCCACCCGCCGCACAGCAGGTAACTCCCCCCGCCGCACAGCCGGCTCCGGCTCCGACACCTGCTCCCGCTCCAACTCCGGCAGCACAGTCCGGCACAGCCCAGCAGCAACAGCCGCGTTCGATCAACCCCACCTCACCCGCCGCTATCAAGGCGGCTATGCGTTCGGGCGTCGATCTTTCGTCCGGCGGCGCAAAACCCGCCGCACAGACTACCGCTCCGCTTACTCCCCAGCAGCGGGCTCAGGCGCAGGCAAACGCCGCGGCCGCCGCCAACCGAAGCGGCTGTCTTATCGGTATCATCGCGATTTTCGTTGTATTCTTTATCGCAATGATCGCAATATTCGTTATCCCCGTTGCCAGGGAGCGCGAGAATTACAACACCGCAGTCAGCATGATGAGCGACGGCAACTATTCCGGCGCTCTGCGCACACTGCAGGAGATCCCCGATTATGAGGATTCCGAAGAGCTTATCAAGGAATGCCGTTACAACCTCGGCCTCCAGTATCAGGCAAAGGGTGATTACGAATCGGCTATCGTTCAGTTTGATAAGATTCTTGCATATCAGGATTCGGCAACAAAGATAGTCGAATGTAAATACATGCAGGGCAAGCAGGAATATGACACCGCGAATTACCGCAACGCCTATGACCTCTTCTGCGAGATAGCGTCATACAGCGATGCCGCCGAGCTCGCCAAGCTTTCCAACTACAACTACATCACAAACACCTTTGAATATGCCGAAGAAAAATATGCCTCCGGCGATATTGAAGGCGCTTTGAAGGACTATATCAACGTTATCGGTGCATACGATAATATAGACGGCTTCCTCGATTATCAGGATTCCTACACGCGCTGGCAGTCGATGCAGTATAAATGCGCGCAGGTAATGCTTGAGGCAGGCCGCGCCGGTGCATCGGTTCAGCTTGAGCAGGCCGCCGAGCTTTTCCTTGAGCTGGAAAATTACAACGATTCGCCCGCCTTGTTCGTCGCCGCTCAGTATGAGCTGCTGAAATTAGACAAGGCTGACAAATTCACCCTTGCGCAGCTCCAGTACGGTCTGGAAATACTTGCACAGGGACAGGTCGAAAACGCCGCGGAGATTATCGCCCATCCGGCATATACCGGCGCAAAGCTGGTCGGCGAATGGCGCTCTACCGCTTACAGCTTCACAATAACCGCCGAAAATGATATCAACTCCATCACATACAATCTGCCCGGCGGCGCTGACAGCGACGTTATCGTTTCCTTCAGCGGCAGCAGCGTTGAGATCATGCGTGACGGCGATACGGTCGAGCTTATGAAGGTGACCGCCTTTACCCCCGCCGATTCAACCGCACCCACCACCGCCGAAATTGCGGTCGGCAATACCACCCTCACCTTGACCAGAGCTTGAGGCAATATACCGCAGAGCTCTTGGCATACGCGCATTTCCAAACCGTTTATCCTTATTCGAAAGGGGAATTGACAATGAGAAAGCTGCCCAGACTGATGCTGCTGTGCATCTGTATTCTGGCAACCTGCCTTCTTGTCGGTTGTGCCGGTATCGGCACTCAGGTGATAGTCGACACCACCGGCGATGCCTTCGCCGGACGCCGTGTTATGACCGTCACCGTTGACTGCTCCGGCAAGGGACTTACCGATGAAGGTGTGGAATACATCAACGCAAAGATCGATGAGGGTATTCCGAACACAATGACCTATACCTTTGAAAAGGAATCCGGCGATATTCTGAAGTACGAGTTCTCGCTCGCCTTTGATTCTCTTGAGGATTACAAGAAAAAGGTCGGCGATATCATCGGACACCCGGCGGAGGTCGTTTACAATCCTGCCGACAACGCTTTCAGCTCCGGCTTTGAATACAGCGAAAATTTCTCAAGCAGCGAGCTTATGCGCTGGTTCGACACCATCGTCCAGTCGGAGGATGCCGCAGGTCTTGATACCATCGATATCACCTCCTATTCCCCCGCCACCTTCTGGAAGAACGGCGAAACCGAGCTCAAGCTCAACGGTGATACTTACACCTGCGCCACCGATAAGGCAAGCTTCAGCATTACATCGGACAACGACATCAGCCGTTCGGTAATTTTCAAGACCCTCATCAGCGAGGACGGTGCTTTTACCCGCTCTATCGAGTTTAAATGCACTCCCGCCCCCTCCGAAGAGCTTACCGCGAAAATGGGCGAATATTTCAAAACCGCCTGTCCCGAAAACGGCACCCTCGTTTCCTCTTCGGACGCTTCGGGCGTTTCCTTTGATCTGACCTTTACCGCCACCAACGAAACCGAGCTGGCTCAGATCACATCAAAAATTTTGGGAAGTGACGCCTCCTGCGTGATCACAGATGAGGATTCACAGCCCTTCATCTCGCTTACCACCATGAACGAAAAGCTTGATTTTTCGTATCTTTGCGGTTACAGCGAAGGCGTGTTCTTCTCCTACACTCTCGCTTCCGACAACGGCGTGCCGTCCGGCATGACCGACGCCGACACTCTGCAGGATCTTGCCCCGATGACCAACGGCAACACGATGGTTTACACGCAGGAAAAATGCACAAAGGTCAATTTCGATATCGGATTTGAGACCATCATGTCCGCTGTCGCTGTCGATTACAACCTCATCGTTTCCGGCAACGACGATTTCACCCGCGAGATAAAGATCATCATGGCTCCCGGAACAGAGGCCGCAGTGCTCGACCAGATAAAGGCATATTATGATGCCAAGGGCGCACGCAGCACCGTAATCACCGCCTTTGCCAACGACACCGATCCTTGTGTTCAGATGGTGATAACCGGCGATGCCGCACATATTGTTGAGGCGGAAAACGTACTCTTCGGTCCGTCCGACAGCCGTTCACTCTCCTATGTAAGAGAAAGCGGACTTTTCACTCTCCATCCCAAAACAAAGCTCGTTGACAATTTCGATATCTCGTCGCTGCTCAGCGTTACCAACGTTGCACAGCCGATATACACCGTGGTTACCGAAAAGGACACCCTTATCGAGTATACCGATGAGAACGGCACCCTCCCCATCGACGGCAACGGCGCATGCCTCCTGCTTTCGTCGGGTGACGGATCGGTTGCATTCACCGGCGAATACGTCAACGCAGTTGCAATAATCTTTATCGTACTTATCTCTCTGCTTCTTCTCCTTCTGCTCGCTCTTGCCGTTTCCATATTCATGGCCGGCGAAGAAGAGGAGGAGGAAGAACCCCAGAAAGCTATCGAGCCGGTTCCCGAAATCCGCGCCATTCCCCAGCCGCGCGATCTTACAATGGAGCTTGACCCGATAGAAGAGGAAGCTCCGCAGCGCGAAGAGATCAGACAGATAATCTGGTATCGCGATTCTGCACCTCCCGTTGAGCCCGAACCAGAACCGGAGCCCGAGCCGGA
>JAGBFS010000244.1 GCA_017936365.1 Clostridia bacterium
CTTGAGCCGGACGGAATGTTCCCCAATCATGCCCCCAATCCGGAGGACAAAAAGGCGATGCAGTCGATATGTGAGGCTGTGCTTGAAAGAGGAGCCGATCTGGGTGTTATTTTTGACACCGATGTTGACCGTGCCGGCGCGGTAGGCCCCGACGGTTCCGAGATAAACCGCAACCGTCTGATAGCCCTCTCTGCGGCTATAGCTATGGAAACCTGCCCCGGCGGAACAATCGTAACCGATTCAACTACATCGGCGGCGCTCAAGACCTTTATTGAAAAGGAGCTTGGCGGACACCATTACAGATACAGACGCGGATACAGAAACGTTATCGATAAGGCGATCGAGCTCAACGAAAATGGCATTGCCTGTCCTCTTGCCATAGAAACGAGCGGACACGCGGCGCTGAAGGAAAACTATTTCCTTGACGATGGCGCATATCTTGTCACAAAAATAATAATCACACTCGCAAAGCTTGGTGCCGAGGGAAAAACTCTCTCCCAGCTTACCGAAAAGATGCCCGATCCGGTTGAGGAAAGCGAGCTTCGCCTGCCGATAACCGATCCGGAATTTGCAAGCGTCGGAATGAGCATTCTTGAAGCTCTTGAAAAGAAATGTGAGAATGATGATAGCGTAGTGCTGGCCGACGATAACCGCGAGGGTGTCAGAGCGACGGCAGGGGACGGATGGTTCCTCCTGCGTCTGAGCGTTCACGATCCGATCATGCCGCTCAATCTTGAGAGCGAGCATGAAGGCGGCTGCAAAGAGGTCGCGGCAAAGCTTCTTGAGCTGCTTTCCGATGCTCAGGGTCTTGATCTGTCTGCGCTTCGCAGCTTTGCGGCGCAATAAAATCCATATAATCGGCGGCTATATGTAAATTTTTGTTTAAATTATCCGCGGTGTGGATAAAAATACTGGAAATTGCCGTATGTATGTGCTATACTGATAGAACAGTATAATGGGTATGATGGGTTTATGTACCGTTTGTGGATTTTATGCATCATATATCATTTCCCAAAATGCATATCGAAAGGGTGTTTAGTGTGTTAAAAAGGTTAACAGCGCTTATGATGAGCCTCCTTATCGCGTTTTGCTCGGCTTTTGTAATTGCCGCAGCCCCGTTGTCCGATTCCGAATTTTTTGAAAAGGAAGATGGAACGGTCAATGCCGGCACCCTTGTATACGGTGTACTTGATGTTACCGGTTATTCCGGCGAGCGGGTGGAATTCCCCTTCGTCTATTCTCCGGGGATGACATTGTACAGCAGCGTTTCCGATAACTTCAATAAGGAACTGGAAGCGCTCGGCTTTAAGCTCCCGATATAGAGTACAATTACGATTCCCTCAACAGACAGAGCTTTCTTGTCATAGAGAATTACAGCGCTGTGGAGCTCCTCGGTGAAGCACCGGTGACTCCGAGCGATGCGGTTTCCGCTTCTGATGTTATTACCGCTTCTGATGCTGTTTCGGCATCCGATCCCGTATCGGCGGCCGATGTTTCCGAAATGGTATTGCCGTCGGGCGGTTCGGCCGGTGTTTCGGCAAGCGCCGATGCGGTCGTGCTGGATGCTCCGATGAGTGCGGGCAATCCGGTTTCCGAAGACGATTATAAGGTTTTTGAAGGATACGACACACTTGAGCAGTCGCTTGAGAAGGCATTTGAAGGCTATGAATTCGCAACGGCGGCAAGCGTCAGACTTGAAGATGTATCGCTGAGCGATGCCGTCAAGATATCGACCGACCGCACCTATGCGACAATAACCATGGCGGTCGAGCCGGAATATGTTGAGCGTGTGGTAAACGGCAAGACATATAAAATACTGATGGTCAGCAACGAAAAGTACAGATATACGCTCAGCCGTATGACCGTTTCCGGCAAAGCGGCGGCTGAGGTCGTTTCCCCGACCGTGGCCGAGCCGGTAACAAATACCGATCCTGTTCCCACGACAACCACTACGGCCGTCCCGACCACAACCACCACAACAACTACTGCTGCACCTACCACGACGACAACCACCACAACAGCGGCACCTACTACAACCACAACAACTACGACGCAGCCGACCACAGCGGCAACCACCGTGCGTGTTATATCGGCGCTCGGCAGCCGTCCGGCATACGTCAATACAAGCTGGAAGCGGCTCAATATCCGCACCGGCCCCGGATTCAATTTCGGTGTTATCACCCAGCTTGAAAAGGGAACCGAGCTTACCGTTCTTGAGCAGTTCAATGCTGATTGGTATCTTGTACGTCTGTGCAACGGTGCGGTTGGCTATGCAAGCACCGAATACATAGCGTTCAAGTAAAAATCATAAAAACATCACAAACCGGAATATGGTGAATCTGCGCCATTTTTCCGGTTCGTGTATTGTCGGACATATTTAAGTAACAATCGTTTAACAAATCTTCAAATATTTTATATTATAATGTAGTTATAAGCTAAATTCGCACGAGCGAGGAGTTTGTTGTTTCAATGATCGAATTTCGTAATGTTTACAAAACCTATGATAACGGTACAAAGGCCTTAAAGGACTTTAACCTTTTCATAGATGAGGGCGAGTTTGTTTTTATCGTCGGTTCGTCCGGCGCGGGCAAATCGACCCTTCTTAAAATACTTATGAGAGAGGAACTGCCCAATTCCGGCGAAGTAATCGTCGACGGAAGAAGACTTTCCACCTTAAGACATAAGGACATCCCTTATTACAGACGATCGATGGGAATGGTTTTCCAGGATTTCCGTCTTATCCCCAACATGACTGTTTTTGATAACGTTGCGTTTGCGATGCGCGTTACCGGTGCAAGCACGCGAGCTGTCAGAAAAAAGGTGCCCTATGTTCTCGGTCTTGTCGGTCTTAACGAGAAAGCGCGCTGCCTTCCGAAGGAGCTTTCGGGCGGTGAACAGCAGCGTGTAGGTCTTGCACGTGCGCTGGTTAACAAGCCAAGCTTAATTATTGCGGACGAGCCTACGGGTAACGTTGACCCCAACCTTTCATACAGTA
>JAGBFS010000245.1 GCA_017936365.1 Clostridia bacterium
CATAATGCTTTACCGAACACATCGGAATATGATATTGCGGATGTCTTGAATTCGCCGGTATCCTTATCAAAACCACCGACGCCGTGAAATACGCGCGGATGCTGTTCGGCATAGGAGAAGCCTCTGCCTTTATGGGTACATGCGTGGATGAGAACAGGACGGTTAAGGGTCTTTGCTATCGATAGAGTCTGTTCGAGCAATTTCTGATTGTGTCCATCTACGGGACCGAGATAGGTAAACCCCATATCCTCAAAAAGCGTACTTTTATATATTGCACTTTTAAGTGCGCTTTTCGATTTGAACATTGCGCTTCGGAGCTTTTTGCCAACAACGGGTATAGAACCGGAAATCTTTGCAACGCGGTTCTTGAATTTAACATAGCCTCTCTTGCTTCGGGTGACGGCAAGGTACCTTGCGACCGCACCCACGTTTTTGTTTATTGACATTTTATTATCGTTAAGTATTACGATAAGTCGGTTAAGCCCACGGCCGGCGTTATTGAGTCATTCATAAGCCATACCGCCGGTAAAGGCTCCGTCGCCGATAACGGCGACAACGAAATGCTCATCGCCCTTGAGCTTTTTTGCATTAGCCAAACCGCAGCAAACAGATATCGATGTACTGCTGTGACCGCAGATAACGGGATCATGTTCGCTTTCGGACGGTTTTGGAAAACCTGATAATCCGTCTTTGGTGCGCAGAGTATCAAATTCATTTATTCTTCCGGTAAGCAGTTTGTGCGTGTAGCACTGATGTCCAACGTCGAACACGATCTGATCCTTTGGAGAATCAAATACGCGGTGAAGCGCAACCGTAAGCTCCACGACACCAAGATTGGATGCAAGATGGCCGCCGTTAATAGAGGTAACACCAATAAGCCGTTCTCTTATCTCGGAGCAAAGAACAGCCAATTCATCATACGACAGCCCTTTTATATCAGCTGGGCCGGTTATGTTATCAAGAAATTGTGTTGCAGGCACACCCATGCGCCTCCTTAACTAATACGGTAGAGCAGTTTCCTTGCAAAATCCTTTAAAAAGTCTGCCTTGCTTCCAAGGGATTCAATAGCCGCAATCGCTTCGCCGGTATACCTTGCAGCTTCGGCCTTTGCACCGTCAATTCCCATAAAGGAAACATAGGTTGATTTATTATTAGCACTGTCGCTGTCAACCGGTTTTCCGAGTGTAGCCTCGTCGCTTGTTACATCAAGTATGTCATCAACTATCTGGAATGCCATTCCCACACCGTGTGAAAATGCCTTTGCGGCATTGACTGGATCATAATCATCACCGCCGGCACAAAGGCAGCCCATAACACAGGCCGCTTCGATAAGAGCACAGGTCTTTCCGGTGTCCATTGCTATGAGCGTTTCAAGAGTGACCTGCTTGTCCTCGCTGTCAAGGTCGATCACCTGACCACCGATCATGCCGGCAACACCGCTGAGCGTTGACAGTGCTTTGATTGCCTTTATTTTTATGCTATCCGGTTGTTTATCACATTCGGCCAATGTCTGGAAAGCGAGTGTCAGAAGTGCATCACCGGCAAGAAGAGCAGTGGCTTCATCAAAAGCTTTGTGACAGGACGGTTTTCCGCGGCGCATATCATCATTATCCATGCACGGAAGATCATCGTGAATCAAAGAATAGGTATGGATCATCTCGACCGCACACGCAAAATCAACGGCGTTATCTATATTACCGCCAAGTGCTTCACAGAATGCAAGGGTAAGCGTCGGGCGCACCCTTTTTCCTGCGTCAAGAAGCGAATAACGCATAGCTTCAAGTACCGACGGATGGAGAGAATTGCTGTTTGCCGTCAGTTCATCGAGCCTGTTTTCTATTATTGACAGCCAGTTGTTATTCATCCTTGATTACCCTCCGTGTGTTGGTTTAACTTGATTTCGGCGTCGGTAAGCTTGCCGGAACAAAAAGAGGCAAGCTTTGTGCTTTCCTCATAGAGCTTGAGTGACTCATCAAGAGAAAGCTGTCCAGATTCAAGAAGAGATGCAATTTCTTCAAGTCTTGTAATTGCACTTTCAAAGGTCTTTTTTTCAGCCATATTTTTATTAATACCTTTCAGTTTCATCATCAAGCGCTCTGCACGATACCGTACCGTCGGAGAAAATCAGATCAAAACGGTCAAGCTTTTTTATATCGTGCGAGCTTTTTATCGGTTTATCGTCGAGGGATGCAATACAGTATCCGCGGGAAATAACAGACATCGGATTGAGCGCCGCAAGATTGGAGCAGACCGATGTAAGTTTCGCAAAGCATGATTCAAGCTTGTTATCAGCGGCGTTTCGGATTCTTGCAATAGCGCTGTCAAGCTGTGTTTTCTTAAGACTTACAGCCTGCTGCGGAGAATACGCATTGCATTTGGATAAAATCGAGTCAAGACGAATTTTGCGGTTAGATATATATGATTTCATGCTGTTTTGGCATGAAGAGCGTAATGCGGAAAGATAATCCATCAGTGCATATTTGTCGGGGACGGATAATTCGGCCGCGGCAGATGGGGTCGGAGCGCGAAGATCGGCGGCAAAATCACATAGTGTAAAGTCGGTTTCATGTCCTACGGCGGATATGATTGGAATATGTGATGCCGCAACAGCTCTTACAACCGGTTCGGTGTTGAACGGCCACAGATCCTCAATAGATCCGCCGCCGCGTCCGACGATAATGACATCACACATATCGCCTTCATTTAGTGTGGCAATCGCGGCTGCGATTTGAGCGGAAGCCTCGCTGCCCTGTACCTGTACGGGACAAAGCACAATATCGGCGGGCGGATATCTTCTTGAAATAGCATTGATTATATCCTGAACCGCAGCTCCCGTCTTTGACGTTACGACGCCGACCCTTTCGGGATATTCCGGTATTTTCTTCTTTTTTGAATAATCAAAAAGCCCTTCTTCTTCAAGCCTCTTTTTCAATTGTTCAAAAGCAAGATGCAGATCACCACTGCCATCGGGCTGCATTGATGAGAGAACTATCTGATACTGACCGGTTGGTTCATACAGGGTTACCTTCCCGTGCGCGATAACCTTCATTCCATTTTCCGGCGTAAAACGCATCCATTTAGCGTTCCATTTGAACATTGCCGCGGAGATTGCAGCAGACTCATCTTTTAAGGTGAGATATATATGCCCGGAGCTGTGAAATTTCAGATTAGAGATTTCACCCGTTACAACTATTTCAGACAGAACGGCATCGCTGTCAAAAACCGTTTTGACATAATTATTTATTTGGCTAACAGTAAAAACCTGCATAAGATAAATTACCTCTGTTTTGTGCCAAAGGCACGGGATGCAAGTATCGCAATGCCGGCCGCATTGTCGCAGGAAAATTCGGGCTTTGCAAAATACGCACCATATCGTTTTTTGAAATCATCACGAATAATGGTGTTTGACATTACTCCGCCGGCAAAAAGCAGAGGAATATCGCCGTATTTTTCCAAAATACGATCGGCCATATACGAAAGAGATTTGCGGATATATTCAATACACAGACGAGCCGTTTTTTCCTTTGGCTCGCAATTTTCGAGCGACCGTCTGCAGATATTTTCTATCCCGGAAAGGCATATATCAAGATCTTTTGAGCTTACCTTTATGCCTTTTATCGGTTCGTCCCATTTCAGAGCAAGCTTTTCAAGCTCTGCCCCACCCGGAAACGGCAGACCAAGCATATTTGCAACTCTGTCAACGGCCTGTCCTGCTTTAAGATCGAGCGAACCGCTGATATATTCAATATCATATCCCGATTCCCTGCAATGAACCAGTACGGCTTCGGTAGTGCCTCCGGATACATGGAAAGCACAAAACGAATCGCCGATATCGGGTGCAAATGCGGAGGAATAGGCCGCCGCAGCGATATGTCCTTCCTGATGTGAAAACTCAAACAGCGGCACACCTAAAGCAGAGGCGATAAGGTTTGCCGCAGTATGACCGACTTCAAAACAAGGCATATATGATCCGGTAATCGGACGTGGACGTACCGATACTCCAACAGCCTTTATATCAGCATCGTGCAATGCTCCGAGCCCTTTTATTATATCCGGCAGCTGACGCACATGATGAAACACTGCGTCACTCTGACGCAGTCCCAGTTCGCCATCCTTTACGGGCAGAAGCTTCTTGCTTTGAATTACGTCACCGCCGGAGTATATTGCGGCAGAGGTTGTATAGTTGCTTGTGTCAATACCTAAAAAAGCCATCAGTTCGCACCGGCTCTGACAAGGCTGCCGAGTACACCGTTTACAAAACCTGCTTCGGCTTCGCTTGCATAGGTTTTGGTAAGCTCAACCGCTTCATTGATAGCACTCGGAGCATCCACCTTGCTGAATATTATTTCATAAACTGCGATTCTAAGTACAGCCAGAACGACTTTGGAAAGTCTTGATTTGCTTCTGGCAACAAGGTGCTTTTCGATATTCTCATCGATTTTATCGACATTTTCAAAAATCTCCGTGGCGTAATCGCGCGCCATATCGGATACTACGATATCGCGAGCCATTGCAGCACCTTCGATAATCTCGTCAATTGCAGAATCGGTAAAGGATTTCTCGAAAACAATGGCAAAAGCCTGTTCTCTTGAGGCGCGAACGCCGCTCTGCTTTACTGCGGAATCTTTAATATTTGACTGCATAATACCTCCGAAAATAAAAAAATGGGCTTTCCCACAATATACTATGCGGAAAGCCCTGATCATTAAGTAATATGTTTTCAAAACTTACCTTGTATGCGTCAATACGCCGTATACAAAGTATAACACATAATGAAAAATAATACAACTATTTTGATTCAATTATCTTTATTGCCGACGGTGAAAATTCTGTCTGTCCCATTACTATATCCTGGATGATGGCTGTTGTTGCGGCATCTATTCCCTTTTCGGAAGCGGGCAGGATAACATTTATCTGTGAATCACTTATGACAACCACGCAGTCCTTGAAGCCCTTTGCTTTTATCAGAGTTTCGATAGAGGCTTCGGCGTCAATTCTTTTTGTAATCTGGGAAAGTGTTTCTACCGCTGCGGCCTTTTCCGAATCGGAAAGCGATGCATTGTCGATAATGTCTTTCAGCGTAGCAATTGAATCTTCCCTGCTCGTTGTACGCTCCGCTCTGAGCTTTTCGATATCGCTGCTGTCTGTATCGGCCTGAACGGTATCTGCGGCAGAAACGGGCGTGTCGGATGGAACGGCTCCGGCAAGTGCGGCATCTGCCCAATATTCTTCTTCGCTTACTACAGGTTTTGCAGTATTGTCGATATATTCTGTACTGGGTGAAAACTGCCAGTTGAGTTATACCGCAGTACCAAGCGCAAGTACCAATCCCGCAAGTGCCCAATGTCTTTTTTTAGTTTTCATGTTTGTGTCCTCCTGTTAATCGATTTTTAATAATGCTATAAAGACCCGTTTTGGACTGATCCCCAACGCTGTTGTTACGGCGTTGGTTATCTGCTCGACCACAATAGGATCATTTGCACCTTCACATACGATAACTACTCCCTGTACGGACGGCATGAGCTGTGTACATACCAAAGCTTCCTGCCCGTTTTCGGTGTCAATAATAATATATGAGCTTTCGCTGTCCTCTCGCGATTCCCGGCTTTCTCCACCGCTGCCGGCGGCACTTTCCGAGGTGTTGTGGCTTATCTTATCTTCGCTTGCGTAAACATACTCAACACCGTTTTGCAGCGTTACCATTACCCTTGACCGTCCTGCGCCGTCAATACTTGAAACGATATCTGTAAGTCGATTTTCAAGCATCTGTGCATATTCGTCATATCCTGAAGATGCAGTATTTTTTATCTGCGATTCATCGTTTTTACCAGCGCATGATTTTGAAAAATCAGAAGCAAATATAAGTAATATAGCGGCAAGTCCGATTATTAATATGAGCTTTACTCTCTTATCTTTATCTTTACCGCCGGCAAATAGCTTTTTTATCTTTTCAACAGTTTCCAAATACACATTCACGCCCTTTCTTTTATCAGCAGCCGGTTACCGTTATAATATCGTTTTCAATTCCGAGAAAAGCGGTAACGACCGCTATGATCCTGTCCTTGTTTCCGTCTGAAATTACATTGACTTTGCTAATAGTTATGCTGCCTTCATCGGATATATCCAAGACAATTTCGACAGTTTGCGCATAAATACCGTTCTCATTCAATTTCGACATTACGCTGTCTGTAAGAATTGATGCCGCAATTTGCGCAGTCTGCTGTGATACGGTATCGCTCAATCGCCTGTTTTCTTCGACAGCCTGCTCTTTAAATGTAAAAAGATCGCAACTTGAAAAGGACGGTATTGCAGAAATAAGCACGCATATCAGTACGGTTGAAAGTACAAGTCTGATAATTTTCCCGTATCTTTCTTCCGAAAACAATCCACCGATTATTGCGCTTAAAACAGCTATTGCACAAACGGATATCGCGAAGCTTTTTATTTCTTCCATTAACCTGTCCCCTGTCCCAAAGTCATTGCTGCGGAAATTATCATCAAAAATGACGTGAAAACAAGCAGCGATAAAAGCATTGAAAGAACCGAAGCGGTCGATTTATAAATAGCCGCTGTGTTTTTTGCGCCCAGCATCTGGGCAAATGCTGCGCTTATATTTGAGAATACAAGCCAGACGGCGGCCTTTATAATATGCGGCAGGAATATGTAAGCTATTGCAATTATTGCAAAGGAGCCGACCGACAGCTTCAGAACGCCCATACTTCCCTGAACAACAGATGCCGCATCACTTATCGAACCGCCGACTATCGGCAGACAGTTGGATATAAGATATCGTGTTGCTTTATATGTAACCTTGTCTGCTGCACCGGTGCTTACCGTGCTTAATACCGATATCCCGGCGAGCAATGCGGCAGAAAAGCCAAAGAACCATTTAACGCTTTTTCCTGCAAAATCGGATATCCTCTCAAGCGAACTGTCGTTACCTATCGATACGACCAGCGAGACGGCAAGATAAATATTCAGCAGAGGGAGAATCACTCCGCTTACCATAACGGTACATATTTCATTCAGCATCAGCGCAAAGCTGCTGAAGCCTGCGGATGTAAGCGGATGACCGTTGACGGTGAGAATAGCCGCATAAACCGGAACAAAAACAGACGAAAAATCACATGATGCGCCGATTACATCGCCGCATTCGCCTATAAAGTCAACGATCGGAAGCGCGCATGTAAGACTGCACATCAAGCCGCCGATGCAGTTTATTGTCGGTGCTGTTCCTTTCCATGTGCAGGCACATAATGAACAAAGCAGCGATATCATAAGCGCACCCGCACAGCTGAAAAGCGGCTGTGACAGCGAATCTTCAAGCATGTCTGCAATACTCACAAAAATCTTCTTTATATCCAGTCCCTCTCCGATTGACTCTTGAGGGTTTCCAATATCAGCCGTCTCCATATATTCAGCCGTATCTTCGGGCAGCGCATCATCAAGCATGTCCGCTCCGCTGGCGTCATATTGCTGTGCATATATATCTTCCTGCTGTGATGCGTATGTGATCACGGGGCAAAAAAACACCGCAAAAAGTGTGAAAAGAATTAAAATAAACCTTTTTTTCATATATCTATCCACCGATAATTTCAGCCGCCTGTTCAAACAGCTCTATAAACAAAGGCATCGAAACCGCAATAATGCATAACCGACCGGCTATGTCCACCCGTGAAGCAATAGAGGTCTGACCGGCATCCCTGCATACGTCCGATGCTATTCCGGCTACCGCGCAGATGCCGATTACCTTTATCAACACGCCAAAATATGTACCCACACCGGAAATATTCAGCATATCGGATAAAGCGGAAATGTACGGCACAAATGACATAATTATATATATGGTTATTATCGCGCCGGTAACAACCGAAATTACAAAAGCGATATCCGGCTGCCACTTTTTTATGGTCAGTATCAGAACACATGCTATTACAGCGATTGCGGATATAACGATAATATTCATATCAAAGATTAAAAACGGATTTTACCGTATCAAACAGATCCTTTATCTCGTCTATCATCATCATAAGCACGACGATTACTCCGGCAAGAGTGGTCATCATCGCCTGCTCTTCCCTGCCGGCACGGATAAGTACCTGATTTAGAACAGCCACTATAATTCCGACAGCCGCTATTTTAAAAATAAGATCAACTTCCATAGCTTTATTCTGCCTTTCAATTAATTTTGGATATGAAAAACCATATCAACTGCGCTTGACTAAATCATTATCAAAGCACACATCATACCGCCAAGGAGTCCGCACACCGAGTAAACCCGTCCTTTTGAACGAAGGTCACATACAGCGTCTTCATAGGCTTCTTGCAGCTTCTCGTCAATTCGGCTGATTATTGAAAGCTCACCTTGCGCGTCACTTCTTCCAAGCTGTGCTCCCAAATCAACGATAGCATCACGTTCACTTTCTTTAAGATATCTGATTTCATCACTGCCTTTTATTGCACTCTCCCATGCCGAATGAAAATCCATTCCTTCGTTTATGTATAAGGCGCATAGTGAAAATATGTCCGAATCTGTGTTGTCGAGCTTTAAAAACAGCCTGTCCAGCGGCAGTCTTTCAAAACGAATCATATTCATCAGCTTTGAACAGTTAGAGCGATATTCACTTATTATTTTTACTCTTTCAGAAAGCTTGTTTTTAAGCTCCGTACCTATTAGGCATCCGCATATAACTATCAGCACAACTGCTGCAATTTTCAATTAAATCCCCTGCTTTCATAATTTTTATCTGTTCTTTATCTTTATAGCTTCTTGGCAGAAAGACTACCTTTTCAAAAGCACCTGTCATTAGCATTTTCAGGCATTGAGTACGGCAAAGAAACTCTTTTTCGTTTGCGGCATGCACCGATGCTATGACTTCAACGCCTGCGTTTAATGCATCGCACAGGGTATCGGCTTCCTCGTCGTTACCGATCTCATCACAGACAACAGCCCTTGGTGAAAGGCACCGTACTGCCCGAAGAACGGCTTGTGCTTTAGAAAAACCGGTAAGAACGTCACAGCAGCGTCCTAATCTGAATTGGCTGACTCCGTCGCAGACGGCTGCAATCTCTCCCCGTTCATCGCAAATTGTCACCTTGCTGCCGGATTCTGAAATATATCGCGCGATATCACGCAGTATTGTTGTCTTGCCGCTTGACGGTGCGCCAACTATCAGAACTCCGCACAGACCATCGTAGAAAAGCTTTTCTGCCAACTGATTACTGCACCCTATAATTTCGCGTGCGATTCGCAGATTGATCGATGATATTTCTCTTATCGAAAGCAATCCATCGTTATCATATACAGCTCTGCATCCAAATCCGGCGCGGTGCCCTCCTTTAACGGTGAGATATCCGTTTTTTAATTCTTCGGTATGACTGTAAACCGAATGACCGCACAGAGATACAAATGCAGATTCGATTTCATATACCGACACATTTCTGCTTCCGTATGATATGCTGATACCATTACTGTCAGTTATCGATGGAGGACTGCCGGATCGCAGTCTTATCTCCTGCGCCTGCAGCCTGTCCGCTTCCGGCACAGCATTATATAGTCCGGCTATATCTTTGCCCATCTCCAAAAGCGCTTCATCAAATCTTATTGCCATAATTAAACTCACCTGTTTTACGTCTTTGGTCAATCTATACGCATGTCCGGTGGGTTTTAGAACAATAAAAAAACAGGGCAACCTGTTTTAGGTTACCCTGCAGATGCATTGAATTTTTGTTATTAAACGGCTGGAGTGTCTGTCTGAGAAACAATAACCGTTGGAGCTGTTGTCGGCTGAGTTACGACATTATAATCGGTGCCAAGCATTATCTGACCGCCTGATACAAGGTCGTTTGCCTCATCAAGATAGCCGGTAATAGCACTGTAAGCCGCACTGTCAAGATTGATAGTCCAATCACCGCTGTTGTTCGATACGTAGATCGTACATTCGGTAGAGACTTTTGTAGCGTCGGGACTTGTTGCAAGAGCTACAACCTCCGCAACAAGCTTATTGGAAAGCTCTGCACTTGATATAGCGCTTCCGCCGACCGCAGATGAATAAAACTGCGGTACGACCTTCTGTGCCGCCTGACAGTAAATCTCACGAAGATCAACTGTTGTGATTCTGACGTTAAGGGCTGAAGTTGTGCTTCCGCCGCTTTCGCTCAAAACATCAATTCTGAGCGAGCTTGCTACAGCGTCGATGATTTTTTCTGTGTTTTCATCGTTGAATCCGAATCCGTCATAATTGCTGACATACAGAAAAGCCGTTCTGTAATCATTCTGATTCATTGCCAGGACGAATTTGGAAACACAATCTCTTGCGGAATTGGCCTGATTGCATCCGGAAAAAATCATTGCGGTCAAAACAGTCAATGAAAGTATTATAGATGCAAACCGTGTGATACGCCTCATGAAATAATCCTTTCTATTCTTCGGAATCAAGAGTTCTATTGCTTCGCATCATAGCTGCAAGATCAGCACCAAGCAGTACAACAGCACCGATAGCAATGAGTATGTAAATAGCCATGGAGTAGTTGTATCCGATATCGAGTGTTGCTGATGTAATATAATCTTCGGTGGAATTATTCTTTACAAATTCAAATACTTCCTCTATCTTCTGCGCAAGTGTTGAATAATAGATAATCTGGAACACGGAAAGGCCAAGAACGCCGACAGAAGCTGTAAATCTGGGAAGCATATCCTTAACGCTGAGCAGAGCTATAATAACGAGCGGAATGATAAGAAGTACGCTTGCCATTATGTTGTTCTCGGTAGTAACGCCAAAGATTTCGGTGCCTGCAACAAGGTTAAGACCACTAAGTGATTCGCTGCTTGCGCCGAGGAATGCGCTTGCGGAAGCTGTTGCCAGCGGGAAGAAGAAGAGTATTGCGGCAAGAAGCGCCAGAAGCTTGAGAGCTGTATTGAAGAGCCATACGTTTTCAGGCTCGTCACCGTCTTCGTCAAGGCCGTCATCAATTTTGGGCTCAAGAACAACGGACGGTCTTTGAGTAAGCTCCGGAGGAAGCTCGGTAAGAGCACCTCTCTGTGCTTCGGGGATAACAGCAAGAGCAACCGACTTGATGGCTTCTTTAGCTACGCTTTCTTTCTGTGCGAGCTTTTTCTGTGACTTTCTTCTTGCTATTGAACGAGTAATAAGGGATATCACTATCAGCACCGCTGCAGCGCCGACAAGGATTATAAGCAGAGAAATAATATTAATGGAAGTGTACTGGAAAGCAAAAGAAATCTGCGGGCTCTTAAGCTTTTCGGCGGTCATGGTTTCCCAGTTTTCTTTACCGCCAAGGAAATCGCTCGTCTTTTTGCCGCCAACAACACTTGTGACATTTTTGATGGTTGTGCCGGTTCCGTTAAAGGTATAGGTGTAAGTACCGGAATAGGACGGGAGCTGCTTTACAAAAGCAGTAA
>JAGBFS010000246.1 GCA_017936365.1 Clostridia bacterium
ACATCGTGGAAGCAGAAATATTCTATGCCCAGCTTCTGCATGAATTCAAAGCCGGCATCGACCTTGGCTCTTGCGTGCTCCATGGTTCCTTTCTGTGCGCCGAACGACTTATCCGCCGTATCGCGGCCGAACATATCGGTGCCTCCGGCGCAGAGATTATGCCACCACGCCATCGCAAAGGGCAGATGCTCCTTCATCGGCTTTCCTGCAACGATCTTTTCCGCATCATAAAATTTGAACGCGAGCGGATTTTTTGAATCGGGACCCTCATAAGGGATAACGGGTATATTGGGAAAGTACATGATTTATCCTCCTTTTATATCTCCCGAAACAGCTCTCTGACCGTCGGGTAAATTTTCCTGAACTGCTGATAGCGCGCTTCATATTTCGCTGTCAGCTCCGCTTCCGGCTTCACCGTCGAAGCGATATGAACCAGCCTTTCGCACGCCGATTTCACATCGGCATATTCGCCGCAGGCAACCATCGCCAGCATTGCGCCGCCCATACCGGGCCCCTGTTCGGACACGGGACATTCCAGCTCGACATTAAGCACATTTGCAAAAATACGCTTCCAAAGCTCGCTCTTTGCACCGCCTCCGCATATCCTTGATGATATGATCTTTATTTCAAGGCTTCTTGCTACCTCAACGCTGTCGCGGATAGCAAATGCTACACCCTCCAGCACCGCCTGTACGATATCGGCGCGATCGGTATCCATCGTCATGCCGATAAGCATACCTCTTGCATCGGTGTCGTTTATCGGACTGCGCTCGCCCATGAGATACGGCAGGAAGAAAACATGATTTTCGCCAAGTTTATCCTCACCGATCGCCGCCTGCTGGCCGGAATAATCGTCCGATTCAAGGATATTTTCCATAAGCCATTTATTGCACGATGCCGCGCTGAGCATACATCCCATCAGATGATATCCGCCATCGGCGTGCGCAAAGGAATGGAGCGCATTGTTATTATCAACGCCAAATCTTTCGGACGAGATAAACACCGTTCCGGAGGTTCCGATGCTGATATTGCATCCGCCCTCCCCTACGACTCCCGTTCCGACAGCCGCCGCGGCATTATCCCCCGCTCCGGCGCACACCCTGACGTTATCGCCCAGCCCGAGCTGCTTTGCGATATGTTCGCAAACCGTACCGATACATTCCCAGCTTTCAAAAAGCTTTGGCATCTGCGATTCTTTCACGCCGCATATTGCAAGCATTTCCTCGCTCCAGCGCTTATTTTTAACATCAAGAAGCAGCATACCGGAGGCATCGGAATAATCACAGCTATGCACACCGGTAAGAATGTAATTTATATAATCCTTCGGGAGCATTATCTTTGCGATCTTTGCAAAATTATCCGGCTCATTTTCCTTCATCCACAATAGCTTCGGCGCAGTAAATCCGGCAAAGGCTATATTGGCGGTAAGCTCCGACAGTCTTTGTTTTCCGATTTCATTGTTCAGAAAATCCACCTGTTTTGCAGTTCGGCCGTCATTCCACAAAATCGCCGGACGAATAACATTATCATCTTCGTCCAGCACGACAAGCCCGTGCATCTGACCGCCGACGCCTATACCGGCCACCGTTTCGCCGTCAAACCCGTCAAGCAGCTCGGGTATGCCCTCCATCAGCGCGCGCCGCCAATCCTCGGGATTTTGCTGGCTCCAGCCGGGATTCGGAAATTCAAGAGGATATTCACGCGACACGATATTTTTGATATCGCCGCATGAATCCATCAGCAAAAGCTTCATTGCCGAGGTTCCAAGATCGATTCCAATATAACAGCTCATAATCACTCACCTCATATCATTGTCTGAAGGCAATCGGACAGGCCGGATCGGCCTTTAAATAAGAACCGTACTGCGCATAGCTTTGACATCTTGCGCCGCCGCGGCAAAAATATGCATATCTGCAGCCGGCACATTCCTCCGGGATATAGTTTATTCGCAGATTTCTAAAGGTTTCGTTATTATAGTACACATCTTTCAGCGTTGTTTCCGATATGTTTCCGCATACTATCGGCATACGCCGACACGGCATGATATTGCCGAACTCGTCCACCGTTATAAGGCTGTTTCCGGCGCTGCAGGAATACACATTGCCGCTCGAATTCTGAAACTGCAGGGCGCGGTTGATCGTTACCTGCGTCTTTGGGTAAAGAGCGCGGACAAGGAAATTTCCGCGCGCTCTTTTGAGTGCCTTAATATAATCGGGAAGCTCGTCACGCGTTATGGCAAGCTGTGATATCTCCTGACCGTTTCCTATCGGTACAAGGCGGTCAGACCACAGCTTTGTTATTTTTCTTTTGCGGCATTGCGCGGCAGCATGAGGAAGATATCGGTAATTTTCCCTGTTGGCGGTAAAGCTTATGTAGGTCGATATCCCGTTATTTTCAAGAAATTCGGCGGTGCGCAGCACTCTGTCATAATCGCCTTCTGCACGCAAGTGGTCGTGCATCTCCCGGTTGCCGTCAATGCTGAGCTGGATAAAGGATACCCCGCTCTCCTTCAGCACCCGAATGACAGCATCATCTATAAAGGAGCCGTTTGACAGTATTGCATAGGTGAAATATTCCCTGTTTTCCCCAAGATACTCAAGGATCCTTCCGATATCCTCCCGAAAAAACGGTTCGCCGCCGGTAATATTGATATGACC
>JAGBFS010000247.1 GCA_017936365.1 Clostridia bacterium
CATGAAGAGGTGCTTGACGAGGTCGGCTCGTGCGACACCGGTCTTTCTTCGGCAGAGGCTGAACGCCGTCTTGAAGAAAACGGCAAAAACAAGCTGAAAGAAGCCGAAAAGAAGAGCATCATCAGAAAGTTCTTTGAAGCACTTTGTGACCCGATGATCATCATGCTGCTTGCTGCGGCCGGTATCTCGGCCGTTACCACCCTTATAAAGGGCGAAAAGGATTTTGCCGATCTGATAATCATTCTGGCTGTTGTTCTTATCAATACCATCCTCAGCCTTGTTCAGGAGAGCAAAGCGGAGCAGGCTATCGATGCTCTTAACGAAATGACGGCGGCAACATCGCGCGTTATGCGTGACGGTGAAGCGGTAACGGTCAAGAGCGAAGACCTTGTCGTTGGTGACGTTATCATTCTTGAGGCGGGCAACGCCGTACCGGCCGACTGCCGTATACTTGAGGGTCACAGCCTCAAGGCAGAGGAAGCCGCGCTTACCGGTGAATCTGTACCGGTCAACAAGCTTGTTGATGTCATAATGCTCAAGGAGGGGCAAAAGGACGTATCGCTCGGCGACCGCAAGAATATGCTTTACAGCGGCAGCACCGTTGTTTACGGACGCGGCAGAGCGGTTGTTACCGCCACCGGTATGGATACCGAGATGGGCAAGATCGCCGATGCTCTTTCCGAAGCTGTCGATGAGCAGACTCCGCTTCAGAAGAAGATGGCTGACCTTTCAAAGGTTCTGACAAAGCTGGTTCTTGGAATCTGTGCTATCGTATTTATCGTTGGCGTTATCAGCAGCATTGCCTCCAACGGCTTCAATAAGGATGTCCTTTTCAACAATGCGCTTGATACTTTCATCATGGCTGTTGCGCTTGCTGTTGCAGCTATTCCGGAAGGTCTTCCGGCTGTTGTTACCATCATCCTTTCCATCGGCGTCACCGCGATGTCAAAGCGTCAGGCGCTTATCAGAAAGCTTACCGCGGTTGAAACCCTCGGCTGCACACAGATAATCTGTTCGGATAAGACCGGTACTCTTACCCAGAACAAGATGACCGTTGTTGATAAATCGACCGGTGACGAAAAACTGCTCGCAAAGGCAATGGCTCTTTGCTCCGATGCCGAGATCAAGCCGGGCGAGACCGAATCGGTTGGCGAGCCGACCGAATGTGCGCTTGTCAATTACGCATACAGCCTTGGTATGCCGAAGTATGAGCTTGAGCAGGTCGCTCCGCGTATCGGTGAAGCTCCCTTCGATTCCAACCGTAAGATGATGTCCACCATCCACCGCGAGGGCGATAAGATAGTCCAGTATACAAAGGGCGCATGTGAAATGCTTCTTTACCGCTGTGATACTTATCTTACCGACAGCGGCAATATATATCCCATGACCGATGAGATCCGCGAGAGCATCATCGAAAACAACAAAGCTTTTGCCGACAGAGCGCTTCGCGTGCTTGGCGCGGCATACAAGAATTACGATGAAATGCCGACCGAAACCGATCCGGACGCAATCGAGCAGGGTCTTACCTTTATAGGCGCGGTTGGTATGATCGACCCGTGCCGTCCCGAGGTTCTTGAGGCTATCAAGCAGTGCAAGAGCGCAGGTATCCGCCCGATAATGATCACCGGCGACCATATCGATACCGCTGTTGCAATCGCAAAGGAGCTTGGCATACTTGAGGATGCATCGCAGGCTATCACGGGTATGGAGATAAACGACCTTACCGATGACGAGCTTTTCAATTGCGTAGAGAGGTATTCGGTTTACGCGCGAGTCCAGCCGGAGCATAAGACAAGGATAGTCAAGGCATGGAAGGCTCACGGAATGGTAACCGCGATGACCGGTGACGGCGTCAACGACGCCCCCAGCATCAAGTCCTCCGATATCGGTATCGGAATGGGCATCACCGGCACCGACGTTACAAAGGGCGTCGCCGATATGGTTCTTTCCGATGACAACTTTGCAACCATCGTCAACGCCGTTGAAGAGGGCAGAAGAATTTACGACAACGTCCGCAAGGTAATCGAGTTCCAGCTTTCCACCAACATGGCGGAGGTTATCACGATTTTCACCGCGCAGATATGCGGTTTCACCATCCTCAGCCCGGCGCATCTGCTCTGGGTCAACATGGTTACCGACAGCACCCCCGGTCTTGCACTTGGCATGGAGCCGGCAGAGGGCGACCTTATGAAGCGCAAGCCGCGTCCTGCCAACGAGAGTATCTTCTCCAACGGCGCCGGCGTGGATATCGCGGTAAAGGGCCTCTTTATGGCCGTGCTGATCCTCATTTCCTATTTCATCGGCAACAACCTTATTGGCGTTACGGGTCATGAGCTTGAGCTGTTCAAGGGCATGGATATTAAAGAGATCATGCATATCAACGGTATGACTATGGCCTTCCTTACCACCAACTTCACCCAGATGTTCTAGGCTATCTGAATGAGATCGCGCAGAAACTCCATCTTCACCCTCAAGACCAAAAACCACTGGCTGCTCGGTTCCTTTATCCTTACCGCGCTGCTTACCCTTTCGGTCATATATATCCCGTTCCTTTCCAACCTGTTCGGGCTTGCTCCCATCAGCTTCGGCGAGCTTTCCATCGCGTTCGGTCTTGCCGCCGCGGTCGTTCCCGTATTTGAAGGCATCAAGTTCCTCAGAAGAAAGTTCGGCAAGGACGAGTAACTTACTTTTTTGGAAAAAAAGTAAGCAAAAAACTTATTGGTTTCGAGCCGCGCGAGTTTTAGCGGCAAGAGGTAAATTTGCTCTGTAAACAAATATAAAGCCAATCTAAAACAGCTGTGTCGGGCAAAGCCCGTACACAGCTGTTTTTTATGCAAAATGCCGCCCGGCAGCAGCCGGGGCGGCAAAATTAATCGCATATAAATTTCGTATACAGAAGAGCGCTTGCTCCTCTATCGCAGCTCCACGCGGCTCGAAGCTCGTCAGTTTTTGTCTCCCTTTTTTCTAAAAAGGGAGAGACCAGTTGCCGGAGCGGAAGATGGGGACGATGCGGCCGTCGCGGGTCTTGCCGTCGATGCACATATCGGCGGTGCCGATCATGAAATCCTCGTGAATGAAAGCGGAATTGATTCCCTTTTCGACACACTGCTCAAAGGTCATGTTTTCAAATCCCTCAAGGCATCCGTTGAAGCCGGATCCGAGCGCAAGATGGCAGGCGGCGTTCTCGTCGAAAAGCGTGTTGTAAAATATCGTTTCGCTGTTTCGGATAGGCGAATCGTAGGGGATAAGAGCACATTCGCCAAGATAAGCGGAATTATCGTCCATGTTAATCATGTCGGTAAGAACCTTGCGGTCTTCATCGTTGTCGGTGATGACCTCCACGACCTTGCCGTTTTCAAAACGGAACCCGAAATTCTCCATAAGCCGTCCCTGATATGAGAAAGGCATGGACGAATATACAACACCCTCGGCCTTGCCCTTCATGGGAGAGGTGAATATCTCTTCGGAGGGGATGTTGGGATTGTATATTATGCCGCCGAGGGTCGGCTCGCAGCCGCCCATAAAACGCGCGCCTTCGATAAGCCCGACGGTAAGATCGGTGCCGTTTGACGCGGTGTAATGAAGCTCGCTGAGTCCAAGCGAGTTGAGATAGGTGTAACGTTCCTTCAGAGCGCGGTTGTGCTCGTTCCAGTTGCTGATGGCGTTTCCGTTAACGCGCAAGCAGGAAAGTATAGCTTCCCAAAGCTTTTCGACAGCCTCACCATCGGATACGCCGGGGAATACCTTGCGCGCCCATTCAACACCGGGAACTGCGGCGATGCACCATTGATATTTGTCCTCCATCGAATCGCGGTACGGCTTGATTATGGCGGTTCTTGCGGCTCTTGCCGCGGCATATTTCTTCTGGTCAACACCGCAAAGCCCGTCGGGATCTTCGGATATGATGTAAATCATCGCCGGAAGGGTCTTGACGTTGTGTTTGAGCTTTTCTATTTCCCAATCGGTTACCTCCGAAAGGGTATCCTGCGACTGCATATCAATGTCAAGCCTTTCGAGCGGCAAGTGGCTCCATTCAACGCGAACCTTGCGCGCGCCAAGCTTGTAACACTCTTCGGCAACATATACGACAAAATCAGGCTGGTCAAAATATGCGCGGATAATGACGTCCTGTCCCTCTTGTACGTTGACGCCCAGCTTTGCAATAAGGTGGGCGTATTCTTTCAATCTTTCAATATTCATAACGTGTTTTCTCCGATAAAAAGTTATTGGGTTTGCGATGTCCCGACCGCAAGATAGTTGTAAGCAAAACGGTCTATCGTCCAGAAGGCATAAGCCGAATCGATCCTCATAGCCTTTCCGGGCGGCTCGTTATATATGTTTGTGCCGTAGGAAACGCCGGGGTCATGGACATCGAAAACTATGCTGCTTCCGTTTTGGTGATAGCCGTAGATTATGAAACAATGTCCCGATGACGATAAATCGACCTCGCTCATCTGTGCAAGTATGATGCAGCCGTTATCAAGATCGGCAAGCATTGAATCGAGCGAGATGTCGCGGCTTTCAAAGGGTACGCCGTAATCGGTAAGACATTCCTCAACCTGCCACATCCACCAGCCGCTAGTGTAATCGGGAAGGAACTTTTGGCGAAGCTCATGCTGGGTTATGCCGAGGTTGCCGGTGTACCAGCGGATAGCCATAGCCGAAATGGTGGGCATGCAGTTTACATCGGCATAGTAGCTGTTGTCGTATTGGGTAAGGTACCAGTCATAATCGCGGTCGTTGCACACATCGGTTCTTTCAATGGTGTATGCCGTTTCGGACCCGATATGCCTGTGCATGGCGGCGATCGTTTTTATAAGACCGCCGTATGTAACGGATGCGTCGGCGAGCGGAGCGTTTTCGCTGAGAAATTCGCGCATGCACGTTTCGGCAAAATCCTCGGCGAGCTCGGGCAGCTCGTATTGGTGGAGGGTGTATTCCGGCGAAAAGATGGATGATGTCGGAAAGCTGAACATGAGGTCGGCGGCGTATGCCTTGATAGCCGCTTCGGATGAGGTGTCGGTAAAGACCTCGTAATCATAAAAGCTGTCATCGATGGAGCCGTATGCGGCCTCGTACAAACGGACAAGCATTTCGGCGATGCTGTTGCGCGTGGCGGGATTATACGCCTGTTCGGGGGTATAGGCCGCTTTTATATAAGCCTTGCAGCCGTTCCATTTGTCGAAAAGAGCGCTGTCGTTAAATATGCTGATGAAATCGGCGATATCAAGAAACAGCGAGCAATAGGCGAAAGCGTCGGCGGCTATCGCGGGAACCGAGCTGTTTGCACAGACATCGGCCGTGGCGCGTTCCATTATCGCTGCCGCCGCGTCAAGAAGCGAAACGTATGAGACCGACTGGGAAAGATACTCCGCGTTGGTGGTTTCGGTAAGTCCAAGCTCAAGCGACTTGAGCAGAGTGTCGGAGCCGCTCACCGCTTCGGATATGCGGAAAACATCGGTTTCGCTTGCTATCGTTTCGTAATACTGAATAAAACCTTCGTATAGCCCAAGCTCGGAAAGCGTATCATCGCGGCGTCCGATATCAACGTCAAGACCGATGCGCTCAAGCTCGAAATAGGAAGACAGGAATTTGGTGTCGTCAAAAAGGCCGAGCTCTATCGGGTCAATGCGCGTATCGCCTTCAAGATTTATATGTATCTCATCGATCGGGATAGACCCCGAATCGACGCCCGAAATGTATGAGCAAAGGGTGTATTGACCGCCATTTTCTGTAAGCTCATAGCTTGCATAAGCAAGTGTTCCGCCCGAATTGATATCGCGAAGAGGCGCATCAAGCGCGCCGTAATGAGCGCAAAGACGCTTGGTAAGCTCCTCGGCGCCGTCAAAGCCGTCAAGCCGTGGAAGCTGATATGGATATGTTCCGATAAGGGTAAGCTCGGGCGCAGGGGCGCACGAATCAAAGCCCATATCGCATCCGGACAGGGCGGAGAAGCACAGTAATATGCTCAGTATTAGGGAAACAATACGCTTGCTTGACATATCGGTCACGCTTATGCCTTTCGTGTGATTCTGCAGGAGGAGCTGACTACAACGTCAAAATCGTAGCTTGCATTGGCGGAAACAAGCTGTCCGCGGCTTGTCTGGCGATAGGAAAAGCTCTGAACCGCGCGGTCAGTGTCATTCATGCGGAGCGTGCCCGAAAGACGGCCGATCTCGCTGTACTTTGTGGTAAAGCCGGTCGACTGGTCGTATGAATCGGGCGGGAGCGGCAGCTCGGCGCCGACTATATCGGCGGCAAATTCGCCGTCGCGGTGCTGCATGAGGGTAAAGGTGGTGTCGATGCCTGCCTGATTGAGGTTCCACGATGTGCGGTAGGCAAAGGTGTTAGGCAGCGAATAGAAAATATCCTTTGCTATCGCAAGCAGGTTATCCTCGCTTATAAGCTGGGCGGTATCGGGGTATGCGGCGATTATCTCGCTTACGCCGGTTATGCCGGTAACGTTCATCGCCGGGTCGACGCTGACGGTAAAGCTCTTTCCGATAAGGTCATAGTACATTGCCGTATCGGAATCCTTGGCGTCGGGGTTGTTGGTGTCAAAGGTGTATGACTGGTCATTTTCGACATACATCCATGTTATGCGCGTAAAGGTATACACGCACCTTATCGAGCCGTCGGCACCCGCGGTGATATCAAGGTCGTAATCGTATTCCTGATCGCTGCGGGTGTAGGCAGAACCGTCCGTTCCGTTTAAGGTCTGCTCGGTCGAATTGGCGCTGACCATTGAATAGCGACCCGTTTTGAAGGTGGGCGCGGCGGCCGACCATGAGCTGTCGGCAGGCGCAGAAGCGGTGGGGTCGGTCTGCGAAACCGACTGGGAGTATGACGGATTGGCGGCGTTTTGGTCGAGCCGTTCGTAATATTCATCCTCCGAACAGGAACAGGCGGCAAGCAGCATAAGAAGAAGCGCTGCGGCTGTCAGCCTAAGACTTTTTGACATCGGGAGCTCCCTTCATAGTAAGACTGATGCGTTTTTTGGCGGTGTCGACCGAAAGCACCCAGACCTTGACGATATCGCCGACCTTGAGCTTTTCGCTCGGGTGCTTTATAAAATGGTTGCATATCTGTGAAACGTGGACAAGTCCGTCCTGATGCACGCCGATATCGATAAACGCGCCGAAATCGATAACGTTTCTTACCGTACCGTCAAGCTCCATGCCGGGGACAAGGTCATTCATGTCGAGGACGTCGGTACGAAGCAGGGGCTTGGGAAGCTCGTCACGCGGGTCGCGGCCGGGACGCATAAGCTCGGTCACGATATCGGTGAGCGTCGGAACGCCGATGCCAAGCTTTTCGGCGGCGGCCTCTTCGCCTATTTCGGCAACTCTTTCGCGAAGATCGGAAATCTTGCCGGCCTTTACGTCGGCCATCTTATAGCCGCACAGCTCAAGCAGAGCCTTTGCCGCGGCATAGCTTTCGGGGTGGACGGCGGTGTTGTCAAGCACATTGGCGCTTTCGGCAACGCGCAAAAAGCCTGCACACTGCTCAAAGGCCTTGGGTCCAAGCTTTGGGACCTTTTTAAGCTCGCTTCTGCTCTTGAATGCGCCGTTTTCTTCGCGATATGCAACAATATTCTTGGAAACGGCGGCCGAAACGCCGGCAACCCTTGCAAGAAGCGACGGCGATGCTGTGTTAAGGTCAACACCGACCGAGTTTACACATTCCTCTACCACTCCGCCAAGAGCATCATCAAGGCGTTTGGGCGGCATATCGTGCTGATACTGACCGACTCCGATAGCCTTCGGGTCGATTTTTACCAGCTCGGCA
>JAGBFS010000248.1 GCA_017936365.1 Clostridia bacterium
CTTCCCTCGCTGCCCGAAACGTCGACTATATGAACAAGCAGACGACAGCGGTCAACATGACGAAGGAACTGATGACCCAGACCGGCGCCGTCGCTGGCACCTTCGATAAGTCCGGGAATATCCGCCATGACGAAATTTCTTCCCTCGCCGCGGTTGACAACGCCAAGCACCGGTGTGAGCGTTGTGAAATGATAGTTTCCTATCGCCGGCTTTGCTTCGCTTACCACCGATATGAGGGACGATTTTCCGACGTTGGGGAAACCGACCAATCCGACATCGGCAAGCAGTTTAAGCTCCAGCGTCACCTCAAAGCTTTCGCCCGGTGTGCCCGGTTTTGCAAAACGCGGCACCTGACGGGTCGGTGTCGCAAAATGGCTGTTGCCCCAGCCGCCCCGGCCGCCCTTGGCGATAATTTTCGGTTCGTCGTCCGACATATCCGCAATTATTCTTCCGGTTTCGGTATCGCGCACAACGGTGCCAAGCGGAACTTCAACGATAAGGTCGGCTCCGTTTTTGCCGGTACGCCGATCACTTTTTCCGTTTTCGCCGCGCTGTGCGGCATATTTTCTTTTGTAGCGGAAATCGGCAAGGGTCGACAGATGGGGGCTTACCTTTAAGATAACGCTTCCTCCCTTTCCGCCGTCACCACCATCGGGGCCGCCGGCCGCCACATACTTTTCACGGTGAAACGCAACGGCACCGTCGCCGCCGTCACCGGCTATGATCTTTATTTTTGCTACATCAACAAACATATTTCTTTTCCAATCATGCAAATTTTGGGGAATCAAAACAATATATTCCCATAATAAATTAGTATAACACAATACCGCAAAAAACACAAGATAAAGGGCTTTTTCGGCGGCACTATGAAAATTATCATCAAAGCTTGTTTGTCATCAGACACATACCCTCATCGGTGGAAAAGCCTTTTTTGCTGTAAAAGCCTTCGGTTCGCTCGTTTCTCATGGTTATCAGATGCACATAAACTACGCCTCGCTGTGCCAGCAAGTCACAAAATTCGGCAAGCATTTTTCCTCCGATCCCTTGTCCCTGATATTTTGCATCAACGCAGAATTCGAGAATCTGAAAATGCTCCCCGTCAAAATAAACCTCGCCGCGTCCCATTATAAGACCTATCATTTTTCCGTCCTCAAAATGCGCCGCGCCGACATAGCGCGGTGTATTGAAAATATCGGTGAGGCGGCCTTGCGACTGCTGCGGCGTCCACGAATCATTCCACGGCTCGCCGTTGAATACACGGGTAAAAAGCTCGGCCGCTTCGGGCAGCATATCAAATGTAAGCTCGGTCATAATTAAATTATCTCCTTTATATTTCGCGGTTATTCGGGGCTTTTTCGACTGATAAGCTTTTGCAAAAAAACATCAGAACCACTTTTCGATCTTCTCCATCACGCAGCGCAGTATATCTATGCTCTCCATCGTATCGGAAACATCAAGCGAATGGTTGGCGCGCTCCACTATATTCACGCTGTCACTGCCGAGGTATCCAAGCTCGCGCAGACGGTCAAGCCCGAGAAGCGGATCGGCGTCCCCGGTAAATACGATACAGTTATCGCCATCGAAACAATCAAAGCTTTCCTCAACCGGGGTGTACCAGATCTGCTTTATGCCTTTGCCAAGCCTGCCGGCGGCAAGGGTGCCAAGGCTTTTGGCGGCAAAAATAACCTTTTCGTACTTCCTTTTCTGAGCCGCACAAAGAAGCTGCCTGCACTTTTCGGTAACCTCCTGCGTTACCCTTTCGCATCTGGCTTCTTTAAGCGTTGACGGAATATTCCCGTAGCTGAGCGATAGAAGATCATACCCTTTATCCATGGCCGTTTTTCCCGTAAAATGAAGCAGCGGACGGTCGCAGGTATACCCCATTCCGGGAAACAGCACGCAAAGCCCTTTGCCTTCGCCGACGGTCAGCTTTGCCGCTATCTCCTCACCGTTATAGTCAGCCGTTATCTTCTCGGTTCTTGCCGGTCTTTTACCCGGCTGGGCTATATAATAGGCGGTATAGGGCGAAGCCGCGACATAACCGAGCGAGAGTGCGAGGTCAAGCGACATTTTATTTGCCGCGTCCCAGCTTGGGTAAAGATTCCTTCTGAAACATTCAAGCATCAGCCTTGACGCGCAGGCACGGGCAAGACCCTTTCGGCGATGCTGGGGATGGGTGTCAATCTCAATCTCTATTCCTTTATCCCACACGCAATAGGGTGTTGCAGCGCATACTAAGGTCTCGCCGAAAAGACAGCACACGCCTATGCCCTCGCTGCAAAAATGCTCTCGCGATGCAAAATTTGCTATGTTGTCGTACGACCAGTCGCTTGCCGCACATCGGTCGAAGTCTTTGCCGTCCATCAGCTTTATTTCATATCCTTCGGGAACCTCGCGCGACCATTTTTCAAGCTTTTGGGTATCAAAATTATGCTCTGTTTTGCTCAGCGCATATCGGGTCAGCTTTATTGCGCCGTCGCCGTAGGTATCCTCGATAACCTTTTCCCATGCCTCGTTTTGCGGAACTAACAGCTCGCTCCCGGCAAAGCCGTCCGGCCATTTGAGCACAAGCTTTGATGCCAGCGCACTTGCCGCATCACCTGCGATTATGGAAAATCCGCCCGAACCTGCGGCCATTCCGCCAACCGTAAGCTTTGCACATTTGGGCGCTTCCTCGCTGTCGGCAAAGGCGGCCGAACCGTTTCTGCCCTGGATACAGGTATCTATTATCTTTTCTTCTATCCCATCAAAAAGACGGGTCAGCTTATCTCGATTTTTAGTTTCGATATAATATATCGTTCATCTCTCCTTATGATAAAATTTACAAAAAAACAGCCCGAGGAATCCCCGGGCTGAAAGCTGTGTGTTAAATTACTGCTCGACAGGATAGACAGAAGCCTTTTTTCTGTCTCTGCCCATGCGCTCAAAACGAAGAACGCCATCGCAGGTAGCGAACAGAGTATCATCGGAACCACGGCCGACATTCTCGCCCGGATGGATATGAGTGCCTCTCTGGCGAACAAGGATGTTGCCTGCGAGGACGAACTGACCGTCGGCTCTCTTAACGCCGAGTCTCTTGGATTCAGAGTCACGGCCGTTCTTTGTGGAGCCCATTCCCTTTTTATGAGCGAAAAGCTGAAGATTAATCTTAAGCATGTATTCTCTTCCTTTCATTCACAGATGTTTTACGACAAGCTTTACATTTTTGCCGTACTGCTGGCTGATGCCGTCCAGATGAAGCATAAGCCCGTTAAGTATATCGCGGCACCGCCGCCTGTCCGCCGCATTTACGATGAGCGACATCGCACCGTCATCAACAGAGATATCAGCCTTTGCACCGATTATTTCGGTAATCGTGTTGGCCGCCATATACGCCGCGGACGAAACCGCCGCACATACTATATCTTTGCCGAATCCGCCGGCACCGGCATGACCCGAAAAATCGAATCCTGCTATCTCATCGCCGTCCTTGATAAAGCAGACAGTAACCATAAATTAAAGAGCGATAGATGTGATCTCGATCTTTGTATACGGCTGACGATGACCCTTGCATCTTGCGCTGCCCTTCTTCGGCTTGTAGGTGAAGACTCTGATCTTCTTGCCCTTGCCGCACTTGAGGACCTTGCCTGTGACCTTTGCAACACCTTCGCCCAGCTTGATGCCGTCGTCTGTGCCGACTGCGATAGTCTTGAGATCTACAGTGTCATCTGCATTGACCTTGAGAAGCTCGGCGTAAATTACGTCGCCTTCGGAAACCTTGTACTGCTTTCCGCCAGTTTCGATAATTGCGTACATGAAATAACCTGCCTTTATAATACAGTCTCGCTACGCCGGGAGGGGAAGTCAAAAACTGCGTTTTTGACTGTGACTTTTCTTTTGAGATTTGAATCTCAAATTTCGGCTAAATCGCCGAAACCGAAAAGATCACGGCCTGTTACCATACCTTGAAGCTTTTAAAAACTACGCTTCTTTCAGCTGTGAGTTTCGCTTGAGATTTGAATCTCAAATTTCGGCAATGCTGCCGAAACCGAAAAGATCACGGCCTGTTACCATACCTTGAAGCTTTTAAAAACTACGCTTCTTTCAGCTGTGAGTTCCGCTTGAGATTTGAATCTCAAATTTCGGCTAAATCGCCGAAACCGAAAAGATCACGGCCTGTTACCATACCTTGAAGCTTTTAAAAACTACGCTTCTTTCAGCTGTGAGTTTCGCTTGAGATTTGAATCTCAAATTTCGGCTAAATCGCCGAAACCGAAAAGATCACGGCCTGGGATAATCGCTTCGTTTTTGGCTAAACCGCTTTAAAATCCCGGAATACGCGGCTTTAATATGATATCACAACGCGTCTTTGTTGTCAACTCTTTTTTTCGTGATATCCGCGCGATATTTTGAGCTATAGATTCAGTTTTGTTTGCGGACGACACCGTATTCGTCATCAAGACGGAAATAGGCACATTCATCCGCGCCGCCGCGAAGAAATCTTTCCATTTCGTCCTCGTCCAGATTTATCTCGCAGGAATAGCAATCATACTCCTCATCGTAAACAAAATATACACAGTTGTCGCAATCTCTGATGCTCATAAAAACCCCCGTTTTATCTGTTGCAAAAGTCGTGATATGTGTGATTGAGAAGGTATATGCACGCCTGTGCTACCTCCTGCGCGTCGGCATCCGGCTGCTGTGAAAGCCAAAGCTTTACAAAGCTGACTATATTCATCGAATAATAGCTTGACGCGATCCGCCGCGCCAAAGGCGGCTCGCCGATTTTTGCAGGACCATCTTTGTCTACGACGCATCTTACAAAAAGATCGTCAAGCGCTTTGACCATTATCGTGCCGAAGCTGTTTTGTCCGATTATGGCAAAGGCTTTGCGGTAAAAGGTCTTTTCCTCCGCCGCCCTGCTGAAAAATATCTTTATCGCATCGTCAAACATTCCGCGCTCGAGCAACATATCCATCCCGCTCAGAAGCTGGTTGCGCACGATCCATTCAAGCGTTTCATATTTGTCCTGAAAATGATAGTAGAAGGTCGGTCTGATTATTCCGGCTCGTTCGGTTATCATTCTTATCGTTATCTTTTCAAACGGAACCGTCACCATCAGTTCCTTCAAACTGGCGGCGATAAGCTCGTTTGTAAGCTCCCGTTTATTATCCATGCTCTCTTTTCCCTCCGAACGTTCTATTTCGTCAGAAGACGAATAAGCACATCCGCGGCCGAGACGAGCAGCAATGCCGCGCCGATATAATAGGCCTTTTTCTTCGGCTCCCAGCCAAGGCGGTATCCGATATACACGCCTAATATTACCGCAAGCGCGGTGATAACGATAACGCTGGCAAACACCTCTATCTGATTTACCGACCACAGCGCAAAGCCTACGCCGGCAAAGAGCGAGTCGATGCTTGCGATAAGAGATGCTATCCAAACCTCTTTAAAATTAATATCCTCGCATTTTTCAAAAATGTCCTCCTGCTTCCACCCCTTATACAGCAAAAACAC
>JAGBFS010000249.1 GCA_017936365.1 Clostridia bacterium
AGGTATCCCAGTAATCGGAGCAGGAAAAGCCGATTGATTCTCCGTAGCGATCAGCTTTGTAAGCAATATCATTAATAATATCGGGGTCGCTTTTGTACCAAGGTGTGCCGGTAGTAGTGGTTGGTTTAGTGGTGGTTGTGGTAGGCTTCGTTGAGTTTTCGATGGTCGTTGTAGTTTTTGAATCAGTTTTATCATCTGATGGCTCAGCGTAAGAAACTATTGATTCCTTCTCATGTGCGTTATTGTTGGTTATTACCATTATAGCTGCAGTAACGGATGATATAATGGCAACTGCAATGAAAAAGATAATAAGAGCTGTTTGAAGAGATTCCTTTTTCTTGTTGGGCTTAGAAATCGGATAGTTAGGAGTAGTATAATATATATAGCTACCGTTTGGTAATGGAGAGGTCATGTCGTTTAGGGTTTGATAGTTTGGCGATCCGTTTTGATTCGGATCGGTATAGTTTACAGGGATTGTTTTGTTAGGGTCGTATGGATCATAATCGAAATATCCCATGGCTCATCCTCCTTTACCATAAATAATACACCGATAGTATCCGTTTTGCAACACTGTTTAAAAAAATATGATATGGGCAAAGGGGGAGCAAATGTTTTTTGTCAAATAATCTTGCAATACCTGCGTGTCAGGTGTTAAAATCTGTTTATCCGATATTATTATGGAGCTGATGTTATGACCGCTTTATGGATCGCACTTGGTGCAGCCGCTTTTATTGTGCTTGCGGTGCTTGTTATTTCGTATATATGCTATCGCATGGCATTTTTTGCCGACAGGAGCAAACAGCCGCAGGATGATGTTATCGTTACACCGCAGGGCAGTATATATGACCCGTTTAGAGATAATATGGTCAAATGGATAAAGGAGACTCGCCAGATGGCGCATGAGGATGTAAAAATCACATCCTTTGACGGACTTACTCTTTGCGGAAAGTATTATGAATACGCCCCCGGCGCGCCTATTGAGCTTATGTTTCATGGATATCGCGGAAGCGCGGAGGGCGATTTGAGCGGCGGCGTACAGCGCTGTTTTAAGCTTGGAAGAAGTGCGCTGATAGTGGATCAGCGATGCAGCGGAAAAAGCGAGGGAAAGGTAATCACTTTCGGAATAAACGAGCATCGCGATTGCCTTTCCTGGCTTGATTTTATTATCCGCCGCTTTGGCGATGATGCAAAGGTTCTTTTGTGCGGAATCTCAATGGGTGCTTCTACCGTTCTGATGGCCGCCGGCACACCGCTGCCGAAAAATGTGATCGGAGTTCTGGCCGATTGCGGATACAGTTCGGCAAAGGAGATAATCAAGGTGGTCATCCGCAAGATGGGGCTGCCTGCCGGATTGAGCTATCCGTTTGTCCGGCTTGGAGCAAAGCTTTATGGACATTTTGATCTTGAAGAAACATCGCCTGTTGAGGCGGTGAAAAAAGCTGCCGTTCCGATAATCTTTTTCCATGGTGAGGACGATGATTTTGTTCCATGCGAGATGAGCAGGATAAATTACGAAGCCTGCGCGTCCAAAAAGATGCTTGTGACCGTCCCGGGAGCAGGTCACGGCCTGAGCTATCCGATAGAGCCGCAGACCTATATTGGTGCGCTGAAAGATTTCTTTGGCCCAAAAGCTTCTTTTTCAAAAAGTGAATCCGAATAATAAAACGCCGACGTGAAAACGTCGGCGTTTTATGTTATGTAATTTTTTTCAATTCAGGCAGATTATTTTAATTTATACCTATATAAAGTTTTGGTTTCAACCTCTCGGGTGCTTGATGAAGTATACTTTTTATCGCTGTAATTTGACCAGCTGCCCCATTTATAAAACTTATATGTAAATTTTTCGGTGCGGGTACGATAGCGGTATTGAGTATAGCCTTCGGCAACAACTTCTTTGACTTCCGATACATTGTAATAATAACGTCCGCCTGTTTTATATTTGTTGCCGGAGCCTCTGTGTCCGCATGACCAAGTACCGACCGAAGACAGCTTGCTGTCAAGTGTTACAGAAATGGATGTCCATGAAGAGTAGGATGGATACTGGGCCTGTCCGCAGGTTTTGCAGTAATGGAACCACGAGCTGCCATCAGGTTTGGTTGCCTTGTATCCGGTGTATTTATACTTTGTTTTATAAGTGGGTTCAACGGTATTGGTTTCTACATCTCTGGTATCGGTTTCGTCGATTGCGGTTTTTGTACATGCGCTCCACGAACCCCATTCGGAATATCCGGCAGATGTTTTTGATTCAAGTGTCCAGCCGCTCATACTGCTGTTTTCCGATGTCGTTGTCTGCTTGTCACGATATCTGTATTGCTTCTTGGTCTCAATAATATAGTTATCGGAACTGACATTGGAGGGAAGCGAGGATGACCATGAAGAGAAGGAGGCAGATTCGGAAGAGATCGAAGAGCTTTCATTCCCGCTTTCGGATCCGGAATCAGTTTCGGTTGATTCATCATCTTCGCCAATTGCCGCCGAACTGTCGACAGTTGCGGCAAGATCGTCCTTTTTGTCACTAAAATCGGTTGGCAACAAATAAGCAAGGACACCTCCGCCGATTAAGAGAAGCACAAGAATTGCGGCAATAATGCCGATTGGTTTTTTCTTTGTCTGGTTGGTTGCCGGCACGGGGGCATTGGCCGCTGCGGCTACGGTCTGATTGGTGATCACGCCGGTATTTTGAGGCATAATGCTATTGACCGGTGTGGTGGCGTCAGGATCCGAAAATACATAAGGCTGTCCATTTGCAATGCTTTGGAGAGCATTTTTAAATTCGGTTGGCGAGGGGAAACGCTTTGTACGGTCGTAATTAGTCGCGATCAGAATAATGTTGGAGAGATTGCTGTCGGCATACGCAGGCGGAGGCAGAGGCTCTCCGGTCATACGGCGATGGAATGCCGCCATGTTGTCATCGCTTGTTATATTTTTGGCATCAGCAGACAAAAGCGGTGCTCGGTTACCGTTGAGCAGGCGGTACATAACTATTCCGAGTGAGTAAATATCAGCGGTAAGATTGGCGGGAAGACTATGGTAAATTTCCGGAGACATATAGTTGTACGTGCCTTTTACGCTCATGAATGTAGTTGAGTCTTTAAGCTGTTTGGCTACGCCGAAGTCGCCGAGTTTATAATCGCCGCGCTCATTGACAAAGATGTTGGATGGCTTTATATCGCGATGGACAATATTATTTTTGCTGCAGGCTTCAAGCGCACAGCACATGTCGATTCCGAGTTTGGTTACATCGGAGGCTGAAAACTGACGTTCGGACATAAGGGTGTTAAGGCTCGTAAGAAGCTCCATGCGAATAAAAATATCGTTGCCGATACCGTTTGATTTAGGTATGACTATGTGGTCCTCATACGAAACTATATTTGTGGTTCCCCGAAGCTCGTACATCAGGATTATTTCCGAGAGAAGCTTTTGGGTGACATCATCAAAATACACCTTTGCCGATGCAGCGTCGGTGGCAAGACCTTCGGCAATGATATCTTTTACCTGAGAATCATTGGCGGGTATGGAAATGTGCTTGATTGCGGAATAGAATTTCTGTCCGAATTCTTCGCGCACGGCACGGTAGACTTTTCCAAAGCTTCCCGCACCGATTGCCTCTTCGATTCTCCATACGCCCCATAAGGGTTCGTATTGCTTTATATCGGTCATGGTTACCCCTCCTGTTTTATCTGCAGCAGTACAGAATTGATTTTGTCAATAATTACGCTATGAATTCAGCATAGCACAAAAATAAGTTGCTATCAAGAGGATTGTTGCAATTTAAAACAAGCACAATGAGACGTGTCGTTAAAAACCTGAACAATCAATCGGCTCGCTGCAATTCGGCCACAACTATTTCCGGACGGTTGTTTATGCGAAAGGGGATAATGCTGTTGCCTAATCCACGGCTGACGATCATATTTGTGCGGCCGTCGGAATAAAGCCCGCCGTCATAATCGGGGAAGAGACCCTGGTTCGGCGCAACGACACCGCCGACGAACGGGAGACGGAACTGACCGCCGTGAGCGTGTCCGCTGAAAACCAGATCCATACCGCATTCTGCGTAAGATTTGAAAAGCTCCGGTCGGTGGGAGAGCAAAATCGTATATGAATTATCATCCACCGAAAGCTCATTCAGCTCGGCGGTCATCACGGCGGATGAATCGCCGAACAGATAATCGGTTTTGAAACTGGGGTCATTTACACCGAGCAGCGTGATCTTTTCGCCAGAACGCTCCAGCTCTATGTGATCGTTTTCCAGAACAACAACATCGTCGGATTCAAGCCCGGCTTTAAGCTTGCTGTATTCCGATATCCGTGCCTCGTGATTGCCGGGAACATAGTAACATGGGGCTATTTTTACAGCATCCTTCGCGAATTGCAAAGATGTTTCGATGTCGGTGTCATAAGAGTCAACAAGGTCTCCTGTGATGACGATAATGTCCGGTTCGCTTTTTTGCAGCATATCAAGCAATTTGGCGTTGTTTTCGCCAAACTGTGCGTTATGCAGGTCGGAAACCTGCGCGATGCGAAACCCGTTAAAGCTTTCAGGAATCCTATCGCCGGTAATGGTAAATTCGCTTATGGTTAATGCTGTGTTGCCCCAGGCGATCCAGATGATAAGTGCAAGAAGGATCGCGCCAAATATAATCAGAACAGCGATTTTTCTTTTTTTCTTTACGGTCATAGGCACCCTCCGAACAGACATAAGATCTGTCTATGTATAAAGGGAAATGAATTAAAACTTATTCCCGCAGCGTCCACAGAAGGCTGCAGCACCGTCTGCGACATTGCCGCACGCGGGGCAGGTTTTGGGGTTTGCACCGATATTAATACCGGGATTTTGCGGCTGCGGTGCAGAAGGCGGAACCTGATTCATCGGCGGCATCGGAGCCGCAGGAGCAGTCATGGGAGGTGCGGCAGGAGGGATGGGTGCGGGAGCCGGCACACCGCCCTGCATGGATGCAGGTGCGTTTTGCGGAGTAACTTTGAGAGCATCATTCATGAAAGCTTCAACATTAATGGTGATCTTCTGTGCAGGCATCTTCAAAAACCATGCCGCGGCATTGGTCAGTTCGGTGGCATAAGCCTCATATCGTGCGCCGAAAGCCTGCACAATGGAAAAGCGAAGATTGATAGCGGTGCCGTTCTGGAACGGGATGAAGCGGATAGTGCAGGAGCCGCCGTTCATGTTGTATTTCACGGAAAAGTTCAGACCAAAGGATAGTGTGTGATAGGGCTCCACCTTACACTCGCGCCTGAACTGCGGGTTGGTAGCTGCAGAGAAATAAGCGTTGAAGACCGACGGTACGTCAGCGGGAAAGAAAAATTCAAGATCTCGTCTCATAAAATGTTCTCCTTTAAAGAAATTATATTATTGTTTTTGGGTTTATTACGGTATGTCATTCGGGTCGATCAATATTGCGCGGCATGGCGCGCCGTCACAGCCGCCGAGATTGATCGGAGCGGCATTAAGTAAGTACACGCCCTCGGGAATGTGACTTAAACGTATCCCTTCCAAAAGCACTATTTCGGCGCCCAGTAATTTGAGATGGACCTCCATCGGTGCATTCTCCGGGCCGACGGTCTGGGATTCGTTTCCGACAAGAAAAATTCCGGCGCGGGCAAAAACCTCGGCAGCCTGCGCCGAGACAACAGCTTTGCCTTTTATGAGTATTCGTTTTGCACAGCGCTCATCGGCGGCTTTGGCTTTTTCCAGGATGGCCGAAGCATCTTGCGAATCAAGCGTTCCGTTGTGCTCCACCACATAGGCCGGCCCGACAAATCGCTCAAGGTTGATTTCGTCTATGGTTTTTCCGTCATTATAAAAATGATATGGTGCGTCCACATGGGTTCCGTTATGGGCGCACATACTTAATGCAGACAGATTGCACGGTTTGCCGTCGGCAATTTTCAGCAGAGTCTCCTTCTTTGGCGCGGGATCTCCCGGAAAAACGCAGCACCCAAACAGCTCCTGCGATATATCGTATATTTTCAATGGTAACACCTCGGTTTAATATGTAGTTGTTTTAGCGTATCAATCGTTTGCCTTAAAGACATCGGCGACTTCGCTGATTGTGACAAATGCTTTGGGGTCTATGGCGTGGATAATGTTGCGCATACGGGATATCTGGAATCGGTTTACAACAAAATAAATAATGGTTTTATCCGCGTTTGAATAGCCGCCCGTTGCGGCGATTTTGGTGGTTCCGCAATCAAACGCCTCCATGAGAGCGGCGCTGATCTCATGCGGCTTGTCGGTTATTATCATGACCTCCTTGGAGCGGTCAAAGCCTTCTACAACGAAGTCGACGGTTTTGAGACCGGCGGCATAGGTAACAATCGAGTAGAGCGGCAGTATCCAGCTCTGGATAAGAATACCGCAAATAATGTACAGAATTACGTTATATATCATCACAAAAGTGCCAACGGTGACATTCAGCTTTTTTGCAAAAATCACAGCCATGACCTCTATACCGTCAATGGCGCCGCCGTAGCGGATGGTCATACCGCTTCCGAGGCCCGATATCATTCCGCCAAACAAAGCACACAGAAGCAGATCCTCACCGGCGAGGGGAGATGCCATGCTCACATCGATAGGAAGGACATCGGTGATCAGCCATGACGCCAGCGAATAGATTAGAACAGCAAAAATGGAATACACCGTAAATACTGCGCCCTGTTTTTTTAATCCGAAGAGGAAGAGCGGTATATTCAAAAGCAGAAGAAAGACGGACAGAGAAAGATATTCGGGAGTAATTTGCGACAGCAATATGGCCGTTCCGGAAATGCCGCTGTCATAAAGCTTGACGGGTGCCAAAAATACGGTAACGCCAAAAGCGTTCACGCAGCCGGCAATAAGCAGAAAAATGAAATTTTGCCAGCGAAGCTGTTTTAGTTCAGAAAAGGTGTTTTTGAAAAGATGCATGACTCACTCTCCCAGCGGCTATTTTATTTATATTGAATATTATATTGTGGTTTTTGGATTGTTTCTACTATAATCAAATTTAGGAAAGATTTGATTCTATAAAAATGCTTCTGAACAAGAGAACTTATGTGGAAATTATCGGTTGACGATTTCGTCCGTTTGAGGGTGTTCTTTTCCTTTTTCGTCAACTTCTTTTGATGAGCTTATTTCAACAAATTCTAATATTTCCTCATTAAACGTCCAATGATTGTCAGGATACCATTTGTTGATAAGGGCAGAGTATTTTGCAATGAGCTTTCTTGCTCTATCTATTGAAAACAGTTCTGACAGAAAACGTATATGGCATTCAAAGTATAGTTTTCTGAAGTCGTGAATAGCGTTATATCGAAAGTTTTGGTTTTCGATATATGTCCAATGGTTATCGACAACGCTAAAGCGTACATATCTCCAATTTGATCTCTCTGATTCTCGGTTATGAACTTCAAGCTTTAATGAGATATTTTTTAAAAGCTCATTTACTATTTCAAAGAACATATCGCTTTTCTTGATGGCATTAGCAAGAGTGGTTCTATTGCCGAAATCCCCTTCTACAGTAAGGGAAAAGCCGTCTATTTTATAATATCGTTTAAAATTATGCCATTCCTGCTCAATGATCTCTTCGGGGATAGGAACAGATAGTTTAGCCAGTGCCTGAAATACGTCTTTTTCAAAGTCGACAATCTTCATAAATTCACCGCCTTTAATTAATTATAGCATATCAGTAAGTATATATGAAGTGAAATATTACGGATTTAGCATATAACTTTGTACTCTTGCACAAACGATATCAGTTCAGAAAGGAACGAACATAATTGAAAAAACGTCACCCTTGTCAGCGGACAAAGGTGGCGTTCTATGTTAGTGGAAAAAATATTGGCAGAGTTTTATCGGATGAGAAAACCGATATGGATATCCTATCGGTTTTCTATCTTGTTGATGGTGTCTTTTCTTATTTCTTCCCGCAATGCGGTCAGATATTCCGAAAACCCAACACGATCATCGGCATATTTTAAATTCAATTCAAACTCGTTTTCTGACCATGTGGAAATATCCGAAAGGTTGTGCTGGATCAACGCCTCAAGACTATCAATAGCTTTATAAATCTTTGCCTCGAGGGTTTGCCTTTCTTCCATTTCCCTGTACAGGTCGGTCATTTCGGTTCTTGTGCTGTCGGGCAGCGAGTTTACCCAATCGGCAAGGAGGGTTTCTTCCGTTTCTTCATGAGCTTCTGTTTTCAAGAAGGTTGGGATATCGCCGGTAAAGCATTCTCCGAGGTCATGGATAATGCACATACGGATGACCTTGCTGATATCGGCTTGGGGGAATTCATCTTTCATGAAAAAGGCCATCAGGGTCATCATCCAGCTGTGTTCCGCCACGCTTTCGCGCCGTCCTTTTGTAGTGTAGCAGTGTCTGGTAGTATCCTTTAGCTTTTCTGCAACTTTTAATGCGGCCAGCAGTTCTCTTGCATCCATTTTCTCTGTTCCCTCCGATAGATCGCCTGTAATGTGCGGGTCTACAACCGTTATGGTGCCACTAAATATTATAGATTCTTGATTTCTTCTTCCGACAATTCAATATATCTTTCATCGCCGAACATGGTCTCCGTTGTATTTTGTAATTTTGAAAAAAGTTCCTTTGTATCAATATCAAATTGCAAATGTTCATTTTGGCCGCGTTCGTTTCTTGCTATGCAAATCAATTCACCGGCATCCCAGTCTATTTCAAAATGTGTAACGATTTTAGTTGTGTCGGTTACATCAAAAAAGCATTCCTGATTATCGATGATTGATTCGTATATAAATTCGAATAAGGCATCTTTGCCCAGCTTGATTATTCGATATTTTCCGTCGGGAATAACCTTTTCTTTCTTTTTGAAAAGAGCCATCGCGTGTTCTCCTTTGGGGTGACGACAGGATGTGATCGGCATAATTCGTAACGAGGTGTATTTTGAAGAGAGATCTTTAGAAGTCTGCGCTTTTCAATGATATATCGCTATCGCGATATGATATACGGCGTTGCCGTATGATATACTTGCTGCGCAAGCATGATATAATATCCGTTCCTCCATATGCCGAAGGCATATATCATCGCTCGCAGAGCGATATCATATTGAAGATATATCACCCGTTCCGATAGGAACGGATATCATTGTAAAAACCTCTTTTGTCAAGTAAACAAAAGAGGTTTTTACATGGTGGGAGAGGGTGGATTCGAACCACCGAAGTCGTTGACGGCAGATTTACAGTCTGCTCCCTTTGGCCGCTCGGGAACTCTCCCATATTCAATTAACAAGGGTGGAGCTGGTGGACGGATTTGAACCCCCGACCTGCTGATTACAAATCAGCTGCTCTACCGGCTGAGCTACACCAGCATTACCCACTGTTTTGCGTGTACTGCTGCACAGCGCTCATATAATATACAACAAAAAATTGCAATTGTCAAGTATTTTGCAAAAAATATTTACACAACTCTTTTTGACCTGAACGGCAGGATACCGATTATCCGTCCGGGGATACCGAATGTCCCAAATGACTTTATTTATTTTTGCAAGATGATATAATTGACTTAAAGAGTACGGCAAGGCGGTTGGGAGTGCTTACCGCGGCAGTATGCAAAGGAAGGAAAAACGATGAAGGTAAGGCTGGATATAAACAAAGATTACGATGAAGTATGCATAAATGTATGTGCGCCCAAGGATACAAATGAGATCCGGGATATCTATAACCGCATAAAAAATATTTTTGAAGAGAGCTTCGTCGTTCATGACGGAAAAGAAGCGATAACGGTGAACGTTTCCGATATCATTCGCATATATGGTGCAAACAAGCAGGTATATATCCATACGGATCAGGGTCAGTTCAGGATAAATGAAAGGCTGTATGAGATGGAGGAAAGGCTTGACAAGCGCTGCTTTGTAAGAATATCGAATTCGGAGATAGTCAATATCGGAAGACTCAGGAGAATGGATACAAGCCTTGCCGGAACGATAAAGATGTATCTTGACGAGGGAACCGAAACCTATGTTTCGAGAAGATATGTGCCGGTAATTAAAAAGACGCTGGGAATATGACCGAGGATATGAGAAAGGACGGGATTAAAATATGATAAAAAGAATGTTTATACGAATGATTAACAGCTTTTGTTATTCGATTGCGACAACGGCAGTTATATATGCAGTAGTTAAGGGTGTTTCCGGTTGTGTACCTATGCTTCCCGAATATATGGCGAAATTTGAAAGCGATGTAGCCGCGATGCTTGTTCAGCTTCTGCTTATCGGAACGATGAGCGCGATATTGGCGGGCGGCGTGATCTTTATGGAATTTGAAAGGCTCAGCCTTGTCGCGCAAAGCGTACTCTATTTTATCATAACCTTTATACCATGGATGATGGTAGGAGATTTCTGCTGGTCGGTCACGCATTACAAAACAGCGCTGATAATTTTTGCGTTGAGCTATGCGGCAACATATTTTATATGCTGGGGCATACAGTACAGAGTGTGCAGTAAGAACGTTGAACAGATAAACAAAAGGCTCGAAGAGCTTGAAAACTTGAAAAGGAGCGGTGAGCTAAGTGAATAATATCATAGAAGTAAAAGGCCTTAAAAAGGTATATGGAAACAAGACGGCGGTAGATGAAATAAGCTTTTCGATAAAAGAGAACACCCTGTTCTCATTGCTGGGAGTGAATGGTGCGGGAAAGACGACCACGATAAAAATGCTTACCGGACTTGCAAAACCGACCTGCGGTGATGCGGTGGTATGCGGCAAGAGTATAACCGAGAACATTGACGAAGTAAAGAAAATGGTCAATGTTTCCACTCAGGAGACATCGGTCGCGCCCAATCTGACGGTACGGGAAAATCTTATGTTTATCGACGGTATATACGGTATGGGCAGGGAAGAAGCCGCGGCAAGAACCAAAGAGATGATAGAAAAGTTCAATCTTGAAGAGGTGGAATCATCAAGAGCGAAAACACTTTCCGGCGGCTGGCAGAGAAAGCTCAGTATTGCTATGGCGCTTGTCACCGACCCGGAAATCCTTTTCCTTGACGAGCCGACTCTGGGATTGGATGTGCTTGCAAGAAGAGATCTTTGGAAGCTGATAGCCGGGCTGAAAAAGGAAAAGACCATAATTATGACCACCCATTATATGGAAGAAGCAGAGGAGCTGTCCGATGAGATAGCCGTAATGATAGACGGACGTATCAGGGCGATCGGTACGCTTGAGGAATTAAAGAAATTGACCGGCAAGGACAGCCTGGAGGATGCGTTTGTCGAGATTGCCGAAAAAGAATCGGAGGTTGTAAAATGAACAAGACTTTAGCTTTCTGCTCAAGGACGGTAAAGGAGATAATCCGTGATCCGCTGAGCTATATATTCTGCCTTGGCTTTCCCATTGTGATGCTTCTGCTGATGACCGTTGTAAATGAAAGCATCCCCGAAGAGGCGGCCATGACGGTATTTGAGATAAACAACCTCGGTCCGGCGATAGCCTATTTCGGTCTTACCTTTGTGCTGCTTTTTACATCCATACAGGTATCAAAGGACAGATCGACTGCACTCATAACAAGGGTCTATGTATCACCGATGAAATCGTCGCAGATAATTGCAGGCTACACTCTGCCGATGCTGCTTATCGCTCTTTGTCAGGCGGCGATTGCGCTGACAGCTTCCTATGTGGTCAGTCTGGCCGGCGATAAAGCGTTTGATATAATAAACATGGCGGTCTGTCTGGCAAGTCTTCTGCCGTCAATGCTTCTGCTTGTTTCGGTGGGATTGATATTCGGAACGATAGTAAACGAAAAGGCCGCACCGGGTATCGGCTCGATAATAATAAGCGTTAGCGGTATGCTGGGCGGTATCTGGATGGATGTTGAGGCACTTGGAGGAGCGCTTGAAAAGACGGCGAAGATTCTGCCGTTTTTCCACGGGATCAAGGCGGCAAGATGTGCGCTGGGCGGTCAATGGGACGATATGATATCGCCGCTTGCTGTTACTGCGGTATGGGCGGTCGCAATGTATATACTTGCGGTGCTGGTTATGAAGGGCAGACTGCGCAAGGATGTTGCCTGATATGATTATTGCAACCGGCGGTATTTTCGGAACCGTCGGTTGTTTTGCGCGCATAACAAAGGCTTTACAAACACAGCGGCCGGTGATAAAATTCGTATATCATTTCAGATGCAGTAAAGAAGGGTGAAATAATGAGAAATCGCGCAAAACGTATTGTATTGGGAGAGGTCAGATCGAATTTTATGCCGATGCAAAGAACGGACAAGGGATTCAGACTTGTTGGCATAATATTTCTGGTTCTGGGAATAGCCTTCATGATTCTCGGCACGGCAATAAAAATAAACAGCGAGACAGATAAAAAAGGACGCTTACAGACCGAGGCGACCATTTCCGCTATACACGGCAGCAGCGTTACCGTGGCATACGAAGTCCATGGCAGCGCATACGAGGCGGCGCTGGGATACTACTCGTCAGGCATGCGCGTCGGCGATAAGATCGAGATAGATGTAAATCCCGTTTATCCGACCGATATTGCCGTTTCAAGCGCATCAGGTCTGCTGTTTATCATATTCTTATCCATCGGTGCGTTTTTTGCGTTGATGGGAGGTATTTTTGTCTTTGCTGCAGGCAGGGATAATTCGAAGCTGGCGCAGGAGGTTGAACCAATATATGCGCAGGTAACCGGCTTTGAACGCAGGAATATGTATATAAACGGTGTTCCGTCCTATAAGCTGAAGCTCAATGGCAAGGACGATTCGGGGCAGGAGTGCGAGTTTACAGTTAATATTACCACGATTGATCCTCAAGGCTTTATAAATGAGCATCCCGAACTGCCCGTATATATAAGCAAAACCGATCCGAAAAAATATTATGTAGAAACAATATAATGCGCAGCGCCCCTCATCGAAGCAGGCTTTTGCTTTGATGAGGGGCGTTTTTGCGTTTTGTAAAAATTTCAAGCACAGCTACTTGACAAAGCAAAGTAGTTATGGTACAGTAATTCCACACTACTTTGCAATACAGAGTAGATGAGAGGAGGGAATATTTTGGCTGATGCTCAGCTTATGAAGGGAATACTTGAGGGCTGTGTGCTTGCTCTGGTAGCTAAAGGTGAGACCTACGGATACGAAATACTGTCGGAGCTTGTGCGCCACGGATTTGAGGATCTGGGTGAGGGGACTCTTTATCCGGTTCTTACAAGGCTTGACAAAAACGGGCTTATAAGCTGTCGAAAGGCTAAATCACCTTACGGACCGATACGGAAATATTATTCGGTTACAGATGAGGGAAAGAAATATCTGGAAGAGTTTCTGCAGAGCTACGGAAAAATAACAGCATGCGCCAATTCGGTGCTTGAAGAAAGATAAGGGGTATTGAAAATGGATTATACAAGTGCAAAAAATCGTCTTACGGGAGAATACGCCGAGGCGTTTGAGAAGGCAGAGCTTTATGCGATGTGCTGTGATATGTACGGCTCAAGGCTCAACGAGATCATGATGGATCTTGCCGATATGCTTCTTACGGCGCAGGACAAGGGTATGCCGGCCAAAAAGGTTGTCGGCGATGATATGGAAGATTTCTGCAGATCGTTTTTCAGCGTATACAGCACAAAGGATAAAATCGCAGGTTTTCTGACCAGTGTTTACCGAACTGCGTGGTTGGTATTTATTGTGGAATTGATATCGGTGTTTTTCAGTATCGGTGAAAAGGGCTTCAATTTCTGGACGCATCGCAGTGATATCACACCCTATATGGTCGGTGTACTGGCAGGAATGTTTATCACGTGCATGGTTGACGCAGTGTTTAAAAAGATGATGTTCAGGTTGCAGAAAATGCGCACAGGGATATATACTGCGGTTATATTTGCGGTAATTTTTGGAGCAGCCTTCATAGCTCCGATGGTATCGGGCGGAAAGATATTTAATGTTCCAACGGCGCCCGTTCTGATTGGTGCGGGAGCGTATGTGCTGATTTTTATCATCGCTCGTGCAATAATCAGACATAAAAATACAGGCAGTATTACAAAAAAGGGCGATCCGTACAGAATATCAATGAAAAAGGACATCGATGCTAATGTTGTTTTTGAACACGAAAAGATGTTCCATAAAAGGAACGCAAAGCTTGAAAAGAGGGGCAAGCCGCTCCATACAGCGCAGGAGTTTACAGCTCAAATAAAAAAGAATAATAGAATATCCCGCGTGTCGACCGTTGCGGCTATTTGCATTTGTGTGGTGTGTTCGCTTTTTGCCGTTGTGACCGAAGCGGTTACGAATTCGATCGGTTCGGCGCTTATGTTCGGCGCGGTTCTTTTGCCGGTCGAAGCGGTGCTGTTATTTATATTTTTGGGACCGGGCGTCTTTGCCGAAAGGGTTCAGAGAAGAATGATCGAAACCTGTGACAGGGAAAATCTGACCATAATAGAGCTTGCCGAAAGAATGAGAGCATTGCCGCAGGATGCGCAGGAAGAAACCGAGTAAACTATTGCTGTGATTGGGTATTGTAAAAGCTGGAAAAATGTGCGATAATATAAACAATACACCTATACGAAATATAGAAAAGGGAACATGAATTTTTCGCTCCCGTAAAAAGAAAGGATTGGTGGCAAGTATGTTATGTAAGATTTGTTCTGTTGAAATTCCTGAAGGTCTGGCCTTCTGTCCCAATTGTGCGGCTCCGATTGCGGAGCAGACGATAGCTATGGGTGCGGGTGCGCCGGCAGCAGATAATACCGTTGCTGAACAGACGGCGGCTCCTGCGGATAATCAGATAGCCCCCGTACAGCAGGAAGCTGTCGCAGTACCGATGCAGGCGCCTGCGGCTCCCGCACAGGCGGAGCCTGTGCAGCAGAAAAAGAAGATGAAGACATGGGTCAAGGTGCTTATTATAGTCCTTGCAGTATTGCTGACAATAGGCGGCGCGATAGCGGCACTTTTTGCAACAGGAGCCATAGACGCTATCACCAAAGCATTTACAGGAATATTTGAAGAAGAAAAGGTATACACCGTCGTCGGTGAATGGGAATTTGTTTACGGCGAAGAAAAGGCAACAGTCTTTGAAATCGATGAAGATTACAATCTGATCCTTGAGAGCGAAGAAGAGCTTGACATGGGCGGCGTTTCCATGGAGTTTTTCTATGATGAGGAAGACAGCGAGATAAAGATGGAGATGTCCGTCTACGGTCTTGCATATACCATCGGTATGCCGTGCAAGCTTTACAACGACTTCCTTGTCGTTGGTATGCCGGAAATGTTTACCGATCTGCTGGGACTTGATATGGATCCGATAGTTCTCAGAAGAGTAGGAACCGATGGTGATCCCGTCGAGTTCTACAAGGAAGAGTTCGACACCGAGGAGTATCTCTGGGATCCGGAAAACCCCGATGAGCTGAAGGAGATACTGGATGCTTTCATGGCTATAGCCGAGGGTGATATGTCGGGTCTGTACGGCGATATGTACGGCGACATGGATCTTGACGGCGAAGATCTCGGATTTGACCTTTGATGATTTCCTTTTGAGGAGGCTTTAAAATATGACTTGTCCGAAATGTGCGGCTGAATGCAAGAAAAACGCAAAGAAATGTGCGGTTTGCGGCTATGATCTGACAAAGCAGGAAACGGCTATTGCAGATTACAAGGGCGATATTAATGCCGATTATCAGCAGCCGGTGTCTACGGTCATAAGCTTTGGCGGCGGACAGCAGATGGTGGCGGCACAGAAGCCTTCTGCCGGAAGAAAGGTGTTTTCGGCAATATTCTCGCTGCTGTTCCTGGGCATTCTGGTGACGGCCACATATTATCTTGGCGTGCAGGACACCTTCAAGATGACCGGATGCATCAATCAGGTCAAGAACGAGACCCCTGTTGGAACATGGACGGTCGAGGAATGGGGTGTCGATGAATTTATTACCGACAAGCTTGCAACCGGTACGGTGGTAAATCAGGTGCTCGGAAGCTTTGAAGACTCCATAACAACATCAATAGAAAAAGAACTTGTTGTTATGATACAGAGCGTGCTCGACGGTCTTCCGATGGGCGCGGGAAGCTTTTTCGACGCCGAGGAGCTGGTTGAAAAGCTTGATATCGGTTCATATTTTGAAGGACTTGACGAAACACTTCTGGGTGTGGCGGGCATCACATACGAGGCGACCGATGTTACCGATGCATACATAGCATCTGATTCGGATGTTCTTGGCGTGAAGATTGATATCGGCGAAAGTGGTACAATAATCGGAATTGCCTCCCATTATTCCATAAAGGGAAAGATGGAGTATGAGTATGACGGACACGGCACACTTATGCTTTATGTCGGTCCTCGCGAATCGAGTGTTGCGATAGTCATACGCTGCACATTTGAGGGAAACACCATGACATGGACTGCTGACGGACAGACCATAGCAGTTTTTGAAAAGGTTGAATAATCCGCCCGAAAGGATAAAAATTAGCCCTCCGGCATGTACGCCGGAGGGCATTTTTGTGCATATAAGAGAATTATATAAAAAAGTCGGTAAGTTGCGTACGGCATCTTGAAAAATGTGTCGAAAAATGAGATAATATATTGCTTGACATTACTATAACTTCTGAAAGGAATGTCGTTATTATGGAAAAGAACCTTTGCGCAGTGCTGCTCGCCGCCGGCGAGGGAAAGCGTATGAGATCAAATAAGCCCAAGGTGCTTTGCGAAGTCCTTCTCAAGCCGATGCTCGGCTGGGTAATAGATTCCGCAAAGGCTGCAGGAATAGGCGATGTATGCGTTGTTACCGGTCATCTGGAGGATCAGGTAAAGGCATATCTCGGCGATACCGCAGCTACCGTAACTCAGTCGGAGCGTCTTGGTACAGGCCATGCCGTTATGATGGCAAAGGAATTCCTCGCGGCTCATGCCGGCGGTCACGTTCTTGTCGCCTGCGGTGATGCGCCTTTCCTTGATACAAAGACCATTTCCGCTGCGCTCAAGCAGCATATTTCAAGAAACGATGCTGTAACCGTTATTTCCGCCTCTCTTGAGGATCCCACCGGATACGGAAGAATCATCCGGAAAGAGGATGGCTCGCTTGCA
>JAGBFS010000250.1 GCA_017936365.1 Clostridia bacterium
AGTGCACAGGCTTCTATACCTCCAAGGCAAAAGCACAGGCACACATCGATGCAGGCGCAAAGCACGTCATCATTTCCGCTCCTGCAGGCAACGATCTGCCTACCATCGTTTACAATGTTAACCATCAGTCCCTGACCAGCGATGACAAGATCATCTCCGCTGCATCCTGCACAACCAACTGCCTGGCTCCTATGGCTAAGGCTCTCAATGATCTGGCTCCCATCAAGGCTGGTATCATGTGCACAATCCATGCTTACACAGGCGATCAGATGACTCTTGACGGACCTCAGAGAAAGGGTGACAAGAGAAGATCCCGTGCAGCAGCTATCAACATCGTTCCCAACAGCACAGGCGCAGCTAAGGCTATCGGCCTTGTTATCCCTGAACTGAACGGCAAGCTGATCGGCTCCGCACAGCGTGTTCCTACCCCTACAGGCTCCACCACCATCCTTGTTGCTGTTGTCAAGGGCAAGGACATCACCAAGGAAGGCATCAATGCCGCTATGAAGGCTGCTTCCAATGAGTCCTTCGGCTACAATGAAGATCAGATCGTTTCTTCCGACGTTATCGGTATGAGATACGGCTCACTCTTCGATGCTACCCAGACCATGGTTTCCAAGATCGACGACGATACCTATCAGGTACAGGTTGTTGCTTGGTACGATAACGAGAACAGCTACACCAGCCAGATGGTCAGAACCATCAAGTACTTCGCAGAGCTGTAATCGTAATAGCTTTAAAAATATTGAAGGCGCCGCATTTTGCGGCGTCTTCTTTGCGTATCCGGCCCGATTTTTGTGAAAGTGGCGCTTTTTTGCGGCGATATGCAAAAAAGCCTTGATACAGCGGCTGAAATCTGATAATATAGTATAGGTTAAAATATTATGCTTCTTTAAGAGAGGATTGGTCAAAAATGGGAATTAATGAATTTTGCCCAAATGACGGCAAAAAGCTTCTTATTACAACCCCCGACGGAACCTGTTATCAGCGTTTCCCGGTAAAGACAAAGGTCGTTATGAAGGGTGATGACCTCAAGGCGATACTTGATGAATGTGTAAAGCCCTATCTCCAGAAGGGTGATATGGTTTATATGAGTGAAAAGATCGTTGCAATAAGCCAGGGAAGATCCTTCCCGATCGATGAGATAAAGCCCTCCTGGCTTGCAAAGGTGCTTTCCAAGTGCGTATATAAATCTCCGTACGGTATCGGCCTCGGCAGCCCGTGGACGATGCAGCTTGCTCTGATGGAGTGCGGCAGCGTAAAGATCGTTTTCTGTGCTATTATCTCCGCAATATGCAAGGTTTTCGGCAAGAGGGGCGTTTTCTACAATATGCTCGGACCGAGAGTAAGAGCTATAGACGGTCCGTGCCATTTCACTCTGCCCCCGTACAATACCCATGCAAAGCTTGCTCCCGAAAAGCCCAATAAGGTTGCAAAGGAGCTTACCGAGGCTATGGGCGGATGCCCGGTCATCATCATCGATGCTAACGATATCGGCGTAAACATTCTTGGTAAACCCGATAAGAATATGTACGAGGATAAGCTTGCGGCAGTTTTCAAGGATAATCCTCTTGGTCAGGAATCGCAGCAGACTCCGATAGCTATTGTCCGTGTGGTCGATCCGCAGGAAATAGCTGCCGAAGAGGCTAAGGCCGAGGAAACCGCAGCCGAAGAAACCCAGTCGGAGCAGTAATCCGGCTTTTGAAAGGGGGATATGTGTGAGCAGACTCACACGCATTTCCGCAATATTCTTTACCGTCATGCTGGCCGTGCTTTTGGGTACGGCCGGCTTTGCCATGCCCGTATATGCCGATTCGGCCGTAACGGTAGCCAATGACGATGCTTTTGAAGCGGCGCTTCGCGACGGCTCGGTTACAAGCATAACGCTGGCATACACTCCGGCAGCTGTTCGTTCGGGCGTGACCGTTTCGCGTCCGCTGACCATCGTCGGCTCGGGCGGCGAAATGATATCCGATGGTGGTGCGATTACCGTTACTGCGGAAGGAAAGCTTGATATATCGGGGCTGAAGCTTCGGTCGGATAACGATTATATAATTAAAAGCGGCGGCGCTGTGACCTTGAAGGATGGTATGTCCATTTCGGGGGTTTACGGTATCGAGCTATCCGGCGGTGGTTCCCTTACATCGGGAGGTGCAGCGGTAAAGGTCGATGACAGCGTCAAAAATGCCGTTGCGGTCACATCCGGTTCGGCATCTGTATCCAACATAAATTTAAGCGGCGGCCAGAATCTCATATATGTTTCCCAAAATGCGTCTGCGCTTAACCTTTCGGGTGCGGTGACCATTTCCAATAATAACGGAAATGCCATTATCTGTTCAACTGGCGGCAGTGCGTCGACCGTCGCGATTGCAGACGGCGCGAATATAACCCTCAATGCCCCAAATGCTTATACAGCCGACGGATACCACGGTGCGGCGATTGAAAATTATAACGGCAAAATAACCGTTGGAAACCTTGCAATAGTTAATGCAACAGGCA
>JAGBFS010000251.1 GCA_017936365.1 Clostridia bacterium
ACCAGCAGATATTCGCTGAAGGTACGGGACGGTTCGGAATAATAGTGTGCCATAAACTTTCTCCTCTTTAAAATATATAGTCAATTCAATTTATCAGTGATGGAAAAGACGCATTCCGGTAAATGCCATTACCATATCGTACTTATCGCAGCATTCGATTACAAGATCGTCACGGATAGAACCGCCCGGCTCTGCAATATAGGAAACACCGCTGCGCTTTGCTCTTTCTATATTATCGCTGAACGGGAAGAATGCATCGGAACCGAGTGCAACACCTTCAATAGTAGAAAGATATGCCTTCTGCTCTTCAAGTGTGAAAACCTCCGGCTGCTCGGTGAAATACTTCTGCCAATTGCCGTCAGCACATACGTCCTCTTCGTTCTGGTTGATGTAGCCATCGATAACATTATCCCTGTCGGCACGGCCGAGGCTGGGAAGGAACGGCAGGTTAAGAACCTTGTCATGCTGACGAAGCTGCCATGTATCAGCCTTGCCGCCTGCAAGTCTTGTGCAATGGATACGGGACTGCTGACCGGCACCTACACCGATAGCCTGTCCGTCAACCGCATAGCACACGGAGTTTGACTGTGTATACTTGAGTGTGATAAGAGCTATTATAAGATCACGCTTTGCGCTTTCAGGAAGCTCCTTATTATTTGTAACAATATTTCCAAGCAGCTCTTCATCAATTCGGAAATTGTTTCTCCCCTGCTCGAATGTGATTCCGTAAACCTGCTTATGCTCGGTTTCAGCCGGAACAAAATCGGGATCTATTTTTACGATATTATATGTGCCCTTTCTCTTTGATTTAAGAATCTCAAGAGCCTCATCGGTATATCCCGGAGCGATAACGCCATCGGAAACCTCACGCTTGATAAGAAGAGCGGTTGTTTCATCGCAGACATCGGAAAGAGCTACCCAATCACCGAATGAACACATACGGTCGGTTCCTCTTGCTCTTGCATAAGCGCATGCAAGAGGTGAATTATCAAGACCCTCAATATCATCAACAAAGCAAGCTTTCTTAAGCTTTTCGGGGAGAATCGTTCCAACCGCTGCCGATGTCGGGCTGACATGCTTGAAGGATGCAGCAGCCGGCAGACCGAGAATCTCTTTCAGCTCTTTAACAAGCTGCCAGGAGTTGAACGCATCAAGGAAATTGATATATCCGGGACGTCCGTTAAGTATCTCTATCGGAAGATCGCTTCCGTCATGCATAAAAATCTTGGACGGCTTCTGATTGGGGTTACAGCCGTATTTAAGCTCGAATTCTTTCACTTAAAATATCCTCCCTTACTTATTTTTATTTATAAGTCTGTTTTCAACTTCGCCTGTTGCAAGGTCGATATATCTTACATAAAGGGATATCTTATTATCCTCGTTGAGATTTGCCCAAAGCTTATCGGTAAACTCATCGATGTCGTTGGGAATCGCAACCCTTTCCGGCTCGCCCTGGAAGGTAGGAATGGGGTTGCCGTTGCAGACGTATGTATGGATAAAATGACCAAGACCGGCCAGAGGCTTGTATGAGAAGGTGTAACGGTTGCAGGCCGTTCCCTCGGCATCGGCACTCTTGAGGATGCTCATCTGATAATTGAAAGCATTTTCCTCAAAGGTAAGCATACAGCTTATACGCGGTGTAAGGTTGGGTGCGTCCGGCTCGAATTCTCGAGCGGTAAGTGCATCCGAAAATGATATTCCCTTTACAAGACCGTCATATATAGTATCGGTCTGGTCGCCGTTTGTAACGATCAGATTATTCTCATAATTTCTGATTGCGGCATAGATAATAAGTGAAGGATCTTCCACCTTGGAAGCGTCAAACGGCTCGGTAAAAACTTCGCCATTCTTTTCAACAAAAACACGGTTGCGGCTGTTTTCGCTTCTGCCCATAATGAAATATGCTGTGGCAGCTTTTTTTCCGTCAGCCGTCATACCTGCGACTATACCGCGTCCTACATATTCATTATCACAAATCAGCTCGCCGATATCATTGATCTTGTAAATATCCATTACTTACCATTCCTTTCATTTAAAAGCTGTGCCGATACAAGCTCGACCGACTGCGGCAGTATCTGCCATTCAGCCTGTTCCATAACACGTTTCTGTAATATTTCGGGAGTATCTCCCTCTTCAATAGCGACCGCTTTCTGCATTATGATCCGCCCTCCATCGGGAATCTCATTGACAAAATGTACAGTCGCTCCGGTTACCTTTACACCGTATTCAAGCGCCGCCTCATGCACGAAAAGCCCATAAAAGCCTTTTCCGCAGAAAGACGGGATAAGCGATGGGTGAACATTTATTATTCTTTCGGGATAATCGGATGTAAAATCGGCGCTTAGTATGCACATAAATCCGGCAAGCACGATAAGGTCGATCGACTTTTCTGTCAGAATATCCTTTATCGCCTGTTCAAAAGCCTGCTGCGAACCGGACTGCTTTTTAGAAACCACTGCTGTTTCTATTCCGGCATTCTTTGCTCTTTCCAAAGCGTAAGCCTGCGGATTTGACGATATGCAAAGCACGATCTCGCCATGATTTATAATACCGCTCTTCTGCGCATCAATAAGCGCCTGAAGGTTGGTTCCGCCGCCGGAAACAAGCACCGCAATCCTTGTTTTATTATTCATAAGCTTCTCACCTATTCCCTTCCGTCCCAGCAATAGGTACAAAGCTTGCTTCGGTCAATGCCTATCGCCTCAACAACGCCATCAAGACTCTGATATTCAAGGGATGCAAAATGAAGCTTTTTGCATATTTCATTGCGCAAAGCCTTGCCGCGCTCGGTGCTACCATCGAGGTATTCGTCGATATACTTATCGCCCTCTTCCCCTTCAAGCTCGCGGATTGTACGGCGTGCTATAAGCTCAAGATCGGAATTGCTTCTTGAAAAATTGAGGTATTTGCAGCCGTACATTATCGGCGGACACGCCGATCTCATGTGAACCACTTTCGCGCCGTTTTCGTAAAGAAAATCGACCGTTTCACGAAGCTGTGTTCCGCGTACAATGCTGTCATCAACAAAAAGAAGCTTCTTTTCCTGAATAAGATCATGTACCGGAATCATCTTCATCTTTGCCACACGGCTTCGCTCGTTCTGATTGTTCGGCATAAAGCTGCGCGGCCAAGTGGGGGTGTATTTTATAAACGGTCTGGCAAAAGGAATATCGCTTTTATTGGCATAGCCTATTGCGTGCGGTGTTCCCGAATCCGGCACACCGCCTACATAATCTATATCAAACGATTTACCTGCCGCTTTATCATTTTCCGCCATGATAGCGCCGTTGCGGTTTCGCATAACCTCAACATTGACACCCTCATAGCAGGAATTGGGATAGCCGTAATAGGTCCAGAGGAATGCGCAGATACGCATATCCTTACCCGGCTGTGCAAGCACCTCTATCCCATCGGGAGTGATCTTTACTATTTCACCGGGACCAAGCTCCTTCTCATCGGTATAGCCAAGCTTTTTGTAAGCAAAGGATTCAAGCGATACACAGTATCCGTTGTCATCCTTACCGACAAGAATGGGCAGTCTGCCAAGCTTGTCCCTTGCGGCAATTATAGAGCCGTCTTCGTTGAGAATAATTATTGTTGCCGAACCGTCAATGACTTCATTTGCATATTTAATTCCCTCGGCAAAGCTGCTCTTTTGATTGATAAGAGCCGCAACAAGATCGGTGGAATTTACCCTTCCGCCCGACATTGTGCTGAAATGTCCGCCGCCGCTGGAAAGATACTGCTCTACAAGCTCATTTGCGTTATTGATGATTCCGACAACGATCATGGCATATACACCAAGATTAGAGCGGATAAGTATCGGCTGTGGGTCGCTGTCGCTTATACAGCCGATACAAGAATTACCGCTCATTTCGGAGGTTATCCCTTCAAACTTTGTGCGAAAGGGCGAATTTTCAATATTATGAATCTCCCGCTGGAAACCAAGCTCCTCATTAACGGCAGCCATGCCGCCGCGCCTTGTTCCAAGATGGGAATGATAGTCTACTCCAAAGAATACATCAAGCACAACGTCATGCTTTGATGTTGCTCCAAAAAAACCGCCCACGCGATGAACCTCCTAAAATAAACTACGCAATATCAATTAAGCAAAGAAAAGCTTGGAAAGGGTCATGGGATCGATATACTGACCGTCCTTGTAAACACGCATATTGCCCGATGCAATCTCGTCGATAAGGATAACTTCGCCGTTTGCATCATAACCGAATTCAAACTTGATGTCATAAAGAACGAGTCCCTTTTCAAGAAGATCGTCAGCAACGACCTTTGTGATCTTCTGGGTCATTTCCTTCATGTCGTCATACTGCTGTGCAGTCATAACGCCAAGGTCAACAAGACCATCTTTTGTTACAAGGGGATCGCCCTTCTCATCGTTCTTAAATGTCATCTCGACATAAGCAGGGAGGTCTGCACCCTCTTCGATATAATCGCTGTAACGGCGATAGAAGCTGCCGACAGCCTTATGACGGCAGATAACCTCAAGACCCTTACCAAAAACCTTTGCAGGAAGAACTTCCATGGTGGTGTCTTCAAGATTAGCGTTTACATAGTGGGTCTTGATGCCTTCAGCATTAAGCTTTTCAAAGAAGTAGATGGACATACGGAGATTTACATCACCTACACCGTCAATTGTCAGTCCAACGCTGTTTTCGCCCGGATCAAACACTCCGTCCTTACCGGTGCAGTCATCCTTGAACTTGAGCAGATAATTGCCGTTGTCAAGAGCGAAAACGTCCTTGGTCTTACCAGTGTAAACAAGCTTCTTTTCCATTTTTGTTACCTCCGATTTATAAAAAATTATTGATTGAACTGTTTTTCGATCGCTGCATTCTTTTCAAGAACGTTAGCAGAAGCCTTTGCTCTTGCAGCTTTGAGTTTTTTGGCAAGCTCGGCATCGCTGACAGCGAGTATCTGTATGGCAAGAAGAGCTGCATTTGCAGCACCGTCGATAGCAACGGTTGCAACCGGGATGCCTGCCGGCATCTGGACGGTTGAAAGTAGTGCATCAAGGCCGTCAAGCGTTGATGACTTTACGGGAATACCAATTACCGGCAATGTTGTATTTGCAGCAATTGCTCCGGCAAGATGCGCAGCCTTGCCTGCAGCGGCGATTATCGCACCAAATCCGTTGGCGATCGCATTTTCGGAAAAAGCCTTTGCTTCAACGGGAGTACGATGAGCAGAATATACATGAACCTCAAAAGGAACAGCATATTCGCGAAGAGTATCTATAGCTTTCTGAACAACGGGCAGATCGCTGTCGCTGCCCATGATAATGGCAACCTTTTTCATTAAATTTAACCCCTTTCGGTTATTCTAAATCAAAAAGGCAGTCCTACGCTAAAGTTTGATGTAGAACTGCCCAGACGGTCGGCAAAAATACTTTTTTGTTCCATTGTGGTGCTCCACATATCCGTCAGTCGCAAAAAAGCATTAATATTAGGTATATAGAATACCACGAAAACGTCCGTCTGTCAAGCTTTGGCGTCGCAATAAATGCAGCGGTAAACACCATTTTCTGCATCGGTAAGCTTGAATATATGATGTATATCCTGTTCGGTGGTTGTAATACATCTTGGGTTTTTGCAAATCAGAATATCGGTGATTTTTTCTGGCAGCGCGATGTGCTTTTTCTCCACAAGCTTTCCGTCCATAATTATATCAACGGTAATATTCGGACTGAAATATCCAAGCACATCAAGATCGATATCCAGAACGGAATCTATCTTGATTATATCCTTCCTGCCCATCTTTTTGCTGGGTACATTTTTCAGGATAGCTACCGAACAATCCAGCTTTTCAAGGTTAAGCATGCTGTAAATCTGAAGAGCTTTACCCGCGATTATATGGTCAATAACAATACCGTTTTTTATCGAATCGATGTACAAATCCGCGCGCCCCCTTTTAAAGTTTTCCGCTATCCTCAAGCAGCTTGAGGATAAGAGCCATTCGCACATATTTGCCGTAATTAGCCTGTCTGAAATAGCATGCACGCGGGTCGTCATCTACCGCGGTTGATATCTCATTAACTCTCGGCAGCGGATGAAGTATTGCAAGATCACTCTTTGCATTCTTCAGCTTATCGGGAGTTAAAATATAGCTGTCCTTAAGTCGCAGATAATCTTCCTCGTTAAAGAAACGCTCACGCTGCACTCTGGTCATATAAAGTATATCCAGTTTGGGCATTACACTTTCAAGATCAGTCGTCTGTTCATAGGGAATGCCGCGATTTTTTATATGATCGGTTTTTACATAACTGGGAACCTTGAGCTCCTCCGGTGAAATAAGCACAAAGCTCGTCCCCGTATAACGCGACATAGCCGCTATAAGTGAATGTACCGTACGGCCAAACTTAAGATCGCCGCAAAGACCGACCGTAAGATTATCAAGTCTTCCCTTTTCGCGACGTATCGTTAAAAGATCGGTAAGTGTCTGGGTTGGGTGATTGTGTCCGCCATCACCAGCATTGATGATAGGCACGCCCGATTTCATCGAAGCGACCAGCGGCGCACCCTCTTTCGGGTGGCGCATCGCGATAATATCAGCATAGTAACTTACCACAGCCACTGTATCGGAAACACTTTCACCTTTTGCGGAAGAGCTCGATGCCGCCTCTGAAAAGCCGAGAACGGAGCCGCCAAGCTCCATCATTGCGGCTTCAAATGAAAGTCTTGTACGTGTGGACGGTTCAAAAAACAGCGTAGCCATCTTCTTGTATCTGCACTTTTCGCGATACTGTTCGGGATGAGCTATAATTTCATCCGCACAGTCAAGAAGCTGTGTTATCTCGTCGGTCGACAATTCCAAAATATCTATAAGATGCCGCACGGCAATGACCCTCCCTTAAATTTCAGTAATTATTATTTCCGGGAAAGATCAGCCGTTTATCCAGCTTTCGTCACTCGGATTGTTGCGGAATGCAATAAGTCTTGCGATATCCTCGTTTGCAATATATTTTTCCTCGGCTGCGACTTCAGCGATAACATCGAAATTGGTAAGGCTGATATTCTTTACGTTTGCTGCCGCAAGACGCTCGATACCCTTTTTCATTCCGTATGTGAAGATGCTGACAATACCGAGAACTTCGGCACCTGCCTCACGCAGAACCTCGACAACCTCAATAACGCTGCCGCCGGTAGAGATAAGATCCTCGACAACAACAACCTTGCTGCCCGGCTCGAGCTTGCCTTCGATCTGGTTGCCGCGTCCGTGATCCTTTGCACCCGAACGGACATAGCCCATAGGCATATCAAGGATATGTGCGGTTATAGCGGCATGAGCTATACCTGCGGTGCTGGTTCCCATAAGAACCTCTGCATCGGGATAGTTTTCTCTGATGGTCTGAGCGAGTGCGTTTTCAACGTCGCAGCGAACCTTCGGTGCTGTAAGGGTAAGACGGTTATCGCAATATACCGGGCTCTTGATGCCGCTTGCCCATGTAAAGGGCTCGTCCGGACGGAAGAAAACAGCCTTTATTGAAAGAAGATCCTTCGCAATGATTCTGTCGATGTTATTCATTTTATTTTTCTCCTTATATTTATTCAGATACAAATTCAGCAACGCAGCGGCGATATGCTACAACAGGATCTGCTGCCGCTGTGATCGGACGGCCGACAACGATATAATCGGAACCGATCTCGTTTGCCTTTGCCGGAGTTGTTACTCTAACCTGATCGCCGACATCGCCATCGGCAAATCTGACCCCCGGTGTTACGGTGCAGAAAGCCTTTCCGCATATCTCATGTACCTTACCGGCTTCAAGCGGAGAGCATACAACACCGTCAAGACCGGCCTGCTCGGCGCATTTTGCATAGTGCATTACGACCTCGTCAAGAGGCTTTTCGATAAGCAGATCGCTTTCCATACGCTCCTGACTTGTGGAGGTAAGCTGGGTTACGGCGATAAGCATCGGACGGGAACCATCCTCACGGGTAAGGCCTTCGATAGCAGCTTCCATCATAGCAACTGTTCCGCCGGCATGAAGATTGCACATATCAACATCCAGCTTTGAAAGAACCTTCATCGCTTTTTTTACTGTGTTGGGGATATCGTGCAGCTTCAAATCGAGGAAAATCTTATGACCGCGTGCCTTTATCTCACGGACAATTTCGGGACCTTCGGCATAGAAAAGCTCCATACCAATCTTTACAAAGGGTTTTTCCTCGGTGAAAAGATCGAGAAAATCAAAAACTTCCTTCTTGCCGCTGAAATCGCAGGCAACAATTACATCCTTACCCATTATGTGCTCCTCCTATTATTTTACTAAGATCATCAATATTGTATTTTTCCATCTCTTTTGGAAGATCCTCAATTATCTTTTTGCAGATAAAAGGATCTACAAGATTCGCCGCACCGACCTGAACAGCGGACGCACCGGCAAGCATCAGCTCGATAACATCATGCGCCGAGCCAACACCGCCCATTCCGATTATCGGAATATTGACTGCTTCGTAAACCTGATAGATCATTCTGACCGCTACCGGCAAAATAGCGCTGCCGGAAAAACCGCCCATCTTGTTTGCGATAACCGGCTTCTTTGTACGCAGATCGATCCTCATTCCAAGAAGAGTGTTTATCATGCTTATTCCGTCTGCTCCGGCCTGCTCACACGCCTTTGCGACCGATACAATATCGGTAACGTTCGGAGTAAGCTTTATATATACCGGCTTTGTTGTTACAGCCTTGACAGCCTTTGTAACCGCCGCCGCACATTCCGGATCGGTACCGAAGCTCATACCGCCGTTGTGAACGTTGGGACAGCTTACATTTACCTCAAGCAAGCCTACCTGCTCCTGTTTATCAAGCAGCTCACAGGTATAGGCATATTCATCTATCGAAAAACCGCTTACATTTGCTATAACCTTTTTGTCAAAGCATTTTGCAAGCTTGGGAAGCTCTTCATTTATAACGGCATCAACACCAGGATTCTGCAATCCGACAGAATTTATCATACCGGCCGGACATTCGGCGATTCGCGGAGTTGGGTTGCCGAAACGAGGCTCCTTTGTCGTACCCTTAAACGAAAACGTACCAAGGCAGTTAATATCGTAAAGCTCGGCAAACTCATAGCCGTACCCGAAGGTTCCGCTTGCCGGAATGACAGGATTATCAAGCTCCCAGCCGCTGAGGGATACCTTTGTATTTACCATACTATCTCCTCCCTTTCAAGCACCGGTCCGTCCTTGCAGATACGTTTGTTGCCGTATTTTGTCTTGCATGAGCATCCCATGCATGCGCCGAATCCGCATCCCATACGCTCCTCAAAGCTGTACTGACCGCTTGTTTTTGCGGTCGCTTCTATAGCCTTGAACATCGGCATCGGTCCGCAGGTAAAAAAGTAGGAATACTCAACATCTTTCATCGCATCGGTAACAAAGCCCTTTATTCCGTGACTTCCGTCGGCTGTGGTTACAAGCACCTTTGCGCCAAGGGCTTTGAACTGTTCCTCATAAAAGACATCCTGCGCACTGTTGAATCCAAGTATGACCGTCGGCTCTTTTCCGAGCCCCACAAGCTTTTTACAGAGATTGTAGAGCGGAGGAACACCGACACCACCGCCGATAAGAAGCGGCTTTTCGCCCGATTTTGACACATCGTAGCCGTTTCCGAGACCGACAAGGAGATCAAGCTCTACCCCATCGTCCATCTCGCTCAAGGCCTGTGTACCCTCGCCGACTATTTTATATATCAGAGTTATGCTGTTATCGTCATAATCGCATATCGAAATCGGACGGCGAAGATAGAATCCATCCAGCTTTATATTTACAAACTGGCCGGGAGCCGTTATAGCCGATGTATCACCGCAAAGGGTCATACGCATGATATCCTTTGCGATCGATACATTTTCAGTTATTTTATAAAGACCCTGTTTCATTATACACTCACCCTTTAAGCGTCGATGGTGGAAATGCAAAGTGTGGTTTCCTCAAGAACATCAAGGATAACCTTAACGGTATCAAGAGCGGTAAAGATGTTAACGTTGTTTTCCGTTGCAAGCTGGCGTATTGCACGTCCGTCATTGAGATGTCCCTGTGAACCGATATCGCTTGTATTGATAATGTAAGCAATATAGCCCTTGCGGATAGCTTTTGATATCTCCTCGCTACCTTCGCTTATCTTACCCAGCTCATGGGTTCTGATGCCGTGTGCTTTGAGGAAGTTGGCGGTACCGCTGGTAGCCTGAATATTGAAACCAAGCTTATAGAAACGGCGGATAAGCGGAAGTGCTTCCTCCTTATCCTTGTCGGCAATTGTTGCAAATACAGTACCGTAATTCTGCAGATGCATACCCGAAGCCTGCAGAGCCTTAAACATAGCGCGGTTGAGCTTATCGTCATAGCCGATAGCTTCGCCGGTGGATTTCATTTCCGGGGAAAGATATGCGTCAAGTCCACGGATCTTGTTGAATGAGAATACCGGAACCTTTACATACCAACGCTTTTTCTCTTCAGGATAGATATCAAATATTCCCTGCTCCTTAAGGCTCTTGCCCATTATTACCTCGGTAGCTATATCGGCAAGGCTGTAGCCGGTGGATTTGGAAAGGAACGGAACGGTACGGGAAGAACGCGGATTGACTTCGATGATATAGACGTTGTCATCCTTGTCAACGATAAACTGGATATTGTAAAGACCCACAATACCTATTCCAAGACCGAGCTTCTTTGCATACTGGAGTATGGTTCCCTTTACCTTATTGGAGATGCTGAAGGAAGGATAGACGCTTATCGAGTCGCCGCTGTGGATACCGGTACGCTCGACCAGTTCCATGATTCCGGGCACGAATACGTTGATGCCATCGCAGATGGCGTCGACCTCGACCTCTTTACCGATAATATACTTATCGACAAGTACGGGTTTGTCCTCGTCAACCTCAACAGCCGTCTTAAGATAATGACGAAGCTGTTCTTCATTTGCGACTATCTGCATCGCTCTTCCGCCGAGAACAAAGCTGGGGCGAACAAGAACCGGATATCCGATCTCTTCGGCGGCTTTGACACCGTCTTCGATCTTGGTTACGGCTCTGCCCTGCGGCTGCGGAATATTGAGTTCCTTGAGTATCTTTTCAAAGGAATCGCGGTTTTCGGCGCGCTCTATAGCCGCACAATCGGTACCAATTATCCTGACACCAAGCTTATCAAGCGGTTCGGCAAGGTTGATCGCCGTCTGTCCGCCGAGTGATGCAATAACACCCTCCGGCTGCTCCAGCTC
>JAGBFS010000252.1 GCA_017936365.1 Clostridia bacterium
CAAAATTTGTATTATTATGTATAATAAATATAGCCAATAATTTCTTGAAAAGTGAGGCATATTTATGGGACTTTGGACAACAACTCATGCGATTACCCTTATTCCGGCGATAGCTGTAATGATCCTTGCGGCGGCAATACTCCGAAAAGCGATAGGGGACAAGCCGCTGAAGATACGCATGATACCCTATCAGGTGCTTGCGTGCATAATAGTCGCGCTTGAGATAGGCAAACAGCTTGTATCCTTTTCGCGTGGGTATGACTTATATCATATTCCGCTGCATTTCTGTTCGCTGTTTATCTTCACTATGCCCGTAATGGCGTTTTATAATGGAAAGCACAAAAATACCGTAACGGCTATAACGTCGGCAATAAGCGCGTCTTTGTTCCTTCTTATGCTGATCTACCCCAATCTCATTTACGGCGAGTGGAATGTGAAGAATTTCTTCGTTGATTTTCTGGATTTCCATACGGTTGCATTCCATAACATTGTAATGTTTGCTTTTCTTCTGATAGTATTTCTGGGGCTGCATACTCCCGACACAAAGAAGGATCCGAAAGCGGCGCTTTTATTTATCCTGTGCTTCTGCGTCGTTTCGTCAACAATGGCGCAGATATTGAAGACCAACTACGCAAACTATTATACCTGCAACATTCCCGCTCTGGAAGAGGTCAGGGTATCGCTTCAGGGCGTTATCGGCGTGGTTCCGACGCAGATACTTTATATAATTATCGTATCGGTGCTTAACCTTCTGTTTGTTCTTATGTCCTACTGGATATACTATCTGCTAAATTGCTTGTTTGGAAAAAAGGCTGCAAAAGAGCAGACTGCATAAATATCAGAAATAAACAAAGATCCTGCGGTTTGGTTTTGCCGCAGGATCTTAATTTATGTGCGTGTGCTTATTTTGGAAAAGATTTCGTCCGTTTTGCCGGTGTCGCATGAACCGTCCCAATACCATTGCATATCATCAAAGCTGTAGCGGAGATGAATATATCCGGTATCGTCAAAGCTGTCATTATCGTAATCGCAGCTATCCGGGGGCAGCTCCCTTGAGATTATCATATCAATTATCTTTGCGTCCCTGTCTGCGTAAAATGCCTCGATGTAATCATTTTGCCGGGGCTTTTCGGTGCAGTCTGCGCCTGTCGGCTGTGCATTTTTTATTACCAGCAGGCAGTCGTGATATATTTTCGATTTGTCTTCGGCGCCGCAGGCGCGGTCGATGCTGATGCGAAGCTCGCCGCCGAGGGTCGATGAATTGGTTATACCCGCGGCAAATGGGATAAGAGTGGCATCTTTGTCGGAATGTATATAATAGTGAGGATCAAGACTTGTTTTGTGACCGTATTTCAGATCAACAAGCTCGGTGAATCTTATTAGTGAAAGGCGGTCAAAAGCTTTCCTTAAGGTGGGGCCGTTTTTGCTGTTTGGCTCGAACTGCGAAAAGGGGATCAATATAAGATTGCTGAAATGCGGATGATATTCATGCTTGTATTTTTGGCACAGATAATCATGTGATATCCGATAGCAATTGATTTTTGCACCAAGCGCTTTTTCCCATTTCAGAATATTGCATATAAAATCCTTTTTATGCTCGTTCCATGAATCATAGCGGTAAACATGAACATAGTCGCCATATAGGGGATTGAGGATATCCGACGATTCGCCGGAGGTTATATTAAAAAATTCGTCGGTGTTTCGGACTTTGTAGAAGCGTTGTTCCATTGCATCCTTGGAGGTTCTTATCATCCAGATGGCAATGCCGAGGGTTATCACAGTCACACCGAGAAAGTAATTATCAAGCACATGGACGGTCAATATTGGAAGTATAGGAGTAAAAATAATCATCGTTATCCAATATAATGCACAGTATTTTGTATTCTGCATATATTCGACGACGAGCTCCCGCACAAAATCCTTTTCCTGCTTTTGCTGATTTGGGGCTTTTGCTTTTTTGACTATATATACGATTATGCCGATAATGGATGCGACAATAAATATTGCGGCACCAATAACAAACGACAGACCGACCAATGCAAAATGCCAGTCCTCATGCAGGCCGTCGTACACAGACATCAGAAAGGCAAGCCCCATAAGCTCAATTGCGATAAAATTTGCGAATGCGATAGGATGATTTTTTATACAGCGCATGATATCACCTTATTATTAATTTGCGTTTTGGTCAGACGATTTTTCCGACCAGTATGAAATGCTCCTTGCCGTTATCGGCGCAGATGGTAACGAGTCTGTCGCTGCTCTGGACGCTTACGGTGCTTGAAAAGCATGAAGCGCCATAAAGCATATTGATATAATTTTCAAAATCGGCATCGTCTTTGAATTCATATCGAACGAAGCCGGAAATATCATCTGACGCAATACCGGCAAAAAGAAGCAGCGTTTTTGTGCCGTCTGGGGTGCATAGGGTCAGCGACGGCTGAAGCTCATAGTAATCCTGATCGGAATAATTAAATAACGGATCGAGCATTTTACCGCCGTATATTATCGTGTTCTTATCCGAAAAATCGGCGGAGCAATTATGGTCGGCAAAGATACAGCCGACGGAATGTATGTGCTTTGAAAAAAGATGAGTGCGATAATATTCGTTATCATCGCCCTGTACGATGGGGTGGTCGATGCCCGTTCCCTCCGAGATTAGCCACGCGCATATATCGGGATTCTGCGATTTGAGCGCATCAAAATCCACGTTGGAAGAGCCAAGATGAACATCGGCGGCAAGCTGTGTGTATTCGTCGGGCGAGCCCTTGCTTGCGCGGTCGATAATGATTATCGCAGCGGCACCGATAAGATTGAGCGCAAGAAAAATCAGTATCGATATAAATATCAGCGTCTTTTTATTGCTCTTTTTATTCTCTTTTTCGTTTGAAGATATCATGTCAATATGTCGCCTCTTTCAATTGCGGTAAAGTAAAAATACTTTGGTGAATACTGATATAATACCATGTAAAA
>JAGBFS010000253.1 GCA_017936365.1 Clostridia bacterium
AGAAGTTGTTTCCGCTCCGATGCCCGGTACAATCCTCAGCGTCAACGTTAAGGCCGGTGACAGCGTTAAGGCCGGTGATGTTCTCTTTATTCTTGAGGCAATGAAGATGGAGAACGAGATCATGGCTCCGAGTGATGCAACTGTTGCGGCTGTTCATGTTTCCAAGGGCGAGGCTGTCGAATCGGGAACTGCACTTGTTTCGCTCAACTAACGAAAGCGAGGCAGCAAACAATGGGTAAAAAAATAAGAGTAACCGAAACCGTTCTGCGCGATGCGCATCAGTCGCTTATCGCAACCAGAATGACCACCGAAGAGATGCTTCCGATGCTTGAAAAGCTTGACAAAGTCGGCTTTTATTCCCTTGAATGCTGGGGTGGAGCAACCTTCGATTCCTGCCTGCGCTTCCTCAATGAGGATCCGTGGGAAAGATTAAGACTTATAAGAAAGACCTGCCCCAACACAAAGCTTCAGATGCTTTTCAGAGGTCAGAATATGCTCGGCTACCGTCATTATGCAGATGACGTTGTCGAATATTTTGTTGAAAAGTCTATCGCAAACGGCATCGATATCCTCCGTATATTCGATGCGCTCAATGATATCAGAAACCTTGAAACCTCAATCAAGGCTGCAAAGAAATACAACGGTCATGTACAGGCTGCTATTTCTTACACAACAGGTCCTGTTTTTGATCTTAAATATTATTGTGACTACGCAAAAAGACTTGAAAACACCGGTGCAGATTCCATCTGCGTAAAGGATATGGCCGGTCTTCTCAAGCCTTACGGCACCTATGAGCTTGTAAAGGCTCTCAAGGAAACCGTAAAAATTCCTATCACAATCCACACCCATTACACATCCGGTCTTGCATCCATGTGCCTGCTTAAGGGTATAGAGGCCGGTGCGGACGGTATTGATACCGCAATGTCTCCGCTGGCTCTGGGTACATCCCATGCTCCTACCGAATCTATGGTCGCAGCTCTTGCTGATACTCAGTATGATACCGGTCTTGACCTTAATCTCCTTTCGGAGATCCGCGATTATGTAAATACTCTTCGTGAAAAGTATATCGAAAGCGGTCTGCTCAATACCAAGATGCTTGGTGTTGACTCCAAGACCCTGCTTTATCAGGTACCGGGCGGAATGCTCTCAAACCTTGTATCTCAGCTTAAGGAAGCCGGCAAGCTTGATAAGCTTGATGAGGTTCTCAATGAGGTTCCCCGCGTAAGAAAGGATTCCGGTTATCCGCCTCTTGTTACCCCGAGCTCCCAGATCGTCGGTACTCAGGCTGTGCTCAATGTTATCAGCGGCGAGCGTTACAAGATGTGCACAAACGAATTCAAGGGCCTTGTCCGCGGTAATTACGGTAAGACTCCCGTTCCTATTTCCGATGAGTTCAGAAAGAAGATCATCGGAAGCGATAAGCCGATCGATTGCCGTCCGGCTGACCTTCTTGAGCCGGAGCTTGATAAGCTTCGTTCGGAGATGACCGAATTCCTTGAGCAGGAAGAGGATGTACTTTCCTATGCTCAGTTTGATAAGGTAGCAACCAAGTTCTTTGAGAAGCGCAGAAATGAAAAATACGGCATTGACGGCGCTCATGTGGATATGACAGAAAAGGTTCATCCAGTCTGATAAACATGTTAAGGAGGCGCGCTTTACACCTGAAAGTGCATAAATGCTATGGTTAGAAGTATGACCGGATACGGCAGATGTCAGGAGCTTGTCAACGGTAAGGACATCACCGTAGAGATAAAAGCCGTTAATCACCGATATTTTGAATTTTCCGCAAGAACCTCACGGGGCTATTCCTTCCTTGAAGAAAAGCTTAAGAGCTTTGTGAATGCCGCTGTAAGCCGTGGAAAGGTCGATATGTTCGTTTCGATCGTTTCCGTTGATGATGATTCCTGCGTAGTTGAGCTTAATAAGACTCTGGCGGATGGATACATCACCGCGCTCAGAAAGATGGCGGAGGAATATTCGATCAGGGATGATATTTCCGTTATGTCGGTCTCCCGATATCCCGATATCCTGACGGTAAGAAAAGCCCCCGATGATGAGGATAAGGTTTGGGAAGACGTAAAATCGGTTGCCCAGAAGGCACTTGACGGTTTTATTTCGATGAGAACTGCCGAAGGTGAGAAGCTTCTTGCCGATGTGCAGTCAAGGCTTTCGGCCATTCTTTCGATGGTTGGTGAGGTTGAGCTTCACCAGCCGGAAACCATGGCAAAATACAAAGAGCGTCTGCGTGAAAAAATTATTGAGCTGTTGGGTGATGCGAAGGTCGATGAGCAGCGTCTGCTTACCGAATGTGCCATCTTCGCCGATCGCATAGCGGTCGATGAGGAAACGGTGCGCCTTCGCAGCCACATCGCTCAGTTTGAAAGCATAATCAATTCCGGCGAACCGGTCGGAAGAAAGCTTGATTTTGTTGTTCAGGAAATGAACAGAGAGGCAAATACAATCGGTTCCAAGGCTCAGAATACCGATATTGCACACATTGTTGTCAATATTAAGGCGGAAATCGAAAAGATTAGAGAACAGATACAGAACATAGAATGAGGCTAATTAATATTGGATACGGCAATATGGTATCGGCCGAACGCATAATAGCCGCAGTCAGCCCGGATTCGGCGCCGATAAAGCGTATAGCGCAGGTTGCCAAAGAAGATAAAAGGCTTATAGATGCTACCTGCGGCAGAAAAACAAAAACAGTCATAATAACTGATACCGATCATGTCATACTGTCTGCGCTTCCTCCGGAAACGGTTGCAAGCCGTCTGGGCGGTAAGAGTGATGACTATTCTGAGGAGGATACCGATGATGAATAAGGAAGGCATACTTTTGATTGTTTCCGGTCCGTCAGCAGTCGGAAAGGGAACGGTTGTTAAAAGAGCTATGAGCCTTGCGCAGGAGAGAGGACTTCCGATAGTTCTTTCTATTTCGATGACTTCCAGACCTGCGAAAGCAAATGAAAAGGAAGGCAGCGATTACTTCTTTGTTTCAAGGGATGAATTTGAGACCGCGATCGCAAATAACGGACTTATCGAATATAATGAATACAACGGCAACTATTACGGAACAAAACGTGAATTTGTCGAAGATTGCCTTGAAAAAGGTCAGGACGTAATACTTGAGATCGATGTAAACGGCGGTAAGCAGGTAACGGATCAGTATAAAAATGCTGTTACAGTCTTTATCATGCCTCCGTCACTCAAGGATCTTGAAACGAGGATCAGATTAAGAAACAGAGATAATGAGGATGAAATAATCGCAAGACTTGCAACGGGCAGAAAAGAGATTGCCGGATGCGGTTGGTATGATTATATTATAGTAAATAACATAATCGAGGAAGCGGCCGAATCGCTTCTTTCGGTTATTGAAGCCGAAAAGCACAAGGCTTCAAGGAACATAAATATGATTGACGAGGTACTTGGTGATGAATAAAAAGACAATTGACGATATCTTTGAGCAGACCGACAGCCGTTACGCTCTTGTCGAAGCTGTTGCAAAAAAAGCAAGAGATATTGCCGATAAGGCTGAGCAGGAAGGCGAGATCCTTTATAAAAAGCCGGTCAATATTGTGCTTGATAATCTTTTAAGCGGCAAGTCTGTCGTAGCTAAGCCCACAGCCGCTGCAAAGGTTTATGAAAGCGATAATTTTGAAATCACAGTTTCGGTTCCGGAGGAAGACTAAAACACCGTGAGCCAGACGCATTACGCCGCGGTCGCAGTTGAAAAAACGGCCTTTCATTTTGATCGGTTGTTTGATTATTCGGTGCCCGAGGATATGAAAGTATATCCGGGATGCCGTGTTCTGGTGTCTTTTGGAGCCGGAAAGGGTTACAGACAGGGGATAGTATATTCTGTTTCGGAAAATATGCCGCAGCAGGATATAAAAATAAAGCCCATCATATCGGTTATTGATAGCTCGCCTGTTTTAAACGGTGAGCTGTTAATGCTTGCAAAATGGATATCCGAAAGCTGTTTCTGTACACTTTTTGAAGCGGCAAAGCTTATGCTCCCGACCGGAATAAATCTTAAGGTAGTAAAAAGCTACTGCCCAACGGCTCGTGCCGCTTTTGATGATATGGACGGTCTTGACGGCGAGGAAATGCTTGTTTTGAGGCTGGCATTGAAAAAGGGGACGATAAGCGAGGATGATTTTTCCGATCAGTCTGATAACGGCCATAGTGCGGTAATTGAACGCCTGTGTCAAAAGGGCTTGCTTGAAAGATGCGATAATGCGGTCAGAAATGTCGGCGATGCAGAAGAAAAGTCTATCAGACTAAAAGATGGTGTTGAGCTTGACG
>JAGBFS010000254.1 GCA_017936365.1 Clostridia bacterium
GGATGTCCCGACCGCATTTCTTCGCCATGCAACAAGCAAGATAAGCACGGGTGAGGATCTTGATGCAATAATGACCCTTGGCTTCAGGGGTGAGGCTCTTGCTTCAATCTGTGCCGTTTCAAAGGTAGAGCTGATAACTCGCACGGCACAAAACGATGTCGGTACACGTTATGTTATTGAGGGCGGGGAAGAGGTATCACTTACCGATTGCGGCTGTGCAAAGGGCACGGTCATAACGGTGCGCGATCTTTTTTACAATACCCCCGCAAGAATGAAGTTTCTCAAAAAGGATGTTTCCGAAGCCAATGCCGCCGCGGCCGTGGTGGATAAGTTGGCACTTTCCCATCCGGAGGTATCCTTCCGCTTTATAAGGGACGGAAAACAGACCCTTATGACTCCCGGTGACGGTGAGCTGAGATCGGCTATTCATGCCGTGTTCGGCAGGGAGTTCACCGAAGGCCTTATGAAGGTCGATTATGAATACAACGGCGTAAAGGTAAGCGGCTATACATCAAAACCGATATGCTCGCGTCCGAACCGCAGTATGCAGACCTTTTTCATCAATGGCCGCTGCTGCCGCAACAGCGCCATGCAGGCATCGCTTGAGGAGGCTTACCGCGGTGCTATAATGGTAGGCAAACATCCGGCCTGTGTGCTTAATATTGAAATGAACTGTTCGGCGGTCGATGTCAACGTTCATCCGGCAAAGCTGGAGGTTCGGTTTACCAACGAGCGTCCTGTTACGAGCTGTATATATTATGCTGTAAAATCGGCGATAGAGAATAACGACGAGCGCCCCGAGCTTAAAATTGCAAAGCAGGAGCCGCCAAGGCCGGTATATACCGCGCCGCAGCCGCAGATAGTTCAGACAAAGCTTCCCGAGGATATAAAGCTTCCGGAACCGGTAAAGCCGGTCGTAACGGCTGTCCAAAAGAAAGAGCCGGTATATTCATCGGCGGCACCGATGGAGGTAAAGGATTCCTCGTATGAGGACGCAATGCAGCGGTATAAGAGTCTTTTTGCTTCGGATGATGTACCGTCCGCCCCTCACGCACGTTATCCCCAAAAGGCAAATATTGATATTGAAGTCGATAATATTGCGCCGGCCGAGGTATCGGAGACTGCGGCAAGGACTGAATCTGTAAATGTTCTTGTATCGGTACAGGAACAGGCAAACATTAAACCGCCGATGCAGGAGGCTTTGGATACGCCGGCTGATACCGGGTTTGAGCTGGGTGATTGGCGTATGGTCGGTGAAGCATTTGCTACATATCTGATACTCGAATCGGGAGATAAGCTTATACTTATTGATAAGCATGCCGCACACGAGCGGCTTATATACGAGCGTCTTAAGGCCGAACAGGACGATGCACAGATGCAGTATCTTCTTGAACCGCGCACCGTTGTGCTTGAAAAGAAGCAGTACGACGCCGTGCTTCAGAACACCGAGCTGCTTGCAAAGGCGGGCTTTGAGGTGGAGGATTTCGGTTCCGGTACGGTAATAGTGCGTTCGGTGCCGTGTGTTCTTTCGGGCAGCGATGCAGCCGATGCGATAGCCGAAATCGCCGGAAGACTCGGCGGTATGAACGAAACCTTTATAGAGCGGCTTGATAATCTGTTCCATACGGTTGCCTGCCGTTCGGCGATAAAGGCGCACGATAAGACTACCGAAAGGGAGCTTTGCGAGCTCGCGCTGAAGCTGGAGGCCGATCCTTCGATAAGATATTGTCCTCATGGCCGTCCGATATCTATAACACTTACAAAGAAAGAGCTTGAAAAGAGCTTTGGAAGAATATGACGCAAGATAAAATTTTTCTTGCCGCGGTGGTCGGTCCGACCGCTTCGGGCAAATCGGCGCTTGCCGCGGCGCTGGCACAACGGCTGTCGGGCGAAGTCGTGTCCTGCGATTCGATGCAGATATACAAAGGCATGGATATCGCAACGGCAAAACCGACAAAAGAGGAAATGCAGGGTATACCTCATCATCTTATAGGTGTGGTCGATCCGAGTACGCCTCTTTCGGTATTTGATTATTGTGACATGGCGCGCCGCGCGATAGATGAGATAACCGAACGCGGAGCGCTGCCCGTGCTTTGCGGCGGTACGGGGCTTTATTATAATTCTCTTGTTGATAACGTGGTTTTTCCCGATGTGTCGGGGGATGCCGATATGCGCCGCGAGCTTTCCGAAAGGATACAGACCGAGGGTGGTGCGGCACTTCTTGATGAGCTTGCATCGTTTGATGAAGAAACGGCACGCAAGTTAAATCCCGGTGATTCAAAGCGCATAATCAGGGCTATAGAGATATACAGGCTGACCGGTATAACGATGAGCGAGCATATAAGGCGCTCGCGTCTTGAGCCGTCGCCCTATATCGTCTGTGCGATAGGCCTTAATTACCGTGACAGACAAAAGCTTTATGACCGCATCAATCTGCGTGTTGATATAATGGCGGAAAACGGTTTGGTTAGTGAAGCTGAAGATTTTTTGGCGATGCAGGATTGTGCGACAAGCGCTCAGGCTATAGGGTACAAGGAACTCAAGCCGTATTTTGACGGGGAATGTACCCTTGATGAGGCGCTTTCATCACTTAAGCAGAGTACGCGCAGATATGCAAAACGTCAGCTTTCGTGGTTTTCAAGAGATGAGCGGATAGTATGGCTCTATCCCGATGACTATGATTCATTTGAAGAGCTGCTTTCGGCAGCGGAGGAAAAGATAAAATCTTATATGAAAGGCCGCACGCAGTAAAATGACGTGCGTTGTGGAGAATATGGAAAAGAAAGGGAACACAAAAAAGAAAAATAACAGCAAGAAGACGGGGTCTAAAAAAACGTCCGGTACAAAGAATGTGGCCGAAACTAAAAAAGTGAGCAAAGCAGGAAAGGCCGAAACTAAAAAGACTGCCGCACCAAAGGCCGAAACAAAGAAACCGTCAAAAATCAAAAAAGAAAACGGCTTTGCTTCGCGTTTGAGTAATTGGATCAAGGGAAAGAATACCCTTTTCAAAACGCTTCTTTTCGTTTTCCTTGCTGCACTTATCTGCTATGCTGTTTACCAGATAGTCAAATGTGACAGCGGTGCAATAACCACCGAAACGGCACAGAAGATAACGATAGCCGATGTTATAGTCACCGAAGGCTACACCGTAAGGGATGAAACGGTTATCATGTCTACCGAAACGGGCGTTATGGTTCCGACGGTGGAAAACGGCGGAAAGATATCCAAGGGCGAGGCTATAGCAAACGTGTTTTCGTCCGAACAGGCTGCCGATGCTTACGAACGTATAAATGAGATCGATAATCTGATAGATGAGTTTGAAAGCATGAGCACCGCAAGCGAGGACAGTTCGCTTGAAAGCTCGCTTGAAACCCAGATAAGCTCAAGACTTATCGACCTTTCCAAGGCGATGAATGAGGGGAATCTGGCCGAAGCACAGGCTATCCGTTCCGAGCTTCTTTATCTGATGAATAAAAAACAGGTAGCGACAAAGGAAGTGGACGGATTTGACGGGCGCATAGCCGAACTCAAGGCGGAGCGTGATTCGCTCAGCGCACAGTATCCGGCCGCTCCGGGAAAGGTGACGTCGCCCCTTTCCGGCTATTATTTCGATAAGGCCGACGGATACGAAACCCTGCTTAATACGACCATGCTGGAAACAATTACTCCCGAAACGCTTGATAGTGTAAAGGCTCAGCATCAGTCGGTAGTCGTAAGCTCCAATGTCGTCGGAAAGCTTGCCGATGATTACCGCTGGCATATAGTGTGCGAGGTATCGGCCGATAAGGCGGAGAATCTTAAAAAATCCGGCTGGTACGATATTATATTGCCCTATTCAGAGATGGGGCGGATATCGGCGAAGCTGATGTATATCAATCCCGGTGCAGATGCCGAACGTGTTATGCTGGTCTTCCGCTGTATAACAACGGTTCCGGATATTTCCTCGGTCAGAGTACAGCCCATCGAGATTGAGGTCAAAAGCGCAACGGGACTTGGCATAAATACCGCGGCGATAGTAAGCGGCACCGACGTCCGTACAGTTTCCGATTCTGACGGCAACGAGTATCAGGAGGAATACGATGTTCCGGGCGTATATGTGCTTTGGGGCAACGAAATTAAATTCAGAAAGATAGATATTATCTATACAGTCGGCGATTCGGCCGTATGCCGCGAAAAATCAGAAAGCGGATGGCTGAAGATGTACGACAAGGTCATTTTGGATCCGGAGGGTATGTACAATGGAAAGATCGTCAGGGGCTATTGACGAAAGGTTTTCGGTCGTTACCGAAAATTATGCCCGTATAATGGATGATATCGCCGATGCGGCGGCAAAGTCCGGAAGAAGACCGGAGGATATCGAATTTGTAGCCGTTACAAAAACCGTGCCGGTCGATCTCATCAACCATTCGATCACGCTTGGCGTTTCTCATATCGGCGAAAACCGTGTACAGGAGCTTTCGTCGAAATATGATGAGCTTTTAAAGGATGACCTCAAGATAAGTGTCATAGGTCACCTGCAGACAAATAAAGCAAAGCAGGCGGTCGGCATGGCCGATATGATCCAGTCGATCGATTCCGAACGTGTCGCGCGGGAGATATCGCTTCGCGCTGTTCAGGCGGGAAAACAGATAGAATGTCTTATCGAGGTGAATATCGGCGAGGAAGAATCAAAATCCGGAATTGGGTTCGATGAGGCTGAAAAATTGGTGTGTAAAGCTGCTGAGCTTGACGGAATTTTGGTGCGCGGACTTATGGTAATACCCCCTTTCGACGAAAATGCTGAAAAAACTCGCAGATATTTTGAGAAAATACATAAACTGTTTATTGACATTGGAGCAAAAAACAACGATAATAATAATATTGTGATGAAATACCTTTCGATGGGTATGTCGTCCGATTATAAAGAAGCAATATTGGAAGGCTCCAATATGATAAGAGTCGGGTCGGCTCTTTACGGAAAACGAAATTATAATATTTAAAGATACAAAATAAAAATGGTGGAGGTTTAATTATGGGCTTTTTAGGTAAATTCAAAGATCTGTGGAACAGCACCTCGGCACGCGCAGATGACGACGATTATTACGATGATTACCTTGAGGATGATTATGAGGAAGAGGAGGAAGCGCCTGTAGAATACAGCAGGCCGAAAAGACGTCCCGTGACAGATGATAAAGTAGTTTCCATTCATGCAACAGCAAAGCTTCAGGTCGTAATAGTAAAGCCGGAGCGTTTTGAAGAGGTTGCGGAGATCGCCGATAACCTTATCGAAAAGCGTACCGTCGTGCTCAACCTTGAACAGTCGCAGAAGGATATCGCAAGAAGAATTGTCGACTTCCTCAGCGGCGCGGCCTATGCACATGACGGCCAGCTCAAGCGTATAGCAAACAACACATACATAATCACCCCGTTCAATGTTGGACTTATCGGTACCGATGTTCTGGACGAGCTTGAAAACAACGGCGTATTCTTTTGATTTTAGTTAAATCAGATTTTTCGCCTTAGCATAGATATATCTTTTCATATTCAACAGGGAGGCCACACAAAATGCTGACTCTTAACGAGATTAGGAATGTCAACTTCAGAAAATCAAATTTCGGTGGTTACCGCGCCGAGGACGTCGAAGCATTTATCGACGAGGTGCAGCTTTCTTATGATACGCTGCTTAAAGAGAATGCCGAATTGGTAAAAAAGCTTGAGGTTCTTGCTTCCAAGCTGGAAGAATATCAGAATGAGGAAGATTCGATCAGAAATGCGCTTATGAATGCACAGAAGGTTGGCGATGCTTCCCTTCGCGATGCAAAGCACAAGGCTGAAATTATCCTCAAGGATGCCACTATCAAGGCAGAGAAGATCGTATCTAACGCTCAGGCGGAGATTCATCACGAGCGCGATATAATCGAGCGTATGCAGCGCGATATCGCAGAGTTCAAAACAAAGCTCCTGCGCGCATATAAGGATCACCTGACCCTTATCAACAATCTCCCGAATGAGGAGATCATGCGCCCCGAAACAAAGGATATGGTAAATTCCGTCCAGATGCTTGACAGAAGAGCCTCCGCGCCCTCCTACGAGCGTCCGCAGCAGCCCGCTATGCCCACACGTCAGCAGCAGGCACAGGCAGCGGAAGCTACCTTTGAGGATGAAGAACCGCGCACACCCAGCGCTCCCGTTATGCCGAGAGCCGAAAAGGCTGCACAGCGCAAGGGCGGCTTTACCGTCAGCATAGGTGATGACGATGACAATGCAGCACCCGCTGCACAGAAGCCGGCAAGAAGAGAATCAAGATTCTCCTCCTCTTTTGAGGATGACGTAAACGTTGATGAAGACGTTTCCCGTTTTGCCGGTGTCAAGGTCAACCCGTCTGATGAATTTGAGTCTGCGGGTGCGCCGGCAAGCCTCTTTAAACGCAGAGGAGCCAATATGCAGTAATATCATGCACAGACACGGTTTGCGCCGTGTCTATGCTTTTAAATAAAGGTAACACTGTTCGGCCTATAAACCGACTGAAATATGAAAATCAGTTGATTTCAGTATTGCCTAAAGAAAGGAATATTTATATTTATGGGACAGGATTACAACAAAACGCTTAATCTTATGGCAACGGAATTTCCGATGCGTGCAAGCCTTCCGCAGAGGGAGCCCGAAATGCTGGAGGATTGGAACAAATCCGATATTTATCACAAGATGATAAAGAAAAATGAGGGTAAGCCCAGCTATATTCTCCATGACGGCCCTCCGTACGCAAACGGAAATATCCACATGGGTCATGCCCTTAACAAGACGCTCAAGGATATCGTTGTCCGTTACAAGAATATGAGCGGCTTCTATTCACCTTATGTTCCCGGCTGGGATACCCACGGTCTTCCCACCGAGCTTAAGGCACGCAAGAAGGTTGGACTTGAAAAGGCAACCAAGATGACCACTTCGGAGCTTCTCAAGATGTGCCGTGAAACGGTCATGGAATATGTCGATGCACAGCGCGAGCAGTTCAAAAGACTCGGCTTTATCGGCGAATGGGAAAATCCCTATATCACTCTTCTGCCGGAATTTGAGGCAAAGCAGATCGAGATATTCTGCGAAATGGCATGCAGCGGTCATATCTATAAGGGACTCAAGCCGGTTTACTGGTGCCCCGATTGCCAGACGGCTCTTGCCGAGGCAGAGATTGAATATGCCGAAGATCCCTGCGTATCGGTATATGTAAAATTCAAGGTAAGCGAAGATAATGGCAAGCTTGCTGCACTTGGCTGTGACCTTGAAAATACCTATTTTGTAATCTGGACTACAACCACATGGACGCTTCCCGGCAATACTGCCATCTGCGTTGGCCCCGGCTTCACATATAATCTTGTAAAGGCTAACGGCGAAACCTACATCATGGCTGATGCTCTTTACGAATCGGCTATGAAGGCAGCAGGAATCGAAGAATATGAGGTGATAGGACAGATCAAGGGAAGCGAGCTTGAATATATGAAGGCACAGCATCCCTTCCTTGACAGACAGTCGCTTGTTATTGTCGGCGACCATGTCACACTTGAATCGGGTACCGGCTGTGTTCATACCGCTCCCGGCCACGGTGTAGAGGACTATGTTGTCTGCTGTAACTATCCCGAAATTCCCATAATCGTTCCGGTCGATGCCAACGGCAAAATGACCGAGGAGGCCGGTTTCTCCGCCGGTCTTACAACCGATGAAGCCAATAAGGTTATCGGCAAGCACATGAGCGAAACCGGCTCGCTTCTTGCAAGCGAGAGGATAGAGCATAAATATCCCCATTGCTGGCGATGCAAGAATCCGGTTCTCTTCCGTGCTACCGAGCAGTGGTTCTGCTCTATCGACAGCTTCAAGGAGAAGGCTGTCGAGGCTATCCGCGGTGTGGAATGGATTCCCGGCTGGGGCGAAGACAGAATCGCATCTATGGTTATGGACAGAAACGACTGGTGTATCAGCCGTCAGCGTCGTTGGGGCGTTCCCATCCCCATCTTCTACTGCAAGAAGTGCGGTAAGGAGCATATCGACAGAGATACAATAATGTCCATCGCCCAGCTCTTCCGCGAGCATGGCTCTGATATCTGGTACGAAAAGGATGCTTCCGAGCTTCTTCCGGCAGGAACGGTATGTAAGGAATGCGGAAGCAGCGAATTTGATAAAGAAAACGACATCATGGACGTATGGTTTGATTCCGGTGTCAGCCATGCTGCGGTATGCGAGCAGCGTGATTATCTCGACTGGCCGGCTGATCTCTATCTTGAGGGCGCCGATCAGTACAGAGGCTGGTTCCAGTCCTCGCTCCTTACAAGTGTTGCGTGGAAAGGCCAGGCTCCCTATCGTACAGTCGTAACGCACGGCTGGGTCGTTGACGGCAACGGCGAGAAGATGTCAAAATCCCTTGGCAACGGTATGGAACCGTCCGAGATAGTCGATAAATACGGTGCCGATATACTCCGTCTGTGGGTTGCTTCCTCCGACTATCATTCCGATATTAGAATTTCGCAGGATATCTTGAAGCAGCTTAGCGAGTCTTACAGAAAGATCAGAAACACCGCTCGTTATATCCTCGGCAATCTTTCCGACTTCGATCCGAATAAGGATTGTGTCGATATAAAGGATATGCAGGATATCGACAAGTGGGCTCTTATGAAGCTCAACGGCCTTATCGACGTTTGCAAGAACGGCTATGATACCTTTGAATTCCATCAGGTATACCATGCTGTCAATAAGTTCTGCGTTGTTGATATGTCCAACTTCTATCTTGATGTTCTCAAAGATCGTCTTTATTGCGAGAAGACCGATGGAACAAGCCGCCGTGCAGCACAGACCGCGATGTACATCATCCTTGATGCTCTCGTAAGGCTTATTTCCCCGATACTTGCATTCACATCTGATGAGATATGGAAGTTTATGCCCCATACAGCAGATTGTGATACGGAAAATATCGTGCTTAACGATATGCCCGCAAAGGTTGAGCTTGAGGCAGATGATGAATTTATCGCAAGATGGGATAGAATTCATTCCATTCGTGAGGATGTCCAGAAAGCTCTTGAGATCGAGCGTAAGGAAAAGAGAATCGGCAAATCTCTTGAGGCAAGTGTTACACTTGTATGCGATGGCGAGCTTTATGAGTTTGCAAACAGCGCAATAGATGTTCTTCCGGCGGTATTCATCGTTTCCGATGTAAAGGTTGAGCAGGGTAAAGCCGAAGGCGGCGAATGCGCCGTCGAAGGTCTCGGCGTGAAGGTAACCAAAGCCGAGGGTGAAAAGTGTGAGCGCTGCTGGATGTACAGCGATTCTGTCGGCAAGTGCGAGGAGCATCCGACACTGTGCGCTCGCTGTGCCGATGTATTGAAATAAAATAATCAGATAATAATAAACCCGGGCGGCGTGTGAAGACGCAGGCCGCCCGGAACATTTTTTCGGAGGTATCGGATGGCAGCAATAATAACCTTTGTGGTATCTGTAATTGTGCTGGTTGGTGCTGACCAGTGGATAAAGTATATTGTTGAGACAAGCATGACTGTTGGTGAAACCATACCCTTTATCGACTGGCTGGTTCAATGGACCTATGTTCAGAATAGGGGTGCATCGTTCGGTATTCTTCAGGGACAGACGTGGCTGCCGGTAATCGTGACGGTCGTTATGATGGCTGTTATGGTATACCTGCTTGCAAAGAAAAAGCTTTTTCATTGGGTTGGAACAATGGCGTTTGCACTTATAATATCGGGCGGTATCGGCAATCTTATTGACAGACTCTTTAAGGGTGGCTGTGTAACCGACTATATTGATATTTCGCCGCTGTTTGAGTTTCCGGTGTTCAATCTTGCCGATTGCTGTATTACGATAGGCGAGGTGTTTTTGTGTATCTATATACTTTTCCTGCATGAAAAGTATGAAAAGAAAGCCGCAAAAGCTGCGCTGATGCAGCCGGAAGACCAGCAGGAAGAGATAGCTGCAAATGAAGCATAATACTGTATACGAAGGGGACGGTGAGCGTATTGATAAAGCGCTTCCCGCCCTTTTTCCCGATGTAACGCGTTCGTTTGCCCAAAAGCTTATCGAGCGCGGCGAGGTTCTTGTAAACGGAAAATCAGTTTCAAAAAAATATATTTTAAAGCAGGGCGATGATGTATCTATCGATATCCCTGAACCGGAGCCGGATAAGGCCGAACCGGAGGATATACCAATAGATGTGTTCTATGAAGATGATGATCTGCTGGTTGTCAATAAGGCAAAGGGGATGGTCGTGCATCCTGCGGCCGGCAATCCTTCGGGTACACTTGTGAATGCGCTGCTGTGGCATTGCAAAGGAGCGCTTTCCGGGATCAATGGTGTGCTGCGTCCGGGTATCGTGCACCGTATAGATAAGGATACGAGCGGCCTTATTATCGTGGCAAAGAACGATAAGACACATAAAGCACTTGCTGACATGATAAAGGTACATAACTTTACACGTCAGTATGAAGCAATAATAGTGGGGCATCTAAAACAATCTTCGGGCACTGTCAATGCACCGATAGCAAGATGTCCGAACGACCGCAAGAAGATGGCGGTCATAGCCGGCGGCCGAGAAGCGATAACCCATTACGAGACGGTAAAGGAATATCCGGGGTATACACATATAAGGCTTAAGCTTGAAACGGGAAGAACCCATCAGATACGAGTACATATGGCATATATCGGTCACCCTATTGTGTGTGATGAGGTTTATTCCGGTGCAAAACCGCAGTTTAAATGCTGTAAAGGTCAATGCCTTTGCGCTAAAAGGATCGCATTTGTTCACCCGACAACAGGTAAAATGATCGATCTGGAATGTGAGCTTCCGGATTATTTTAAGGAAATACTGGATAAGCTTGAACAGAAGTAAAAGGAGGCTTGTGTTTCCTGATGAAAATATTTGATGGCTGGGCACTTGTCAGCGATCTTGATGGAACGCTATTGTATGATTCGCAGCTGGTTCCGGGAAATAAAGAAGCAATAGATCGTTTTGAAGCAGACGGCGGTAAGTTCATCATGGCAACCGGTCGTTCGGTCGCAAAAGCGAAACAATTCGCAAAGACTCTTGAGTGCCGCTATCCGAGCGTTGTATATAACGGAGCTGCTGTTTACGACTATAGTACCGAGCGTTTTTTATGGACCTGCACATATCAGAAAACTGAAGTTTTAAGCTTTTTTGAAAAAATTTCAAAAGAGTTTCCAAAGGTCGGCTTTGTTGTACACGGAAGAGAAAAGCTATGGGTGGCAAAAGAGACCGAAATGTCGGTTGAATATGCGCTTGAGGAAACAGATGAGCTTATTTGCGCAGACTTTTGCGATATAGAAGACGAATGGTTCAAAGTGCTGGCTGTTGCACCCCACGATGAGATCGTAAGGTTTTCGCAATATGCCGAAAAATACCTTCCGGAGCGTCTGCGCGCAACAAGATCGGACAGCAATTATTGTGAATTTCTCGATAAAAAGGTAAACAAATTTTTTGCAACTTCACGTATCTTGGATATGTTGTCGATTTCACTTGACAAATCGTGCGGAATAGGCGATTATTATAATGATTTGGAATTGATTTGCGAAACGGCTGTGGGTGCCTGTCCGGCGTCTGCTCCGCAGGGGGTTCGTGACAGGGCGCCGAATGTTGTTGCCCCATGCAAAGACGGTGATGTTGCCGATTTTGTTGATCTTATCGAAAAGAGAATTAATAAAAATTTGTTATAAAATAGGCTTTAAGGCTTAGTAAGATAAATATTAAGCATTAACGAAAGGAATGGTTGTACAAATGGAAAGTTCTGTAAAGCTCGAATTGCAGAAGGTTGCCAACAGAATCAGACGTCATGTCATCGAGGGTACTTTCTGTGCAAAGTGCGGACATCCCGGCGGTTCACTTTCTGCGGCAGATATGCTTGCATATCTGTATTTCAAGGAGATGCGTATTGACCCGAAGAATCCGAAGTGGGAGGATAGAGATCGTTTCGTTCTCTCCAAAGGACATGCTGCACCTGCGCTTTACGGTGCGCTTGCACTGCGCGGATTTTTTGCCGAAGATGAGATAAAGAACCTTCGTCAGATCGGAAGCATGCTTCAGGGACATCCCAGCATGAGACTTATTCCCGGCGTTGATATGTCGACCGGTTCGCTTGGTCAGGGCTTCTCGACTGCAGCAGGTATGGCTCTCTCTGCAAAGCTGAACAAAAAGGATTACCGTGTTTATGCTATACTTGGCGATGGCGAGATTCAGGAAGGTCAGGTATGGGAGACCGCAATGTTTGCACCCAACAAGGGTCTTTCCAATCTTACAGCTATAATCGATAACAATAACCTCCAGATCGACGGTACTGTCGAGGAGGTCAACTCTCCCTATCCGATCGCAGAAAAATTTGCTGCATTCGGCTGGGATACAGTTGAGATAGACGGCCATGATTTCGATCAGATCGAGATGGCTATTGAAAAGGCAAAGGCTTCCGATAAGCCGATGGCTGTCATCATGAAGACGGTCAAGGGCAAGGGTGTTTCCTATATGGAAGATGTGTGCGGATGGCACGGTAAAGCACCCAATGCAGACGAGTACAAGACAGCTGTAGAGGAGCTTGACGCAGCATACGCCGAGCTCTGCAAATAATGCGCTTTGAGGAAAGGAATGGTCATAAATTATGTCTGATATAATTAAGGTCGCGACCCGCGATAGTTATGCAAGGGCTCTTTGCGAGCTTGGCAACGAGAAAAAGAATATGTACGTTCTGGATGCCGACCTTGCCGGAGCAACAAAAACCGGTGTGTTCCAGAAAGCTTTCCCCGAAAGATTTGTCGATTGCGGTATCGCAGAGCAGAATATGATGAGTATAGCAGCAGGTCTTGCTGCTTGTGATAATCTGGTTTTTGCAAGCTCCTTTGCAATGTTTGCAGCAGGAAGAGCTTTCGAGCAGGTCAGAAACTCTATCTGCTATCCGAAGCTCAACGTCAAGATAGGCGCTACCCATGCCGGTATCTCTGTCGGTGAAGACGGTGCAAGCCATCAGTGCTGTGAGGATATCGCAATTATGCGTACGCTTCCCAACATGGTAATAATCAATCCGGCTGATGATACCGAAGCTTTCCTTGCAACCAAAGCCGCAGCAGCCTTTGACGGTCCTACATATCTGCGTTTTGGCCGTCTTGCAGTTCCCGTAATATTCGGTTCCGATTACAAATTTGAAATCGGAAAGGGCGTTGTCCTTGAGGACGGTTCTGACGTTACTATAATTGCTACCGGCCTTATGGTGTGCCGCGCTCTTGAAGCAGCAGAGCTGCTCAAGAATGAGGGCATAAGCGCAAGAGTTGTCAATATGGCTACCATCAAGCCGCTTGACGTACAGATCGTTCTTGAAAGTGCAGCAAAGACAGGCGCTATCGTTACAGCCGAAGAGCACAGCATCATCGGCGGACTTGGCAGCGCAGTTGCAGAGGCTGTATGTGAAGCCGGTGCTGGTGTTCCTGTAGTCAGAGTTGGTGTGGAAGATACATTCGGCAAAAGCGGTCCTGCTGTAGCACTTCTCGATTATTACAAACTCAACGCTGCAGGTATTGCAGAAAAGGCAAAGAAGGCTATCTCTCTCAAGTAATATTTGACCTGTGTGCTGAGGCGATAAATTGCGTATAGCTGTTTAATGCTGGCGGGGAACGCGAATTTATTCAATAAGCACAAAATGAAATCAAATATAATGATAAAAAACGCGGATGTGTAGATTTTTCGTTACACATCCGCGTTCTGCATATCCATTTTTAACCTAAATAAAAAATTGTGTTTAATAACCTGTTATTTTATCGATTTTGTTAAAAAGCACTTTATTTTTTTGTAAGTTTATGATATACTCTATTTAGTGTTGTGCGCGTTTAAGTATATGTCGCTGATAAGCGATGATATTATGCCCAATACCAATATGCGTAATGCGGTTTCCGCAATCGAATAGGCGAGGGGAACGGCAATTATACGGGATATCGTTTCCTCGGGTAACAGAAGCGATATCGTAGCTAATATCAAAAGAATATCAAAACATACAAGAGTAAATCTTATACCGGTATATGCCGGTGCGCTTAGATATGCACGGAAATCAGATTTCATTGGGCTTCATTCCTTTCGCGGTAGCTTTGATAAATCAATTGTACCATGTGACCACGGTTGACTCAATGTAAAAATGTTTCCATTTATTCAGTTTGATCGGCAGATATGTTATGCCGATATTTCACGCAGGAAAGGAATGATACACTTATGAAATTAGGCGTTTCAACTGCCTGCTTTTATCCTATGCTGACCGAGCTTTCGCTTGTATCATTGCTTGAGATGGGGATAAATAATTTTGAGATATTCTTTAATACAAGCAGCGAGCTTGATAAGAAATTCGTAAAAGGACTTCGCAGCAGTCTGCGCAAATACGGCGGCAAGGTAAGGTCTATCCATCCATACTCATCCATGATGGAGCCGTTCATGTTCTTCTCCAATTATGAGCGTCGTTTTACCGACATGATGGATGATTACAAGCGCTATTTTGAAGCGGCGAATATCCTTGATGCCGAACTGATAGTCATACATGGCGACAAGCTTCCGGCAAAGACTCCGGATGAAAAATATTTCGAACGCTTCAACCGTATAATCGATTGCGGAAAAAAGGAAGGCGTTATCGTAGCGCAGGAGAATGTCAATCTTCACCGCAGTCAGAATCCCGAATTTCTGTGCAGAATGCGTGACTGGATAGGTGACGACTGCAAGTTTGTTTTTGATATCAAACAGGCGGTGCGTGCAAGCTACGACCCGTATGATTTTGCACAGCGGCTTGGTTCATCTATAATCCATGTTCATGTAAGCGATAACAGCCCATCAAACACCTGTCTGCTTCCCGGCAAAGGCCTGATGGATTTCAGCAGATTGAAAAAAATAATCGATGATAACGGCTGCGATCCTGCGTGGATTATTGAGGTATACCGCTCGAATTTCGGCGAGGGTGAAGAGCTTCGTAAAGCTCTGCGCCTGCTTCGCGAGGTTATGAGTAAATAAAAATTAAGGACTGTATTTCAATTTTGAAATACAGTCCTTTTTGGTCATATTAAAAGATTTATCGATGTCTTGTGTAAAGGCGTCTTGCGGAATCTTCCGGAATGTCATCGCCGAAGAAATCGCCGTCTTCATCGTAATAGTCATCGTAATCGTCAAAGAACGGATCGCGCCTTTTGGGGAAGGGATGCCTTGCCCGCTGCGGTCCTTTTTGTTTTTTGCCGCCCTCAAAGGTGATTATCAATACTGTTACAGCCGTCAGAAGGACAACGACCAGCAGGATTATCATAAGAATGACATAGTTGCCGCTGGTGTCGGGGGTGTATACGGCGATGTCGCGCGAAGCGTAAAGCGTTGAACGTCCTATAACTGCGCCGTTGTAGGTTACGGTAAGCTCGCCTAAAGCATCCCCGGCCGAAACCGGCGCGGAAAGCTTTTGGTCAAATAGTGAAACGGTGCTGATTATATCGTTATCGCTTACGTCGGAGGGGATAAGATAATTTGCGCCCGAACCGGCATACAGCCCGACGAATTCATTGTTCGAGCCTTCTACCTTGACGGTGGAAACAATATCACCGGCGGAGATGACAGTTCGGTTTGAATATGCGGAAAATCCCCATTCGAGAAGCCGTTTGGATTCGGAAAAGCTGTCATAGGACTTTGTACCGTCGGGAAGTGTTGTGGCGTTGGCACCAAGAACGACGCATATAAGCTCTCTGCCGTCCTTTTGTGCGGTGGAACAAAGACAATATCCGGCGGAATCGGTGCGTCCCGTCTTTACGCCTGTGGCAAATTCATAATAGTAAGACGAACCGGGGGAGAGAAGAACATTGGTATTGTTGATGGTTCTTGCGGCAAATTTATTTGTTGCCGGAACGGTGTAGCTTTGCGTGCTGACTATTTTGCGGAAGCCTTCGTGCCGCATAGCGGCATCTGTAATAAGATACAGACTTCTTGCCGTTGTAAGATGTCCCTGCGCGGTGTAAC
>JAGBFS010000255.1 GCA_017936365.1 Clostridia bacterium
AAGAAGTGTATATTTTATTCTAAACCTCTTGTTTGATGAACAAACTATATTATATAATAGCAGAGGCAAGAGGATAAAGTCTGCTGAAATTGTAATGATAATGTCTGGAACTGTAAAACCTTGATTCAAAGAAGGGTAGAGCGCCCGGTGATGAGGGGCGAAGCCCCTCATATCCTTGGTAAGGATGAGGTCACCGGTTCAAATCCGGTTATCAGCTCCATCATCCCCGAATGCATTTGCATTCGGGGGTTCTTTGTGTATAATCACAAAAAAATAATTTTAAAAAATTTACATCACTCAGTGTTTACATAAATTATATTTATGGTATAATTATGATATATCGTTCATCGTGAAAGGAGTAAATATAATAATGAAAAGATTAATTGCTTTTGTTTTGGCAGTTGTACTGTGTCTGTCCCTGTGCGCCTGCGGTGCATCATCGGCTGAGGCAAAGCCGGCACTTAAACCTCAAACGGATCTTCCTGCTTATTCGGATAAATTTCAGTTAGTGTTAGACAATGTTGATGTGGACGAGAAAAGCATAAAAAGCTTTATGGGATATGCGGTTGCTGCTTATAGAACCTATGATGCGGAAGCTTTTTGCGAATATGCTTATCGCAGCATGGACTTTTCCGTATTTGATAAGCTCAGCGGTTCAATGTCCGATAAAATCAATGAGCTTTCAGTTCAAACAAATGCAGAAGCTTTTAAGCTGTCAATCGAACTGCAGAATATTCGGTTCCAAATTCTTGCATCGAACGCTGCTGCAGCAAGCTGGAAAGTGGATTATGTGAATTACAAGAACAAAGAGAACACAATGACGAGTGAAGAGCTGAAGAGTTCAATTGTTTTTGCGATTAACCAATATGCTTTAGTTATATATGGTTCTGAAATTTTAATATAAATCGGATGGCTAAAGAGTTTATTCATTTAGCTTTCTTATTGAATAATTTAGGGAGCAGATTGCCTGCTCCCTATTTAATATACAAAATACTTTTGCTCTTTCAAAAAGCCGCAGCCTTATCTAAAACAAGATAAGGCTGCGGTTTATGCATGCATTTATTTTTTTTCGGTTTTGCCTATGCCGTTCTGCCATACAAGCAGGAACCAGAGAACGGCGAGTATCTGAAGCACGGCGGCGATTATGTAGATGTATACCGACGATTCGATGACAACACATATATCGATTGTCAGCGCGAGCGACCAGATAAGACCGCTGACCGAAATGCAGCGCGAGATGTTATCCCACCAAAGGCAGGTGAAGACGATAAGCACGATGAAGAAGATGGGGATTGCGATTATAAATGCGAGCCACACCATCTCGGCCGCCGGATTGGCAAGCTTTATCGCGAAGAAGATGAGCGATGCGATGAGCCAGACGAGCCCGGAGGAAAGAAGGGTAATAAGAAGCTTGCTTTTTTTGCTGGGGCCGGGCTTTACGACGGGCTTGGGCTTTTCCTCGCTTATGAGGTCGTTTACGGTGACGCCGTAGATATCGGCAAGATCTTTTAATACGAATATGTCGGGAGTGCCGTCGCCGCGCTCCCATTTTGATATGGATTTATCCGAATAATTCAGCTTTGCGGCAAGCTCCGCCTGGGTAAGTCCCGAAAGCTTGCGGTATTCGGTCATTTTTTTGGCAAGAATACTGGTGAGCTTTGATTTTTCCATAAAAACCTCTTATCTGCCTAAAGGCGCGGAATGTGTTAGGTGGGCGGTTAAGCCGGTAATATGATAATTATGAAAAGCAAAATCGTGATGTATTGTTATATGCTTGGAATAAAACAAACAATATAATGATAAAATATATTCTATCATTTTTGGGGATGCTTTTCAAGGGTGAAGTGAAAATAAAAGACAAAATAAAAAACGGCTGTTTTTAGCATATTCTACTGACGGTAGAGCCATTCTACAAGCCTATTGATACAAGAGTCGGTCGGTAGAAATATATTGTAATTGTAATATGTAAAATGGGGCTAAAATGGGTTGCAAAAATATTTTTTGTAAGCTATAATAATCATTGTAGTTAAAATATTATTTGAAAACTGTACGGATAATAGTAGTTTTCTTTATTTGTGAAAGGAATGGTTTTGTAATGTCCAAGAAGGTTATCATTACGGCTGACAGCACCTGCGATCTGGGTGCGGAGCTTGAAAAGCGTTTTAATGTAACCCAGCTGTCCAGACTTTGCATTTGTTACGGTGAGCAGGCTCTCCGTGACGGTGCTGAAATAACACCCGATGAAATATACGAAAGATTTTATGCTGACGGTACTCTGCCCAAGACCTCGGCTTACAGCGTAGGCGAATATCTTGACATCTTTTCTCCTTATGTCAATGACGGATGCGAGGTTGTCCATATCAGCCTCGGTTCGGGTCTTTCCTGCTCCTGCTCAAACGCAAAGCTTGCCGCAGAGCAGCTTGAAGGCGTTTATGTAGTCGATTCGCAGAGCCTTTCTACCGGTTCCGGTCTTCTTGTATGCGAAGCGGCGGAAATGATCGAGCAGGGAATGTGTGCAAAGGATATCGCCGAAAAGCTGGAAAGCCTTGTTCCCAATTGCCATGCAAGCTTTATCCTTGATACCCTCAAATTCCTTGCCGCGGGCGGAAGATGCTCTGCGCTTGCGTCTTTCGGCGCAAACCTGCTCTCCATCAAGCCCGGTATCAATGTTGATAATACCAAGGGCGGCGCAATGGGCGTCGGCAAGAAGTACAGAGGCAAGTTTGAAAAATGCGTTGAGCAGTATGTCAAGGATCAGCTTTCCGCGTACGAAAAATATAGCCGCAAGCGTGTTTTCATAACCCATTCCGGAATATATGACGGAATTGAGGATATGGTCAAAAAGGTCGTTGCCGAAACAGGTCTGTTTGACGAGATTTTTGTCACCCGTGCCGGCTGCACAATATCCTCCCATTGCGGCCCCAACTGCATCGGCGTTCTCTTTATGACCGAGTAAGCCGTATATAAATAAATTTAAGCACCGAATGACTCTGCGGTCTTTTGCCGCAAAGATTCGGTGCTTTTTATTATATTTGAATTTGGTTAACTGAACTTTAAATGCTACAGCTCTATGCAGCCCGACTGCGACGTAAGCTTACGGAGCTTGTCCCATATATAATCCTGAATTATGTAGGGCGCTTGATTGATATCTATGGTATTGGAGTTAAGGATTTTCACAAGCTCTTCGGCTGTGGATTTGTTTTTGAAATAGAAATCCAAAAGATAATCGGAATTGACGCTGACTTTGATACCGTATTTTGCGCCCGAAACTAAATTTACCTGATATATATCATATTTTAAAAGCTGATGAAGAAGGCTTGAACTTGGCATAGAATCCGAATGCTCCTTTGCTTTGTGATTGTCATATGTTGGATTATATCACAAAAATTTGAGCATTGCAATATCGTAAAAAGCGTTTTATTGTCGAATATAAATTTTTTTAAAGCGCAATAACGTCAAAAAGCGTTTTTTGTATGCTGTTGAATGTTTTGTATATGGCTTTAATATGGGGTTTTAAAAATTGCAAAGGTATAAAATGAACGAAAAAAGACGCAGGCGGCAAAGGTGAATGCTGCCTGCGTCTTTTGATGTAGCTTAATTGTGAAACTTTTGCGCGGGCGAAAAATCAGATTTTTCCGCCGAAATATGCCTCGTAGGAATCGATGTACTTGCTGATGGTTGCAACAGCGGTTTCGCGTCCTTCGGGGACACCTTCGATACGTACGGTTTTGCCTTCGAGCGTTTTGTAGAACTCAAAGAAATGTATCATCTTCTGGAAGATGTGTGCCGGAAGCTCGCTGATATCGTTGTAGCAGTAATATGCCGGGTCGCCGACAGGTACACATACTATTTTTTCATCGGCGCAATCGCTGTCGGTCATCATAACCATGCCGATGGGCTTGCATTTTACAAGGGTCATCGGGCGAATGGATTCCTGACATAAGACAAGGACGTCAAGAGGGTCGTTGTCGGCGGCGAGGGTGCGCGGGATGAAACCGTAGTTTGCAGGATAGATCATAGATGTATAAAGCACACGGTCGAGCTTTAACATACCGGTTTTCTTGTCAAGCTCGTACTTGTTGCGGCTGCCCTTGGATATTTCGATACAAGCGTAAAATTCGTCGGGCTTGATCCTTTCCTTTTCAATGTTGTGCCAGATGTTCATAAAAACACCATCCCTTTCTTATAAACAGCTATTGCTGCGAATTATGCTTGCTGTACTGTTCCTGTATCATCATATCTTTTACCTTCATAAGACGGGCGGTGTTGCTTCGCTCGTTTTCATCCAGCTTCATTGATATCATTCTGATGGTACTTTCGTACCGAGGTATCATAACGTGCTCAAGCGCGTTGACACGTCGGCGGGTTTTTTCGATTTCGATCGACATCATCTGTACCGATTTTTCCACCTCGGCAAGGCGGAGCATATCGGGAAGAAGTGAGTTCAGCTCGAAGATAGCCGAATCGAGCTCGGCGGGGGTAAAGGCGAGACCGTAGCAGTAAATATCGCCCTCATCCGGTGTACGGGTCTTGGGCTGATATGTGGGCACCTCAACGCTCATGACGTTTTTTACAGAAAGCTCAAGCGTAACCTCCTGACTTGGACAAAGGAGCGCTGTTTCGGCGACCTGATCGCTCATGATTCCGCGTGCCAGAGCAAGACTTTTGTTGGCATCATTTATGCCGGCCTCCACCTTTTTGCGAAGTATTTTATTTTCACGGACAAGATCGAGGAACTGACGCATCAGCTCGTCGCGCTTATCCTTCAAAAGCTTGTGACCTCTCCGTGCTGTGGCAAGCCGTTTTTTCAGCTTGGACAGCTCCATACGGGTAGGGTTTACATTAAGAACCTTTGCCACACGAACACCTCAAATCGTTTAGGGGATAGAGCATGGATCAGCCCTGATAATACATATCAAGGTATTCGTCCTTGATTCTTTTAAGCTCCGAACGGGGGAGGATGGAAAGAAGCTGCCAGCCGATCTCAAGGGTTTCCTCGATAGAGCGGTCGGCGTCAAAGCCCTGTGAAACGTACTTCTTTTCAAACTCATCCGCAAATTTTGCGTAAAGCTTATCGACTTCGGTAAGAGCGGCCTCGCCAAGGATAACCATAAGCTCCTTGGCGTCCTTGCCGCGGGCGTATGCGGCAAAGAGCTGGTTCATGGTGTTGGCATGATCTTCTCTTGTTTTGCCCTTGCCTATACCCTTATCCTTAAGACGGGAGAGGGAGGGGAGAACGTCGATAGGCGGCTGGACACCCTTTCGGAAAAGCTCACGCGAAAGGATTATCTGCCCCTCGGTGATGTATCCGGTAAGGTCGGGGATCGGATGGGTCTTGTCATCCTCAGGCATGGTGAGAATGGGGATAAGGGTTATGGAACCGTCCTTACCCTTAAGTCGGCCTGCACGCTCGTAAAGCGATGCAAGGTCGGTGTACATGTATCCGGGATATCCGCGTCGGCCGGGAACCTCCTTGCGGGCGGCGGAAACCTCACGCAGGGCGTCGGCGTAGTTGGTGATATCGGTGATTATAACAAGGACGTGCATGCCCTTGTCAAAGGCGAGATATTCGGCCGCGGTAAGAGCCATACGCGGTGTTGCGATACGCTCGATAGCCGGGTCGTTTGCGAGGTTGACGAACATGACCGTACGGTCGATAGCGCCGGTCTCCTTAAATGAATTGATGAAGAAGTTGGACTCTTCAAATGTAATATCGACAGCGGCGAAGACAACTGCGAACTGATCGTCTTTTCCGCGAACCTTTGCCTGTCTTGCTATCTGTGCAGCAAGGTTGGCGTGGGGAAGACCGGATGCGGAGAAGATGGGAAGCTTCTGGCCGCGGACGAGGGTGTTAAGTCCGTCGATAGCGGAAACGCCGGTCTGAATAAACTCCTGCGGATAGTTACGGGCGGCGGGGTTCATCGGCTGGCCGTTGACGTCGCGGCGAAATTCCGGAATAATCTCCGGGCCGCCGTCGATAGGACGACCGAGTCCGTCAAAGACTCTGGCAAGCATATCGCCCGAAACGGCAAGCTCCATGCTTCTTCCGAGGAATCTGACCTTGCTGTCCGAAAGGTTGATACCGGCGGACGATTCAAAAAGCTGAACCATGGCATCGGTGCCGTTTATTTCAAGCACCTTGCAGCGGCGGCGCTCGCCGTTGGCAAGCTCGATCTCGCCCAGCTCGTTATACTTTACGCCTTCTACGCCCTTGACGAGCATAAGAGGACCCGATACTTCTTCTATTGTTCTGTATTCTCTTGGCATTTGTTCTAACCCTTTCGTTTGAATGATGTGAACGCAGGTTATTTTTTCGGCTTATGCCTCTGATGTTAATTTTGCGTCGTCTATCTGCTTGGAAAGATCGCGGATGATAGAATCGAATTCGCCGTCGACCTGTTTTTCGGCGACATACTTTATTCTTCCGATACGCTCGCGAACGGGGAGAGCGACCATCGATTCGATGGAAACACCGTGAGAGAGCGCGTCGGAGCATTTGTCGTAATATGCCAGAACAAGACGCATCATAACAAGCTGTTTGTGAAGGCTTGTGTAGGTGTCGATCTCGTGGAAGGCGTCCTGATGGAGGAAGTCCTCTCTGATAGAACGGGCGGTTTCAAGCTTGAGTCGGTCGGGAGCGGAAAGGGCATCGATACCGACGAGGTTGACGATCTCTTCAAGCTCCGATTCATCCTGAAGCAGCGCCATTATGCGTGCGCGGCATTCCATCCAGTCGGAACCGGCCGTTTTATCAAACCATTTTCCGAGGAAGTCGAGATAGAGCGAATATGAAGTCAGCCAGTTGATAGCCGGGAAGTGACGTTTGTAGGCAAGGTTTGCATCAAGTCCCCAGAAAACCTTGACGATTCGCAGCGTTGCCTGTGAAACCGGCTCGGAAATATCGCCGCCCGGAGGGGAAACGGCGCCGATAACCGAAAGGGCGCCCTCTCTTGCGTCGGAGCCGAGGGAGATAACGCGGCCGGCACGCTCGTAGAACTGTGCAAGACGCGAGCCGAGATATGCGGGATAGCCTTCTTCACCGGGCATCTCTTCAAGACGGCCGGACATTTCACGAAGAGCCTCCGCCCAGCGTGATGTGGAGTCGGCCATAAGTGCGACCGAATAGCCCATGTCGCGGAAATATTCCGCGATGGTGATCCCGGTGTAAATGGAGGCTTCCCGCGCCGCCACCGGCATGTCGGAGGTGTTGGCGATCAGCACCGTCCGCTTCATCAGGGAGAGTCCGGTGCGGGGGTCGTGCAGTTCGGGGAATTCCAT
>JAGBFS010000256.1 GCA_017936365.1 Clostridia bacterium
CCCAACCCCAACCCCCTCAGAGACTGATTTTGATTTAACAAAAGACGCCTTTTCCAGACCGGAAAAGGCGTCTTTTTTCTATATGCCGAATTACTTCTGGGGCTTAAAAGAGTTGCAGTCGGTACATTCTACCATGGTGGGATTTGCTTCATGAGTGCCGACGTTGATCTGAGAAAGAGAACAGTAATTCTGAGATTTGCAGTGATAAGCGCACTGGGTAACGGTGCAGCCGATGCTCTTGTTTGCGTTCATTTATCTCACCTCACTTTTTGTGATATCGATTTTAGTATCTGTTAAAAATCAGTTTTTATTCTTAGTAAAATAAAAGCCTTTAGGAAAAAATTTTTCCATAATAACGAAAATTATAAATGTAAATATTTCCAATAGCCTAAAATAACCGCGATAGGAACAGATTACCATCGAACTGAAAGTCAAAGTATGTTAGCATGTTTACGAATCAATATCCAAAACATTTTATCAACGAAAGGAAAAAGCGATGGATAAATTCAAAAAGATGTTAACAGCCGCGGCGTCGGTTGCGGCGGCGGCGGCTTTTACGGTAACAGTTCAGGCTGCCTCAGCAGGTGTTGTGGATACCGATTCGTCACCGCTTTCGGTAAGAAGCCTTGCATCAACCTCATCTGCAAAGCTTACAACGCTTTCCAAAGGCAGTCTGGTGACGCTGATTTCAAAATCCGGAAGCTGGTGGTATGTTGAATACGGCGATGGAAGATACGGATACTGCCATCAGGATTACATATCACAGTTAACCTCCGCAAAAAGCGCTTATGTCAATATATCAGGCGGAAAGCTTAATGTAAGAGCTTCCGGCAGCAAATCGTCATCAGTAATAGATGCCCTTTATAAAGGCGAATCGGCAGTGGTGCTTTCCGAAGCAAACGGCTGGAGCCGCATATTGTATGACGGAGTAAAAACAGGCTACGTTTACAGTGCTTATCTTACAGAAGGAGAGGGCACAGGCGCTACGTTACAAAATATTTCTTTATCGGTGGCGGATTACAAACAATACGACGGCCGTTGGGCGAATATGAAAGTGGGTTCATCGGGCAAAACGATGCGCTCCATCGGATGTGTCACAACTGCGCTTGCTGCGACTGAGCGATACAGGCTTGGTGACAGTTCACTGACTCCGGCGACAATGCTTTACCGCTTGAGCTATACATCATCAGGGGATGTTCTATGGCCGTCAAATTACCGAAACTACACCTCAAGCGGATATCTTCAGAAAACATATGACCTGCTTAAAAGCGGTAAGCCGGTGATATTCGGAGCAAAAAATTCCTACGGCAAGATGCACTGGGTGGTTGTGACCGGATACAGCGGGAACGGCACAAATCTTAAATCCACCGACTTTATAATAAACGACCCAGGCTCCGAAACGAGAACCAAACTTAGTGACCTTTTTAAAGAGTACCCTTATTTTTATAAAATTGAATATTATGTATAAAATAAACAGGAGCCAAGCTGATAAAAGGCTCCTGTTTTTAATATTAAATGGTGAAATGACAAACAAGTATTATAGAGAAAAACAGAGTATTTACTTTGAAAACCAAAGCATTTACGAGAAAAATTAACAGTTCGCCTAAAAATCTTAAAATACAATAAATTTCTACAAATCATTGACAAACAGTGCGTATATGATATAGTTAAAGAGTGTTTAGGCATCTAAAACATATTTTACACAGTGTCGTATGTGCTGACTTACATCTTTGCATTGTTTTGCAAAGATAGGAAAAACCTTTTGCGGGTGGCGGCATGAAAAGGGCTGTGGGTCTTTCAGGCGGAAAAGAATTAATTCCGCCGGACTTTAAATTCCGCAAAGGGGGATGCGAAATGGAAAATTTGATAGTCCTTAAGGACATAGTCGTAAAATTCGATGGTGAACAGGTGCTCAACAGCATCAACCTCGAAATTCGCGACAAAGAGTTTATCACACTGTTAGGACCTTCGGGCTGCGGCAAGACCACTACCCTTAGGATAATCGGCGGATTCGTCGAGGCTAATGAGGGTGATATTTTTTTTGACGGCGTAAGAATTAACGATGTTCCGCCTTATAAAAGACAGGTAAACACCGTTTTCCAGAAGTACGCACTTTTTCCTCATCTGAACGTATTTGAAAACGTCGAGTTCGGATTGAAGATCAAAAAGATGCCGCCTAAGGAGCGCAGTGCCAAGGTCAAGGAAATGTTGGAGCTTGTCGGACTTAAAGGCTTCGAGCGCCGCAGCATCGACCAGCTTTCGGGCGGACAGCAGCAGCGCGTTGCAATTGCAAGAGCGCTTGTTAACCGTCCCCGTGTTCTGCTGCTCGACGAGCCGCTTGGCGCGCTGGACCTCAAGCTAAGAAAAGAGATGCAGACCGAGCTCAAGCGTATTCAGCAGTCGACCGGCATCACCTTTATATACGTAACCCACGATCAGGAAGAGGCGCTGACCATGTCTGACCGTGTTGTTGTCATGAAATCGGGCAACATCCTTCAGATTGGTTCTCCTCAGGATATTTATAACGAGCCGATCAACGCGTTTGTTGCGGATTTTATCGGCGAGAGCAATATTATCCCCG
>JAGBFS010000257.1 GCA_017936365.1 Clostridia bacterium
GGAATAATACTTTGCGCCGCCACCGATGTCGGCAGCGCAATCGATCTGTCGACTTTTATCGGAACAGATCTTCACAGTTATATTAATCATATACTCTCCGCCGTTTCAAGCGCACTGATCGGCGGTGCGGCATATGCCTGCGCGGGTATCGGCTTTATCCTTGCCGGACGCTGGCCGAAGGTCACGCCCAAATTAGTCGGAATCGGACTTTTTGTGCTCGCCTTTGCCTCTTTTCTTACCATGATTTTTGAAATATCCATCAACTCGGCATACAGCGACATCAGTATACTCTCTGTGCTCTTTTTCATCTTCAGACACATCGCAGAAATAGCTCTTTTTATTATCATCGGCGTCCTCTGCCTTGGGCGCAATAAAGAAAAAACCGCAAAAATCTTCACTTTCATACTCTTTGGTCACAGCATAGCAGCAACATCGCTTTTCCTCAATCTTTTTGCGGCAATATCTATGATTAGCTCGACAGAAAGCTTACGCCTGATATCCACACCAAATACCCTTTCCGAAAGCCGCAGCGGCCTGATTTTAATTATTGCCCTGCTCATATATTTTACCAAAAAGAAAGCTGCCGAACCGACACCCGCAATCCAAAACTCATAAAGCATTATAAATCCCCCGATGCAGCTGCATCGGGGGATAAATTATTTCACGCCATATTCGTTTGCCACTCAAGACTAATCTTAAAATAAAGCCTCCCGCGGCACGAAACCCGTAAGTTTTTGTCTTACTTTTTTCAAAAAGTAAGCTTTTTTCAAAAAGTAAGCTAATGGCCGATGGGGATGTGGAACTCAAATTCGCAGTAGTTGCCCTCGGAGCTGCGGGCTTCGATACCGCCCTTGTGCAGCTTTATGATGGTCTTGACGATGAAAAGCCCCAACCCAACGCCCGACTTGTCCTGACTTCGTGATTTGTCGGTTTTGTAAAAACGCTCGAAAATATGCGGAAGATCATCGGACGGAATACCGATACCGCTGTTTGCGATATTGACATACGCCTGACGTTCCCTGTGATAAATCCTGACGTAAATGTATCCGCCCCTGTTCGTAAACTTTATCGCGTTTTCAACAAGGTTGTATACTACCTGATGTATCAGATCGGGGTCGCCGTTGACCAGAAGAGGCCGCACGCTGTCAAGTCCGCGTATCTCTATCTGCTTTTCCTCTATGCGCGGCTCGAATGACAGCAGCGTTTCAAAGACGGTGTTTGATATATCAAACCGGCTCTTGTTAAGCCGCATCTCACCGCTGTCGATTTTAGACAGATCCAACATAGAACGCACAAGACGCGACAGACGCTTGGTTTCGTCGGAAACGATCGACAGATACTGCGTCTGCTTTTCGGGCGCAATGGTACCGTCAAGAATTCCGTCTACAAATCCCGATATGGTCGTCATCGGCGTTTTAAGCTCATGGGAAACATTGGCTATAAAGCTGCGGCGCATCGACTCGCTTCGATCGATCGCATCGGCCATGCGGTTGAACGCCGCCGCAAGCTGGCCAACCTCCGTTTCGTCGGTCACAGGTACGCGCACCGAGAAATCACCGGCCGCATAGTTGACTACTGCCTCGGTCATCTCGCGAAGCGGCCTTATCTGCTGCGCCGTGATAAGGTAAACAAGCACAAACAGAACGACCGATGCGATTACTACCGCGATGAGCATGTAATTGTAAATGTCGTTTCTAAATTGAGTCAGGCTGTGCGCCGGCGATGCCGCAAATACCATTCCCACGGCAACATCGCTTCCATTAATATCCTTCGTAATTATCGGAACGCCAACAATAAAATACTCCTCATCATATACCGACCCGAAACGGCCTGTATCACGGAAATCGCCGGTTTCCGACCCGAGCGCCGCTCTTATCATCTGCGCCGACCGTTCCGGGCTTACGGCCGACGAGTGCTTGCAGGTCGTAACACCCTCGGCACGCAGTTCATCATCAGAGCAAAGAAAAAGATTGCCCTGTATGTCGATCATGAAAATATCCGCATCCGAGCTTTGGCCGATGGTGGACATCGCCGCTCGCATGCTTGTAAGAACCGATTCGCTGAAAAGATAATTGTCGACGCCATCCTCCCCTACCTCGATAGGGGTGATATAACGGCTTGCGCGCTGCGCCAGACTGCTTATGTTTGCCGACAGCTGATCCTGCTTTTCCTCCTGCCATCGAGCTGTCATCAACGTTGCCACAGCTATGGCAAATATTATAAAGCTGATTATTACCACGGCCGCCGTTACAAGCAGGTATTTTGTAAAAATTGTCCTTGCCAGCTTGTGACGAACGCCTTCGATCCTGTCGGTTATGTCGGCGAAAATGCTCATAACAATAACCTAAATCCCTTATCAGAGATTATCTCCTATCACACGATTTTACTGCTTGACCTCAAATTTGTAGCCAACGCCCCAGACCGTCTTGAGCGACCATTGATCGCTTACGCCCTCAAGCTTCTCGCGAAGTCTTTTGACGTGAACGTCGACCGTTCTGGAATCGCCGTAATAGTTGAATCCCCATACCTCATCAAGAAGCTGGTCGCGCGAAAATACGCGGTTGGGATTGCTTGCAAGATGGTAGATAAGCTCCATCTCTTTGGGCGGAGTGTCGATCTGCTTGCCGTCGACCTTAAGCTCGTAGTTGTTGAGGTTGATGGTAAGACGGTCGAACGCAACCACCTTTTTTTCGTTGGGATCCTGTTTGCTGGAACGGCGCAGAACCGCCTTGATTCGTGCGATAACCTCTTTAGCCTCAAAGGGCTTTACAACGTAATCGTCGGCACCAAGCTCAAGACCAAGCACTTTGTCGAAGGTCTCGCCCTTTGCCGTTATCATGATTATCGGGCAATTGGACTTTTTGCGTATCTCGCGGCATACCTGCCATCCGTCCATTTCGGGAAGCATGATATCAAGAAGTATGAGCGACGGCTGCTCTACATCAAAGCAGTTTACGGCGCTCTTGCCATCGTTGACTATCGCAACCGAAAAACCCTCTTTTTCAGCGTAAAGACGAAGCAGCTCACATATATTCTGATCATCGTCAACTATAAGTATCTTTTCGTTTTCCATTTGTGCTTCATTCCTTTCTTTTGCCTGATTAATTTATCAATTTCATATTTTCTTCCTATTATATTATAATACCACATAAAAAATAATAGTTAAACTATTTTGTCGAATATATGAATTTTCATCGATTCCGAAGGCCTTTAGGATAATGATTCTTAAATCCGTCGGGGGTCTGTTTGCCAAAACCCGTTATAACGCCCCCGCACGCGACAGCCGTAAATCCCGGCTCGCCCGAAATATCAAGCTGCTGGCCGCGAAGAAATGCCTCAAGCTGCGCGCTGCCCGCAGAAAAATCAACACACCGCGTAAAATCGCATGGCCGTCCGCTCATAAAAAGGGCATGAGCCGGTGTTATGCGGTTCTTTTTTATCTCGCCCGCAAGCACTCCGGCACGAATGACCGGCAGGTCGGCGGGGAGCATGGACGGCAGAATATAGCAAAGATCGCCTATCTCTTTATATATCCCATCCGGCTGATTTACAAAAAGCTGCGACAGCTCTTCGGGAAGCTGAGCCTTTTCGCCGGCCGCAGAGCCTATATCCCTTTTATCTCCGCTCTTTTTCAGCAATGCGGTAAACTGTCCCTCGCCGCCGTCCATAGGATATATCCTGCGCGTCAGCGTCAGATCGAACCGGTCGCTTAAATTCCGTCCGGCTCTTCCGTACTGCCGCTCTATCGGCAAAAGCTCAAATTCGGGATGCTTCTCAAGAAAAGCCGCAACACAAAGCTCGTTTTCCTGCGGCGAAAAGGTGCAGGTCGAATAAACAAGGGTTCCGCCCGTGGCAAGACATCGCGCCGCGCTTTCAAGAATTTTGAGCTGACGCACAGCACACGCCTCAACGTGTTCGGGCGACCATTCGCGCACAGCCGCTTCCTCGCGCCTAAACATTCCCTCGCCCGAGCAGGGGGCATCGACCAGCACGCGGTCAAAATATTCCGGGAGCATGTCGGCGATAACATCGGGCATAAGCGACGTTACCGCGGCATTTTTTACCCCAAGACGCTCCAGATTTGAAATAAGTATCTGCGCCCTGTTTCGGACGACCTCGTTTGAAACAAGCAGCCCGGTGTTTTTCATCGCGGCGGCTATCTGGGTCGTTTTTCCGCCCGGCGCGGCGCACATATCA
>JAGBFS010000258.1 GCA_017936365.1 Clostridia bacterium
ATACAAAGGTCAGCGAGTTTATGACTCCGCTTGAAAAGCTTGTTGTTGCTCCGAAGGAAACAACTCTTAAGGAAGCCAACGATATTATTTGGGATCATAAGCTCAATTCTCTCCCGATCGTTGATGATGAGGGAAAGCTTATGTATTTCGTTTTCCGAAAGGATTATTCACAGCACAAGGATAATCCCCTTGAACTGCTTGATAATCAGAAGAGATATATGGTTGGTGCCGGTATCAATACAAGAGATTACGCCGAGCGTGTTCCGGCTCTTGTTGAAGCAGGCGTTGACGTGCTTTGCATAGACTCTTCCGAGGGTTATTCCTGTTGGCAGAAGCAGACCATCGATTTCATTCGTGAAAAGTATGGCGATACCGTTAAGATCGGCGCCGGCAACGTTGTTGACCGTGATGGCTTCATGTTCCTTGCCGAGGCTGGTGCTGACTTTATCAAGGTCGGTATCGGCGGCGGTTCCATCTGTATCACCCGTGAGCAGAAGGGTATTGGCCGCGGTCAGGCTACAGCACTTATCGAAGTTGCTGCAGCAAGAGATGAGTATTTTGAAAAGACCGGTATCTATGTTCCTATCTGTTCCGATGGCGGTATTGTTCATGACTATCACATGACCCTTGCTCTTGCAATGGGCGCAGACTTCCTTATGCTTGGCCGTTATTTTGCACGTTTTGATGAGAGCCCGACAGAAAAGCTCAACATCAACGGCACATACGTCAAGGAATACTGGGGTGAAGGCTCTAACAGAGCAAGAAACTGGCAGAGATACGACCTTGGCGGAAAGACCGGCCTTTCCTTTGAGGAAGGTGTCGATTCGTACGTTACCTATGCAGGGAGCCTGCACGATAACCTCCAGAGAAGTATCTACAAGATCAAGTCCACAATGTGCAACTGTGGTGTTATAAATCTTGCTGACCTCCAGAAGGATGCAAAGATCACTCTTGTTTCGGCAACAAGTATTGTCGAAGGCGGATATCACGATGTTGTTCTCAAGACAGCAAACCCCAAAATCTGATTGATTGCAGAACATAGCTTTTAAATGAGAGGCTGGTCGTGTTATGTATAAATCCGATATTGAAATAGCACAGGAATGTATACTCAAGCCTATCGGCGAGATAGCAAGGACTGCCGGAGTTGACGAGGAATATCTTGAGCAGTACGGCAAATATAAAGCAAAGGTCGATTACTCCTTGCTTGAAAAAAGCAAGAGAGGAAACGGCAAGCTTATACTTGTTACCGCTATTACTCCTACACCGGCCGGTGAAGGCAAAACAACTACAACTATCGGACTTGCCGACGGTCTTAAAAAGATAGGCAAGAACGTTGTTGTGGCTCTGCGCGAACCGTCGCTTGGCCCGGTTTTCGGTGTCAAGGGTGGTGCTGCCGGCGGCGGATATGCCCAGGTTGTTCCGATGGAGGATATCAATCTTCATTTTACCGGTGACTTCCATGCTATCGGTGCGGCAAATAATCTTCTTGCAGCAATGCTTGATAACCATATTTATCAGGGTAATGCGCTTAATATCGATCCAAGGCGTATAACATGGAAAAGATGCGTCGACATGAATGACCGTCAGCTCAGATATGTTACCGATGGTCTTGGCGGAAGAGTCAACGGTGTACCGCGTGAGGATGGTTATGATATCACTGTTGCGTCTGAAATCATGGCGGTATTCTGCCTTGCGAACTCAATAAGCGATCTCAAAGACCGTCTTTCTAAAATTATTGTGGGCTATACCTATGATGAAAAGCCGGTAACGGCGGGTGACCTCAAGGCAGTCGGCGCGATGATTGCTCTGCTTAAAGATGCGCTCAAGCCCAATCTTGTACAGACTCTGGAGGGAACACCGGCGTTTGTACACGGCGGTCCGTTTGCTAATATTGCACACGGCTGCAACTCTGTCATAGCAACCAAGATGGCTATGAAACTTGGTGATTATGCTGTAACAGAGGCCGGCTTCGGTGCTGATCTGGGTGCCGAAAAGTTCCTTGATATCAAGTGTCGTTTTGCCGGACTCAATCCTGATGCGGTTGTTATCGTTGCGACAATTAGAGCGCTCAAGATGCACGGCGGTATGGCAAAAACCGAGCTTGGCACCGAAAACCTTGAGGCGCTTGAGAAGGGTATACCTAATCTTCTGCGCCATGTTTCCAATATTAAGAATGTTTATGGACTTCCGTCTGTTGTTGCCGTAAACAGATTCCCAACCGATACCGATGCTGAGGTTGAACTTATAATTTCTAAATGTAAGGAGCTCGGCGTCAACGTTATTCTGTCCGATGTTTGGGCAAAGGGCGGCGACGGCGGAATTGACCTTGCAAAAGAGGTCGTGCGCCTCTGCGAAGAGGAAAAGGGCAATTTTACCTATTCCTACGAGCTTGAAGGTACGATCGAGGATAAAATTGAGACTGTTGTTAAGAAGGTATACGGCGGATGCGGTATATCTGTACTTCCGGCGGCTAAAAAACAAATAGATAAGCTTACCGAGCTTGGTTTCGATAAATGCCCTGTCTGCATAGCAAAAACACAGTACAGCTTTTCTGATGATATGACAAAGCTTGGAGCTCCGGAGAATTTTGTTGTTACCGTTAAGAACGTCAAGGTGTCTGCAGGTGCAGGTTTTGTTGTTGTGCTTACAGGCGATATCATGACAATGCCCGGACTTCCGAAGGTTCCTGCGGCAGAAAAAATTGATGTAGATGAAAACGGAAAGATTACAGGTCTCTTTTAATAATTGACATAACTACGGACAGGTACATGGTTTGTATCTGTCCATAGTTGTAAGGCGGGGGTTTTTTGAAAAAATTTGCCTTAAAAATAAAGCTTTCACGAACACAGATGATAGCGGTGAGCTTTTTAGGGATAATTGTTGCCGGCACATTGCTGTTGATGCTGCCTTTTTCCACAAGAGCCGGACAGCAAACAGGATTTCTTGATGCTCTGTTTACCGCAGCATCATCAACTTGTGTCTGCGGACTTGTTGTTTTTGATACTTGGACGCATTGGACTCTGTTTGGCCAGCTTGTGATACTGACAATGATACAGATCGGCGGTCTTGGCTTTATTACACTATCGGTCTTTATGATGATACTACTTCGTAAAAAGATTGGACTTAACCGACGAGAGCTGATTAGGGAGAGCTTTGGCTCGCTTCAGATGGCGGGAAGCGTAAAGTTTCTTCGCCGGATAGTATTCGGTACACTTGCTGTTGAGGGAACCGGTGCGCTTCTGTTGGCATTCAGATTTATACCGGATTTTGGATGGCTGAAGGGCATATATTACAGCGTGTTTCATTCGGTATCTGCTTTCTGCAACGCCGGATTTGACCTTATGGGTACGGTCGAACCATACAGCTCCTTTTGCGGATACTATGACGATACGCTTGTAAATACCGTAGTTATGGCGCTTATCGTTGTCAGCGGTTTAGGATTCCTTGTATGGGATGACGTCCTTACAAACGGGCTTAAATTTAAAAAATACATGCTCCATTCAAAAATAGTGCTGACCACAACACTTGTACTTATATTTGGCGGTGCGTTCGTTTTCTGGATCTGTGAAAGAAATAATATACTTGCCGGAATGAGCGGGAAGGAACAGTTCCTTTGCTCAATGTTTCTTTCGATCTCTCCAAGAACGGCTGGAATGAATACGGTTGATATTGCAGGTCTGACTGATGCAAGTAAGATATTGACTGCAGTCTATTCTTTTATTGGCGGAAGCCCCGGATCAACGGCAGGTGGTATAAAAACCACAACGATAATTGTTATTCTGGTTTATATCAAGTCCTATATCAGAAGTGAACAGGGGTGCAGGATTTTTGGCCGCAGACTTGAAAAGGATGTTATAAATAAAGCGTGCATAGTTGTTTTTATTAACTTTATTCTTTCTATGACAGCGCTGATGGCTATTCTTATGATACAGGAACTGCCCATGTCAGATATTATTGTAGAGGTCTTTTCGGCAATAGGTACGGTGGGTATATCGACCGGTGTTACACGCGATCTTAACAGTGCATCACGAATAATTATTATTCTGCTTATGTATTGCGGTCGTGTTGGCAGCCTTACGTTTGCGCTGTCTTTTTCCGAACGAAGAAAGAGCGCAAAAATCGACTATCCTGTAGAACAGATAACAGTAGGATAATTATAAAATATATAAGGAGGATGTATTTCGTATACGAAGTACGTATCTGATTATGAAATCTGTATTGATAATCGGAATGGGAAGATTCGGCCACTATCTTTGCAAGGAGATGCTGGAGCAGGGCAATGAGATAATGATTGTAGATAAAGATGAGGAAGCCATAGAGGATATGGTGTCCAATGTTACAAGTGCCCTTATTGCCGATTGTACAAAAGAATCCACACTTAAAAAACTTGGCGTTTCAAATTTTGATGTCTGCTTTGTATGTATTGGTGAGGATTTTCAGCGCAATCTGGAGATTACATCGCTGCTCAAAGAGCTTGGAGCGCAGTATGTTGTCAGTAAATCAAACAGCGAGATCCATACAAAATTCCTTCTGCGCAACGGTGCTGACGAGGTAATACATCCGGATAAGGATATTGCTGAAAGGGCGGCTGTGAAATTCAGCAATGATAATATTTCTGATTATATCGAACTTCAAGACGGTTATTCAATTTATGAAATAACTCCGCTTAATGAATGGGTGGGGAAGAGCCTGAAGGAGTCAAATATCCGTGCGGTGTACAAAGTTGTCATTATCGGAGTTATTGATGCGGATGGTGAAACAAATATTACGCCATCGCCGGATTACGTCATAAATTCCGAAGATCACCTTATGGTAATTGCGCATGAAGACGATATGGCACAGGTCATAAAGAAGTTTGAAGAAAAGAAATATAAAGGCAAAAAATAGTTAAAACCAATATTGCAATCACATAAATTTAGTGCTATAATTATCCAATATTTAATTTGAAAGCAGGGATGTTTAATGCAGCAGGATATGATACTCATTATCGATCTTGGAAGCGAAGAAAACGCAAAAATAGCCCGTGAGATTCGCTCTTTGGGCGTATATAGCGAGATTCATCCGCACGACTTAACAGCGGACGAGCTTGCAAAGCTTCCTAACGTTAAGGGTATAATTTTAAATGGCGGAAAGAACCGCATTGTAGACGGTGTTGAGATTGACGCTTCTGATGCAATATATAATTGCGGTCTGCCTATAATGTCGGTCGATCATAAGAATGAACCGGCATGGCCGCAGGACGATGCAATACGTCTTGATGCTATCCGCGGATTTATATTCGATGTCTGCAACGCCCAGAAGAACTGGAGCGCCAAGAATTTTATTGATGACCAGATAGAGCTCATGCGCCAGCAGATAGGGGACAGAAAGGTTCTTCTTGCACTTTCCGGCGGTGTCGATTCCTCTGTTGTCGCAGCTTTGCTTGTAAAAGCAATTGGAGATAAGCTTACCTGCGTGCATGTTAACCATGGTCTCCTTCGCAAGGGCGAACCGGAAGAGGTAGTTCGCGTTTTCCGTGATGAGCTGGGTGCAAATCTTATATATGTCGACGCAGTTGGCCGTTTCCTTGATAAGCTTGCCGGCGTAAGCGATCCGGAAGAAAAGAGAAAGATAATCGGTGCCGAATTTATTCGTGTTTTTGAAGAAGAAGCAAGAAAGCTTGACGGTATCGAATTCCTCGGTCAGGGAACTATCTACCCTGATATTCTTGAAAGCGGCACAAAGACTGCAAAGAATATCAAGAGCCATCATAATGTCGGCGGCCTTCCCGAAGATCTTCAGTTTGAGCTTGTCGAACCCCTTAAGATGCTTTTTAAGGACGAAGTCCGCGAAGTTGGTTTTGAACTTGGTCTTCCCGAGGGTATGGTACAGCGTCAGCCCTTCCCGGGTCCCGGTCTTGGCGTACGCTGCACCGGAGCAATAACTCGCGACCGTCTTGAAGCGGTACGTGAATCTGATGCAATACTGCGCGAAGAATTTGCAAAAGCCGGCCTGCAGGGCAAGGTATGGCAGTATTTTACTATCGTACCCGATTTCAAGTCAACCGGTGTTAAAAATAACGAGCGAAGCTTTGAGTGGCCGGTTGTTATCCGTGCCGTCAATACAGTCGATGCAATGACTGCAACGGTTGAAGAGCTTGATTGGAGCACCCTCAAAAAGATAACCGACCGCATCATCAGCGAAGTTGACGGCGTCAACCGCGTGCTTTACGATGTAACGCCTAAGCCTACGGGAACAATAGAGTGGGAATAAGCACCAAAACAGCAAAAGTCGCATAGCAAAGCCATTTTCTCGGTTCTAAAAGCGAAAATGATACTGTTTTGATACTGTTTTCAAAATTCCCGCGATTTTTTTCTAACAAAGAGGTAATCCCTCCTGTGCTGAATTGCTTGATTCACACATGAGGGATTTTTGTTAGCTAACTTATTTGAAAATGATATTATTTTTTGCAAACATATTGACAAACACCTATGTGTTGTGTATAATACATATCGATAATTATCTATGCGAGGTACTTCGAATGGACGAAAGAAAAACAGCGCTTATTTTCAAAGCGTTCTGCGACGAAAACCGAATCCGTGTTCTGAATATACTGAAAGACGGCGAGAAGTGCGCCTGCAGGCTGCTTGAAGCTCTCAATGTGACCCAGCCGACATTGTCGCATCACATGAAGATTCTCTGTGATTCCGGCATTGTGCTTGGTCGTAAGGAGGGTAAATGGATGTACTATTCCATATCAGAAGATGGGCTGTCAAAAGCACAGGAATATATTGATTTTTTAAGGCTTAAGAAAGAGGCGAACAATGATGAATAATACTAACAAGGCAGATCGTGCGGTGGAGCTGTTCTCCGGCGGCTTTAACTGTTCTCAGGCGGTACTGACCGCTTTTGCGTCCGATTTTGGACTTAGCGAAGAGCTTACGCTGAAGCTCGGCTCGGAGTTTGGCAGCGGAGCCAGAAACGGAGAATTATGCGGTGCAGTATCGGGAGCGTTGCTGGTGCTGGGGCTGAAGTACGGACACTGCAACTCTGCGGACACAGAGAGAAAGATGCGTGCTTACGCAATAGCCGATGAGTTCACAAGACGTTTCAGGGAAGTCAACGGCTCGATAGTCTGTCGTGAGCTTCTGGGCTACGACCTTACAAATCCCGAAGATATGGCTGTAATCAGCGAAAAGAATCTATTCCGTGAATTCTGTCCACTTATGGTAAAGAGTGCGGTTAAAGTACTTGAAAGCATACTTTCTGAATATGAATGAACCTGCCGTGTAGATACACGGCTTGTTTAAAGCATCAAATATAGATGGATTTAAATGTATTTATGGGAGGCATATTATGGAAGTGATAAAAACTGCGTGGGACTTCTTTCAGACAGAAATCCTTGGTATGAGTTGGCTGAACCGACTCATAGAAACACTTCTTAACGCCTGCGGGCTGGATACTGAAAGCCGTATCGGCGGCAGTATACAATTCTTTATTTACGATGTAATCAAGATTATGATATTGCTCGGCGTTCTGATATTTGTTATCTCATATATCCAAAGCTATTTCCCGCCCGAGAGAACAAAGAAGATACTTGGCAGATTTCAAGGCATAGGCGCAAATATCATTGCGGCCTTGCTCGGCACGGTAACACCGTTCTGCTCCTGCTCATCTATTCCGTTGTTTATCGGCTTTACAAGCGCCGGCCTGCCGCTGGGAGTGACCTTCTCTTTTCTTATTTCCTCGCCGATGGTGGATCTTGGCAGCCTTGTCTTGCTGATGAGCATTTTCGGTTGGAAGGTTGCTGTGATTTATGTGGTGCTTGGTCTGGTAATTGCCGTTGCCGGCGGTACATTGATTGAAAAACTGCATCTCGAAAATCAGGTGGAAGAATATATCAGAAACGGCAAGGCACTCGATCTGCCGCAAGAGAAATTAAACTTCAAAGAGCGTATTAAATATGCGTGGGAGCAAGTGCTTTCCACCGCTAAAAAAGTCGTGCCCTATGTCCTTATCGGTGTTGGTATCGGTGCCTTCATTCACAACTGGATACCCGAAGAATTTATCGTCAGGATACTTGGTAATAACAACCCATTTGGAGTTATCCTTGCCGCTCTTGCAGGAGCACCGATGTATTCGGATATTTTCGCCACAATTCCAATTGTCGAAGCACTGCTTGGCAAGGGCGCGTTGCTTGGTGTCGTGCTGTCCTTTATGATGGGTGTCATAACCTTGTCCTTACCGTCTATGATAATGCTGCGTAAGGCTATAAAGCCAAAGCTGCTCAGTATTTTCGTGGCTATCTGTATGGTTGGCATTATCATCGTCGGATATTTCTTTAACCTTATTCAACCGTTGATTCTATAATTTACTTGGAGGTATCATTATGGCATTATTCAACTTTGGAAAGAATAAAGAAGAAAAACAGGCACCTTCGTGTGCTTACAACTGCGGCTGTCCCACAAGTGATGCAACCGAAACAGTAACCGAGTGCTGCGGCACGGCAGTAAACGGCATCTGCTGCATTAAGGTGCTTGGTGCGGGCTGTAAGGCCTGCCACGAGCAGTTTGAATATGCAAAGGAAGCTGTGAAGAACATGAGACTTTCTGTTGAGGTTGAGTATATCACCGATATGGCAAAAGTTATGGAGTATGGCGTTATGAGTATGCCTGCTCTGGTTGTTAACGAGAAGGTCATTTCTATGGGAAAGGTACTGAAGGCTGCAGATATAAAAAAACTGCTGCACAAGTTAGGCTGCTGATATGGAGAAAATAGCGTTTATCTGCGTTCACAATTCCTGTCGCAGCCAGATAGCAGAAGCTCTCGGAAAGCTCATCGCCGGAGATAAATATGAGTTTTACTCAGCAGGAACGGAAACAAAACCGCAAATCAATCAGGACGCTGTAAGGCTAATGAAACAGCTCTATGACATTGATATGGAGCAGACACAGTACAGCAAAACCATCGACAAGATACCCGAACCGGATATTGCAATCTCAATGGGCTGCTAGGTCGGTTGTCCGTTCATCGGCAGAGCCTTTGATGATAACTGGGGTTTGCCGGATCCGACAGGACAGAGTGATGAGGTGTTCGTTGAGGTAATCAATCAGATCAAAAATAAAATACTCGCGTTGGAGTATTGAATATGCTTTCCTGATTCTGAAAGCGAAAATGATACTGTTTTAAAAATTCTTGCGATAAATTTATAAAAGAGCTAACCGATTTCACAAGAAATCAGTTAGCTCTTTTGCTATATGCTTTTTACTTTATTAGAGGTTGTAATATTTATCGTATTCAGCCGGGTGGGGGATAGATGCAAGCTGACGGCATTCTTCACGTTTTGTCTTTATGAAGTTGCTGATAAGCTCTTCGGGGAAGACGCCGCCGGTGGTCAGATAATCGTGGTCGGCTTCAAGAGCGTCGAGAGCTGCTTCAAGAGAGGTGGGGAGACCCTGAAGCTTTGCTTTTTCTTC
>JAGBFS010000259.1 GCA_017936365.1 Clostridia bacterium
CGGACGAGCCGACCGGAAACGTCGACCCGCGCATGAGCTTTGAAATAGTCGATATGCTCAACGAAATAAACCGCCGCGGAACCACGATACTCATGGTAACCCATGAGCATGCGCTGGTTAAAAAATTCCGCAGAAGGATCATCGAGATCCAGGATGGCGAGCTTGTAGCGGACAGCGGACCGGAGGTTGAGTATTATGGGCAGTAGTTTTAAGTACCTCTTAAAAGAGGGCTTCAGAAATATGTGGGCAAACCGACTGATGAGCTTTGCATCTATCGGTGTCCTGATATGCTGTCTGCTTCTTATGGGAAGCGCAGCGATTATTTCCGTAAACGTATCCAGCATGATGGAATGGCTGGAGGATAAGAACGTCGTTAAAGTATTCATGGATGATTCCTTTAACGGAACCGATGAAGAAAAGGCGCTTATGGAGGCAAAGATCATCGGTGTCGGTAATATTGAAAACGAGCTTGTTTTCACATCGGGCGAGGATGCATTTGCTTCCATGCTTTCAAGACTCGGCAACGATTCCGAGCTTGTAAACAGCCTCAGCGATACCGCCGATATTCTTCCCGATGCCTATACCGTAACCATCAAGGATATAACCCGTCTTGAATCCACGGTCGTTAACCTCAACGCACTTGAAGGCGTCTATACCGTGCGAAGCGAGCAGGATCTTGCCGAAACGCTTACAAACATCAACCGTTTTGTAACGATAGTCGGTGCGCTGATCGTCGGTCTGCTTTTCATCGTATCGATGTTCATTATCACAAACACCATCAAGCTTACAATGTATGTAAGAAGACTTGAGATAAGCATAATGAAATCGGTCGGTGCAACCGACTGGTTCATCAGAATGCCCTTCCTTGTAGAGGGTGTGTTCATAGGAATTATATCGGGTCTTGTGTCCTTCGGTGCGATAAGCTATATTTATCTCACGATACTCAGCTCGGTACCCGAAATGGCACAGTACGGCGTTATCCCGTATTCGAGCCTGTGGCTCTGGTGCCTGCTCGGATTCCTTGGCGCCGGTATATTGACAGGTACTGTCGGCAGTACGATCTCTATCAGAAAATACTTGCATAATGACGGAGGATTGAACAATGTTTAAAAAGACTTGCGTGTGTCTTGTAGCGGCATTTGCTTTGTTTTTGAGCTTTTATTGCTCGGCTCCAGCAAATGTTTCCACTATAGACAAAAGAAGCGCTGTTCTGACGGCCGGTGCTGCAACCGAGTCGGAGCTGCGTTCCAAGCAGGCCGCCCTTGAAGCTGAACAGGCTTCCATCAAAACCAAGATATCAAAACTCCAGTCAAGCCAGGCTGATGCACAGTCCCAGCTTGAGGAGATAAACAACCTCATCGATAACCTCAATTCGCAGATCGACACGATCAATTCGCAGATTGCCGTTCAGGAGGTCGAGATTGCCGGTATCGAGGCAAATATTGCAGAGAAGCAGACGGCTATCGACGAAAGCTATGAGCGTTTCCGCAGCCGCATGAGAACCATGTATATCATGGGCGATATCAGCGGCGGTCTTATGACTCTGCTTTCTTCCGAAAACTTTGACGATATACTTTCCAATATGGTATATCTTGAAGTAATGGCAAATTACGATCAGGATGTTATCGATACTCTGACTCTTGACAAGAACGGATTCGAGGCCGAAAAGGCGGAGATCGAGGTCAAGAAGGCAGAGATCGAGGAGCAGAAATCCACCCTTTCCATCAAAAAAGCGGAGCTTTCCGAGCAGCAGGCTGAGGCATCCTCGCTCCTTTCCCAGATAGCGGCCGATAAGGCAGCGCTTCAGGCGGAGCAGGCAAAGATCGACAAGGAAATGTCGCTTGCAAGACAGCAGCTTGATGCTATCATCAACAACGTAACCAGAGATTCCGATAACGATACATACGTCGGCGGCTCATGGCGTTGGCCGGCACCGGGATACGGACGCATCACCTCCAAGTTTGGCTGGCGTGCATGGTCAAACAGCTATCATAAGGGTATCGACATCGGTGCTCCTATGGGCGCAAAGATTGTTGCGGCAAACTCCGGTAAGGTCGTTACCAGCTCATATAACGCCGGCGGCTACGGCAACTATGTTATCGTTGACCACGGCGGCGGATACATGACCGTTTATGCTCATCTGAGCAAAAAGAGCGTAAGCGTCGGTCAGCATGTTTCAAGAGGACAGACGGTTGGTCTGTGCGGTTCTACCGGCCGTTCCACCGGTCCGCATCTCCATTTTGAAATAAGAGTCAACGGCGTTGCAAAGAATCCGACCAACTACATTTAATAGTATAACCAACAGCTCCCCGGCAGAGTCGGGGAGTTTGTCGGTTTAATAACAAAAGAGAAAACGGTCGATTTTGCGGTGTTATAGTAATTTGATCGATCGAAAAATGAGGGTTCGGTCCGAAAGCCTCGGCTTTCCGGTTTATATTTTTCTTCCTCTGATTTACCTAAAATCGGGGATAAGAAAATACCTCAACCGAACATGAGAAAGGTATGGTCATGTATGAATAAAAAGATTTCAATCGGCTTGGCGATATCGATAGCGGCGATCGTCGCAGTCATATCGGTCACCATTACCTACACATTTGCGATGCGCAAATTTGAAGAGCGAATGGGACTTATCACCGACCGCCAGTTTGCCTATGCAATGCTCGGCGAGATCGAGGCAAAGGTAAGACAGAAATACGATGGCGATATAGATTACGACAAGCTGCTTGAAAGCATGGCAGACGGTCTTATGGAAAGTCTTGGCGACGATCAGTGCGAATATCTTTCCGCCGACGACTATGAAAGAGAAAGCAATGGCCTTGCCGGATACGATTTCGGGCTTGGAATCGATGTTTCCCGCGCGAGCGACGGCAACATTCTTGTCAACCGTGTACAGGGCGGCTCTTCCGCGGCAACTGCCGGCATGAAAAAGGGCGATATAATAACCTACGTCAACGGCGTTACGGTATTGTCAACGGGCTATGATAAAGCGATAGCGACCATAAGCGAGGCAAAGACCGAGGTAACGCTCAAGGTGCTTCGCGGTGATACAGCCATCAGCTTTAACGTAAGCAAGGCATCGTTTGCAAAAGTTCCGGTTGAATACAGCAATCTTTCCGGTGTCGGATATATAACGATATACGATTTCAACGAAAGAACCGATGACCATTTCAATTCGGCATACAGTACATTGAAATCCGCGGGTATAACCGGTCTTATAATTGACCTTCGCTCGGTAAGCGGCGGCAGCCTTGCCGAATACGAGTCGGCTTGCAGTATACTTGACACCCTCCTTCCGCAGGGCAACCTGATGACCTTTGTCGACAGCGAGGGAAATTCAAAGGTTCTTTATACATCCGATTCAAAGAGCACCGATCTTAAGATGGTAATACTTGTAAACGGTGATACCGCCGGTGCGGCCGAGCTTTTTGCATCTGCGGTATACGATTACGGCAAATGTTATATTGTCGGAACGGCAACAAGCGGTCAGATGACTGTGCAGGAATATTTTGAATTGAGCGATGGTTCGGCAATAAAGCTTACAACAGGAACATGGAAGACCGATACATGTTCGGCAATAGCCGACGGTAAAATCTCCACCGGCGGATTTTTCTATAACGTGCCGCTTTCCACCTATCAGGAAACCAACCGTTACGTTCTCAAGCCGGAGGAAGATCCCCAGATAAGCACGGCACTTGACCTTCTCGCAACCCAGAAGGATGATACCTCATCTCAGACGCCGACTACAACAACTGCCGCGCCGCCGACCACCACAACAACCACTGCACCGGCACCGACCACCACAACGACGACCGCTGCGGCGCAGTAGAATAAGTATAAAAATAAATGAGCTGAACCTGATTTGGTTCAGCTCATTTTCTGATATTATCAAACCACCGAAAACAGAATTGCGTTGCCCGATTTGCCTGTTTTTTCACATATACCTATGCTGCACATGACATTCAGAGCGCACCGTCCGGTGTCGGTGTCGATACCGGCAAGAGCGGAAAATTCCTTTGCGGTAAACTCATCGGCAAGCCCGTGCGGCAGGAACTGCCTGTAATCATCGGGGGAGCGCAGCCACAGCTCGCCGAGAAGCGCGGTGGGGATGCGTTCGGTGTCGGATGCGCCGCCCTTGCGGCGTTTGCGTCCGCGCTGTACAGCGGCGGCATTGCGATATTCGTCAGCTTCAAGCTTTACGATACAGAAATGAAGATCGGGGTCGCCGAGAAGATCGCGTATAGAGTAAAGCTCCCAAAATATCTGCCATTCGGTTCGCTTTACCGGAGATTTGCGGGTCGACACAACTTCGCCTGTTGCCTTGTCCACTTTGATGATTCGTTTTGATGATCTTACCGGATAAACAACGGTGACCTGCGCCGCGTTGAGGAAGGCGCGCAGCTTGTCCTTCATGCGGTAAAAACCCATGGTCTGTATTTCAAATATGCCGTTTTCGCCTGATGCGTCGGCGACATAACCGCCTATCGGAATCTCGTGACAATCCTCGTGCGGCTCAAAATAATATTTCAATGTGCGGTGTACGCCCTTTTCGCCCATCGTGCCGATACCTGCGGTTTCGGCGTTTGAAGCGGCCACCAAGGCTGCCTCAAAGCGTATGCGTGAAAGCTCGCTTATCTGGGGCTCCGGTCCCGGCATAAAATCTCCCTCCCGGTGTTGACAAATCTTTTTAAATATGTTTAAATTATACATTATATATGTGTCCGGTTCAATAGCCGAAATGTGTTCATTTTCGGCATTCGGCACAGTATAAATCATGTAAAAGGGATGAAACAAATGAGCGTTTTTGACGAACTTAAAAGGCGCGGTCTTATCGCACAGATGACCCATGAGGATAAGATCCGTGATATGCTTGAAAATGAGAAGGTCACATTCTACATCGGATTTGACCCGACAGCCGACTCGCTTCATGTCGGACACCTTCTGCAGATGATAATTATGTCGCACATGCAGAAGGCAGGTCACAGACCTATAGCCCTTATCGGCGGTGGTACGGCAATGGTCGGCGACCCGACCGGAAGAACCGATATGCGTTCCATGATGACAAAGGAAACCATCAAGCACAACGGCGATTGCTTTGTAAGCCAGATGGCAAATGTTGTCGATTTTTCCGAAGGCAATGCTATCATGGTCAACAATGCCGATTGGCTGCTTGGCCTCAATTATATCGACTTCCTGCGTGATATCGGTGTGCATTTCTCGGTCAACAGGATGCTTACCGCTGAATGCTTCAAGTCAAGACTTGAAAAGGGTCTTTCCTTTATCGAGTTCAACTATATGCTTATGCAGAGCTATGATTTCCTTTGCCTTAATAAGGAATACGGCTGTAAGCTGGAGCTTGGCGGCGACGATCAGTGGTCGAATATCATCGGCGGTATCGAGCTTGTCCGTAAGGTCAAGGGCGAGGAAGTATGCGGCATGACCTTTGCACTTCTTACCACCAGCGACGGCAAAAAGATGGGCAAGACAATGTGCGGCGCCGTATGGCTCGATCCGAAGAAGACATCCCCGTACGATTTCTATCAGTACTGGCGCAATACCGAAGATGCAAGCGTTATCAAATGCTTGAAGTTCCTCACCTTCCTCCCGATTGAAGAGATCGAGGCTATGGAAAGCTGGCAGGGAACAAGCAA
>JAGBFS010000260.1 GCA_017936365.1 Clostridia bacterium
CCAAAGCGAGGGATATACAATCCTTCCTATAACAGAGGGGACAAAGCCGGTTCATCATCGCAGCGCGTAACGGCTGATTTTTCATTAACCTCGCCGGTTATCGCGTCGCATCGAAGTCCGCTTGATTTGGCCATGCGCAGCAGATAACGGTACCGCGCCTCAAGCGCCTCCAATTGAAAGACGCAGGCTTCGATAAGATCCTCGTCGCTTTCCGATTCAAACCATATACGCGCGCTGTTGATCTGATTGACAGTCGCGCGTATTTCTTCGAGCAGCGGATTTTCGGGCGCAGCCGTTTCGCGCAGAAGATATTTCCCCCAAAATCCCATAATATCGTTCCTTTCTCGCGTAAAAATACGGATACCGCGTTATATGTTTATTCCGGTCCGCAGTTAATTATTCCATACCGCGCGCGAAGAAAAGAGCGCATTATGTAGAATGAAAAATGAAATTTAAAATGAGGTTATTAACGCAAAAAAAACCGGGCCAAGCCGTACGGCAAAGCCCGGTAGTTTTTATACAGGAATTAAAGATTTGCAGCAACGATGAAATCGGCAACAAGGGTAAGAACGAAGAAGCCGATTGAGATCCACTTGGTGCATTTTGCAAGGAAGCTGTCAAGAGTACGAGCCTTGTTCTTGCCAAGGAAAGAATCCGCACCGCCGGCGATAGCACCGGAAAGATTAGCCTGATGACCTTCCTGAAGAAGGACGACGACGATAATTGCTATAGCCAATATGAGCAGAACAACGCTGCATATCCAGGAAACGACACCCATTTGATAAAACCTCCGAAAAAAACTTTTATTGCTGTAATACTATATCATATCTTCTTTTGTTTTGCAATAGTTTTTAATGATAAAAATTATTTTTGTTGCTTGTACAAAATGACGGCGAAAGTAGTTCACAAATGTTTAACAAAAATCGATAATTATACAGTTGTGTGTTTTTCCGTTTTGTGGTATTATTATTCGGTAAAATATTGCTTGATGTTAATATACTGCATTGGGGGATATAAGATATGGATGAAGTCGAGCGGTTGCCAAGCGACGAGCTGTTCCGGTTTTTGAAGCTGTCCTACGGTATTCTGCAGCGCCCCTTTGAGGAGCTTTTCAAGGGCGAGCTTACCGCGCTGCAGCTTCATGTCCTGTACGAGCTTAAGGTTGGCGGCAAAGCCTCGGTCACCGCGCTGTCGGAGCGTCTTCGCATCCCGAAGCAGCAGATGTCGAAGCTGCTTTCAAAGCTTGCGGGGGCGGGATATATCCGCCGCGTACCGGTGCCGGACGACCGTCGTTCGGTCATGCTTGAAATATCGGAGCGCACAAGCGCGATACTTGACGACCGATGCTCAAAATATATTGAAAAATTCAGAAAAGTCCTTGTGCGTGAGGGAATAGAAAGCGAAAGCTTCATGTCGGCGGTGCGTCTGCTTTCCGATACCCTGGAATGTATACATGAGGATAAATATACATCAGATGATATTTAAAATGACCGCCAAATATTCAGCGAAAGGAGAGTCCGTGTCCCGATCGGGCGCGGCAAACAGCCTATGATGATAAACAGAAAGGATATAGACTATTCACAGGTAACGCCTGAAATCGAAAAGCTGACCGATATATGTCAGTCCAACAGCTCCATCGAGGCGGAGATGTATACAAAATACCATGTATTTCGCGGTCTGCGCGATCTTCAGGGCAACGGCGTGCTTACCGGCCTTACCGAGGTTTCGGAGATCCAGTCCTCCAAGATGGTGGACGGCGTCAAGACCCCGTGTGCAGGTCAGCTTTTTTACCGCGGCATAGCCATCGAGGATCTTGTAAACGGCTTTGTCGGTGAAAAGCGCTTCGGCTTTGAGGAGATTGCATATCTTCTGCTCATCGGCGATCTTCCCACAAAGGCACAGCTTGACGAGTTCCGCGAGATAATCGCCGGCTACCGTTCGCTTCCGACCAGCTTTGTGCGCGATATAATAATGAAAGCACCCAGCTTTGATATGATGAACACCCTTGCGCGAAGCGTGCTCACCCTTTATTCCTACGATTACAAGGCGAACGACATGAGCCTGCCCAATGTGATGCGCCAGTGCCTCCAGCTTATCGCCCTTTTCCCGCAGCTTTCGGTCTACGGATATCAGGCGTACGAGCATTATTACAAGGGCAGTAGCCTCTTTATCCATACTCCGCAGCCGGAGCTTTCCACCGCGGAAAACATCCTTTATATGCTCCGTCCCGACAGCTCCTATACCGAGCTTGAAGCAAGCCTGCTCGACCTGTGCCTGGTGCTTCATGCCGAACACGGCGGCGGCAACAACTCCACCTTCACGACCCACGTCGTAACCTCCTCCGGCACCGACGTCTATTCCATCATCGCCGCGGCACTCGGCTCGCTCAAGGGCCCGAAGCACGGCGGCGCCAATATCAAGGTCGTCCAGATGTTCGACGATATGAAGGAAAAGGTCAAGGACTGGAAGGATGAGGAGGAGATCTCCGCATACCTTCGCAGCCTGCTTAATAAAGAGGGCTTTGACAAATCGGGACTTATATATGGTATGGGTCACGCCATCTATTCCGTTTCCGACCCGCGAGCAAAGATCCTGGGCGGATTTGTCCGCAAGCTTTCGGAGGAAAAGGGACTGGGCGAGGAATACGAGCTCTATTCAAGGGTAGAGCGTCTTGCGCCGCAGGTAATATCCGCCGCCCGCAAGACCTACAAGGGCGTCAGCGCAAATATCGACTTCTACAGCGGATTCGTATACAGCATGCTTGGCCTGCCGACCGAGCTGTACACCCCCATCTTCGCCATCGCCCGAATCGCCGGCTGGAGCGCCCATCTTATCGAAGAGCGCATAAACGCCGGAAAGATCATCCGCCCGGCATACATGAACGTCCAGCCGCGCCGCGATTATATCTCCATCAGCGACCGCGATAAATAAAATAACGAGTCAACTTTGTGACGCGCTTTGTAAGGAAGCTTAAAAATATCGCATACCATTGTGTGGGTATGCGATATTTTTCTGTCCATAATGTTCTCGAGCATTGGATTTTGCTCCAAAAAATCGCAACAAAAAATATGATAAAAGAATTTCTAACGAAATCGTGAGAAAAGTTGATTTTTGAGCTTGAATATGCTATTATTTCAATAACCCATTTTTGTGTAGTGGATTTATTGAAGTCGGAGGTAATATTGTGGCTGTCTGTTATAATAATCTTTGGAAGCTTCTCATTGATAGAAATATGAATAAAACTGAGCTTAAAGAAGCGGCAGGAATCAGCTTTAATGTAATGGCTCGAATGGGAAAGAACGAAACTATTTCATTTGAAAGTATAGAAAAAATTTGCGTTGCTCTTAACTGTAACATTGGAGATATAATTGAAGTTGTTAAAGAAAAGCAGCCTGTTGTCGAAAGGAAATCTTTTACCACCATTGAGCTTTTTGCAGGGGCTGGCGGATTAGCTCTTGGAATTGAAAAAGCTGGATTTGATACGATCGGTCTTATTGAATTTGATAAAAATGCTGCAGATACACTCAAATGTAATCGTCCTAATTGGCGAGTTATTAATGATGATATTGCCAATATTACCTGTCTTGATTTGAAAGAATACTTTGGACTTGCCGAAGGAGAGCTTGATTTGTTGTCCGGCGGAGCTCCTTGTCAAAGCTTTTCTTATGCAGGTAAGCGGCTTGGATTGGAAGATGCACGAGGAACCCTTTTTTATCACTATGCAAAATTTTTGGAACAACTCCAGCCCAAGATGTTCTTATTTGAAAATGTACGTGGCTTGCTTACTCACGATAGAGGTCGCACATATAAGACAATTACTGACATTTTCGAAAGTACAGGGTACACTATCCAAAAGCAAGTTTTGAATGCTTGGGATTATGGCGTTGCTCAAAAACGAGAACGGTTAATTACGATCGGCATTCGAAATGATTTAGCAGATAGGATCACTTTTGAGTTTCCTGTACCTCACAAGTATAAGCCTGTTTTAAGAGATATTTTACTCGATTGTCCGAAAAGCGAGGGAACGCCCTATTCTGAATACAAGAGGAAAATCTTTGAAATGGTTCCACCGGGAGGATACTGGCGAGATATTCCTGAAGATGTTGCAAAAGAATATATGAAAAGCTGCTGGTATATGGAGGGGGGGCGAACTGGTATTCTGAGAAGATTAAGTCTTGACGAGCCTTCGCTTGCGGTATTGACTTCTCCCAGTCAAAAACAAACGGATCGCTGTCATCCTTTAGAAGCTCGTCCGTTTACAATCCGAGAAAATGCACGCTGTCAGAGTTTCCCAGACGATTGGCAATTCTGCGGTAGTGTGGGACAACAATACAAGCAAGTCGGAAATGCTGTCCCTGTAAATTTAGCTTATGATATAGCGGTAAAAATAAAAGAAGCATTGGAGTGTTTATAATGTGGAATTTATCTTTTATAAGTGAAGAGGACTTTGAAAATCATGTTAAGGCTACCATCGAAAAATACGGAGAGAAACTCGAATCTTTTGATTTAAAGAGGTTTAATAAGAATATCATTGACCCGATTAAATTGATTTTTGATAAAACTGTTTATCAATCCTCTTGGGATGAAATTGTGAGCAATGAGATTTTTCGTCAACGAGATAAGTCGAATAATAATGATATTGGGTATTTTCATCAGAGAATTTTCCAGTACATTGCAAACTGCCATGTTCCACCGAATGGTGAAGAAGGCGGATGGGATGTAATATACGAAAATGCTGACGGTATTGTAATTCCTGATGCTGGCATTGTTCATACGGTTTATGTTGAAATGAAAAACAAGCACAATACTATGAACTCTGCTTCGGCTGGAAAAACATTCATAAAAATGCAAAGCCAATTATTGAATGATGATGATTGCGCTTGTTTCTTGGTAGAGGCGATCGCTCAGCAATCTCAAAATATCAAGTGGGAAACTACTGTTGATAAGAGGAAAGTTGGTCATAAGCTGATTCGTAGAGTAAGTCTTGATCAGTTCTATGCGTTAGTTACAGGACAAGAAGATGCATTTTATCAAATGTGCATGGTATTGCCTTCTGTAATTGAGAAAGCGGTCAAAGACTTCAAAGGGACAATTGTTCCGCAGGATACTGTTTTGGATGAGCTGAAGGTATTAGCATCTAAACATGATATTGAATCTGAAGATTTGGCGATTGCGATGGCGGCATATATGTTGGGATTTGGTAGTTATAAAGGATTTGGAAATAATGCGTGATAGTGTAAGCAGGCAGAAAAGGGGTGAAAAATAATTTGGAATCTATTAGAAACATGATTAGTGCTATTGGAAATGCTAATGGCATATTTGGCA
>JAGBFS010000261.1 GCA_017936365.1 Clostridia bacterium
CAGCTCTGGTGGGGTCATCGAATCCCCGCATGGTACTGCGATGAGTGCGGCGAGATAACCGTTGCACGCACCGCCCCCGATTGCTGTCCCAAGTGCGGCGCCGCTGTTCGTCAGGACGGCGATACGCTCGATACCTGGTTCTCCTCCGCACTCTGGCCTTTCTCCACACTCGGCTGGCCGGACAACACCGAGGAGCTTAAATATTACTATCCCACAAGCACACTTGTTACCGGTTACGATATTATCTTCTTCTGGGTTGCAAGAATGATCTTCTCCGGCGTTGAGCAGATGGGCGAAACACCGTTCAGTACCGTATTCATTCACGGCATCGTCCGCGATGAGCTTGGCCGCAAGATGTCCAAATCTCTCGGCAACGGCGTTGATCCGCTTGAAACGATCGAAAAGTACGGCGCCGATTCGCTCCGTCTTTCCCTTCTTACCGGTATCAGCCCGGGCAGCGATATGCGTTATTCCGACAAAAAGGTTGAGGCCTGCCGCAACTTTGCAAACAAGCTGTGGAACGCTACCCGCTATGTTCTGATGAACGTTGACGAAAACGACACATCGGCTGTTCCCGAAAACCTCGCTATTGAAGATAAGTGGATCCTTTGCGAGCTTGCAAAGGTAGCCACCGAACTGACTGATAACCTCGAAAAATTCGAGCTCGGCATCGCTGTTCAGAAGATCTACGATTTCATCTGGGACTGCTATTGCGACTGGTATATCGAGCTTGCAAAGATCCGTCTTGCAAAGGGCGGCGACGAGGCAAAGGATGTTCGCTCCATGCTGCTTTATGTGCTTACAAGCGCCCTCAAGTTGCTCCATCCGTTTATGCCGTTTGTCACCGAAGAGCTTTACGGCACAATCACACACGGCGATGTCCTGATGATATCCGAATGGCCCACCTTCGGCGATCAGTTCAACTTCACCGCCGAGTCGGAGGAAATGACACGCATCATGTCGGCCATCCGCGCTATCCGTACACGCCGCAACGAGATGAATGTTCCGCCGTCCAAGAAGGCCACCGTTTATATCGAGACCGCTTACAAGGATACATTCATCCACGGCACGGCATTCATCGAGCGTCTTGCTTCCGCAAGCTCGGTCGAGGTTGGCGAAAGCTTCACCGTTGACGGTGCTGTTGCAATCGTTTCCGACGGCGCAAAGATCCTTATTCCTCTTGCAGAGCTTGTTGACAGGGATAAGGAAGTTGCAAGACTGAAAAAGGATCTTGAAAAGGTCGAAAAGGATATCAACATGCTCGAGGGCAAGCTTTCAAACGAAAACTTCGTTTCCAAGGCTCCGGCACAGGTTATCGAAGCCGAGCGCACAAAGCTTGCAAAGGCAAAGGAAAAGGCCGAGATAATTAAGGTATCTCTTGCCGATTTCGGCGCTTAATATCACGATATGCAAGGGGGTTCGTTTTTACGAACCCCCTAAATAAAGGAACAAAAATTATGAGAATGCGTAAAAAGAAAAATCTCGACACCCGATGCGAGAGATGCTCCGAAAATCTCCTTGTACTTCGCTCGCCCGAGCTTAACAGCGATATCGCCTGCGAAAGCCCCGAATATTTTGATTATACCGAGCTGTTCGGCAACGACAATCCCGTCGAACTTGAAATAGGCTGCGGCAAGGGTCAGTTTATATGCGAGCTTGCAAAGAGGCACCCCAATATAAATTACATCGCTGTTGAACAATGCCGCAACGTTATTGTGGCGGCGGCCGAAAAAGCACAGAACGAAGGACTTTCCAATATCAAATTTTTCAGCGTTCCCGCCGAATATCTTCCGCGATATCTGCATCCACATTCCATCGGGCGGATATATCTTAATTTTTCCTGTCCTTTTCCAAAAAGCCGATTCAAAAACCGCCGTCTTACCCATCAGCGTTTCCTAAATAAATACAAGCTTCTGATGGCTGACGGTGCCGAGATACATCAGAAAACCGATAATATGCAGCTTTTTGAATTTTCTATTGAAAGCTTTTCTAATAACGGTTTTGCTCTTAAAAACATTTCGCTCGACCTGCACAACAGCGGTTTTGAGGGAAACATCGTTACCGAATACGAAAACAAATTTGCTTCAAAAGGATTTCCAATCTACCGTCTTGAAGCATTTTTGCCGAATAAATCGGATACATAACAATAACTCCATTGAGGAAAGTAAAATCCCTCAATGGAGTATTTTTTATTTATCCATCATACCCTGAATAAAGGTATATTTTGTTCTTTGCCAATTGACATTTCTATCGAAATTCTCATTGACAAACTTGGTATATTTCGGATCGATAAGCTCAACACAGAAGCCCGGACGCTTATATTCGGCTCTGAACCAGTTTTCAAATCCGCCGCCGAGATTCTTTATCTTTGACGGGCCAAGAAGCTGATATCCGCACACATCGCGCAGCTTTATTGCAAGCTCATAATCACCCGGAACGCTCTTTGAATATTCGTCGCGCCAGAAAATATAGTATCCGCGAACGTGCATGGAGAACATCCATTCAAATTCATGCTCCGAACAAAGCTTGATAAGCGCCTGTGTTTCCGATTCCGAGCCACCGGACTCACCTTTATGCAAATTAATATGCGGTCCCTCGGTGCTGCTTATGATCTGATCCCAGCGGAACGGGAAGTTGCGGTTGAGGTTGACGCCGTTTGCATTTGCCGTGTACTCGTTGCGCCAATCGACGCCAATATGTCCCGATTCCGGCTCAACCCCGTTTGTCCACGGTGGAAGCACATCACAATGCACTATCTCCAAACCGTCGGGATTGACCATAGGAACGATATAAAGCGTGAATTTATCAAGCAGCTTCTTCATATTGTAATTGCCGTACATTCCGCTTTCAGAATAATAGGCCGCGGCGTATTCCTCGATGCATCTCATCGTGAAGTTTACCGCTGTACTCTCGTTGGAATGGAATCCCGAAACGACAAGTGCTATACGCTCACCCCTGCCGAGCTTTACAAGGGTAAGATCCTTGCCAAGCTCGCTCTTGCCTATTACCTCAGTCGAAATAAGCTCGGGGAAGCTCTGCTTAAGATATCCGATATCGTCGTTTATCTTCTGCGGTGTATATTTCTGCGTGTAATTTACGATCTTTACATTGACCTTGAACGAGGCGGTAAGACCGTTATAGGTCTCACATGTTATCGTTGCGCTTCCGCGGCCTCTGCCGACAACGGTGCCGTCCTCATCAACCGTTGCGATCTTTTCATCCGAAGATGTGTATTTGAATGCCACCGCGGCCGTATCGGTCTGCGGCTTTATAACATATTTACTTCCGGAATATATATTGACCGATTCGTCCTCAAGCGTCAATTTTGTCGGAGCGGAAACGACCGTGATTTCAGCATCGGCCGAAACGCCGTTATATGCCGTCACCGTCACAACAGCTTTACCCTGTCCTGCCGCGGTGATATTTCCGCTCGCATCAACCGATACAACAGCGGCATCGGAAGTTGAATACGAATATGTTGATGCCGACGCATCCTCTTCAACACCGGCACTTATTTTATAAACCTCGCCCACGCCCATGGAAAAGGACTCTTTCATGATAAGCTTTTCGGGGGCTTCCTTTACAACGACCTCACACCGGCCGTCCTTCCAGCCCGCGCTGCTTACGGTAATTACCGCTGTTCCGGTCTTTCCCGCTTTTACTGCGCCGCTGTCAGATACCTGCACTATGGATTCGTCATCGCTTTTAAAGCTTACCGAACCGCCGCCGTTCCAGCCGAGATTTGCGCTTTCGCCCTCGCCCAGCTCGATATTTCCGCTTGTGAATTCCACCGTACCGTAATACCTTACCGACACGCTGCATTCCGATTTATATTCGCCGGACTTTACCGATGCGGTAACAACAGCATCACCCTCCGCTACCGCGCTGAGTACGCCGTTCTCATCAACCTCGACCACATCGGGATTGCTCGACTCCCATTCAACGCTTTCGCTGAAGGCTATTACAGGAAAACTGTAGCCTATATCGGCCTCAAGGGTATCCGATGTCTGTGGAGCCAGATTTACGGAAGCCTTTTCCACCTCGACCGAGTCTATAAATGATGACGCAAACACGCACAACAGCAAATATACCCCAACAAACCCGACAGATACCAGAGTTATTATCAGAGCAAGCTTGCTCTTTTTCGGCTCTTCATCAGCCTTTTGGTCATTTTTGCGGGGCTCATCCTTTACGTCGGCCGAACGTTTTTTATCCGCATCGGCATTTCTTCCCGACACATTCTGCGGCTGCGATTTTATTTCATCGGCATAATCTTCTTCATGCTCAAAGCCGTCATCAAAATCATCGAAATCGTCCTCAAAATCGTCCTCAAAATCGTCTTCGAACCCGAGATTGTCATCAACGTCAAAGTCATCTTCAAATTCAAAATCGTCCTCAAAGTCGTCTTCAAATTTCAATTTTGGCTTGCGCTGTTCATTATCCTCAAGATAACCCCACTTCATAGCCGAGACGGTTCTCCTTTCGATTTTATTTCTCGTCGGTATCCTTTTTAAATACCCAGATGCGCTGCATTGTAAAGGTAACGATCACAAGCAATGCGTCCACTATCATCTTGATAACAGTCTTTATATTTTCGTTTACGCCGCCGAAAACGATGTTTGCAAAAAACCAGACAAGCGTTGTTGACAACGCCCATACTCCGACCACGAGTATTACAAACCGAAGCATGCTTTTTGCCCTGTCCCCGTTCTTTTTGAACACCAGTATCTTATTCATAAAGAAATTTGCAACAGATGAAATTATCCTTGCAGGAGCTGTTGCAAAGGCTGTCAAAAACCAGCCGCCGACGTTTACCTCCTTTACCGACGGCAGCGCATGGCTGAGCAGCCAGAAGACAAGCACATCGATAAGGTAGGCTGTAAATCCAGATATGAGATAAAATATAAAGGTCTTTGAAAGCAGCCAGTAAATACGCATGGACTCGCGCAGCACATTGAAATGCGAGCTGCTGTTATCATCGATATAGACCGTTTTGATCGGTACTTCCTCGATTTCGATATTACGTTCGGCGCACTCGATAAGCATATTCATCTCATATTCATACCGTTCGCCCTCAATATCGGTAAAGAAGGGTATAATATCATTCGGTATACCGCGAAGGCCCGTCTGTGTATCGCCAACGTGCTTACCGTGGAAAAGCTTGAATACCACCGTTGTCATTTTGTTGCCGAACTTGCTTCGCGGCGGGACATCGTCCTGATCAAAATCGCGCGAGCCGAGAATAAGGCTCTGCGGCTTTTGCGCCATCAGACGCGCAACGTTCATCGTATCCTCAAGCGTATGCTGACCGTCGGCATCTCCTGTTACAACGCCGTCCAGACCGGTGCAGTTTTCAAGATAATACGAAAGACCGGTTTTCAGCGCCCTTCCCTTGCCCTTGTTGACCTCGTGAACAAGCACCGTACATTCGGGTACCGTGCGCACCTCATCAAAGATGGAGGCGAACGGCTCACCGCCGCCGTCATCAACGACTATTATCTTCGGGACACCAGCCTCGGCAAGTGCCTTAACGTATGTGATAAGCTTATCATCCGGCTTGTACGCCGGAATCAGCATTGCACAATTCATTGCTCTCGTCCTTTCCGTCCGCCAGTTTTGCAAACATTACCGCTGTGCAGAATATAATGGCGAAATACATAAATATAAAGGTTCTTGACTGCGAAGCCCATATTGTCGGCGAAAATCCCATAAGGATCCTTGTGCCCAGACCCAGACCCGCAATAAATATCATAAAAAGTGACCACAGCTTGTCCTTGAACGCAAACCACAGCGACACGCATACGCCGACGCATACAAGCCCTAAAATCAGATCAGGCACAAAGCTTTTTATCGAGGAAAAAGATATCCCCGTACCGTAGGCGGTCATAGCCTCCCTGACATCGCTGACCCAGCCGACATAGGTGCCGATATATGTGCCGAACACGCCGAAAACCGCCGTGCATACCACCGGAACAAGAGAAGCCGCACGCACCCACATATTCCTGTTATTCTTATAAACGCTTACCGCAAGCAGGATACAGAATGCCGCAAATATAAAGTTGATAATATCCGCAGAGCCCAGCTGCGTGCTCATGCTCAGGCTTTTGCCCATCACGAATTCGTAAAGCGATGATGAAAAACCAAGCTCGGCCTTTCTGAATACAGACATTTTATCAAAATCGGGAAACCAGCGCGTTTCATAAGCACGGCGCGAAATACCGCCGGGGCATGTAAGAATATGAACAATTGATAAAAGCACTATCGAAAGATGAGCCGCAATTATCGGATAAATCCTTCTGTCCCTTATCCAAAGCCACACAGCGAACACGCCGAGCACCGCCAGAAGCACGGCGCACATCTGTTCCTGATTCGCCGCGTAAAGAATGGCAGGAATGCTTAATATTGACAAAATAATATTTGGCTTTTTCCCACGCACGATATCCTTTAGCACCAGCAGGGAAAACAGTCCGAACGCCAGCACCCACAGATAATTCATTGTCGTTGCTATCCATCCGGCCGACCGCATCTGGTCAAACGGGTAAAGGAAAACCAAAAGAACAACAAACCAGTTTTTCGCGGCAGACCTTTTACCGGGCAAAAGCTCCGCGATGCACCACGAAACAAGCACCGCAGCAGCCGTATCACACAGCTTCCACAAAGTAGGATGGCGGATTATGCACAATATCGCGCCATCTATTATCTGACGGGAATTGATGTTGAAATAACGGTATTTAAGATATTCAAATATGTTGCCGTTGTATTGCGCCAGAGCCTGCGCATAAGCTGCATCGTCATTGAAGCCCACATCCAGAGACAGATGAAGCATCAGCATCCACAACGCCAGAGCGGCAAATGGGATATACAATTTTATCTGCGATTTCAATCTATTCATAAAATCTGTATCCCCCACCCTTTCAGCAAATCAATATTAAAACGCACAGATATACAGTTTATTTTATCACAGATAAGCTGTGAAGTCCACAAAATTATTATCATAATCCGTCGTTATTTCGCGCCGACGGCAAAAGCTTGACAACAAACAGCGTATATAATTATAATTAGAATAACGAGTCCCTTTGCTTTATACGAAAGGCAGCGTAAAGCTATGAACAACTACCGTCTTCGCGGATCCCGACGCCACGCCTCAGCCGTGACCGGTCGGCGGGCAAGATTCGGCTCGATATCCGGCGTACGTCGGCGCAGGTCCTCGCTCGGGCTTCCCAAAAGGCTCCCCGCCTTTGTACGCTTTATCCTTGAGCTGCTTGCGCTTGCGGCTATTGCCGCGCTTATAATAATCAACATTCATATCGTCAGACCGCAGCTTCGGTTTGATGATGTGATGAATGCCGCGCGCGAATTTTTCAGCCGTATAATGAAGCAGTTATGATTTTTAGATATCCTCTTCCTGTGATGCAGGCTCACAGCATTGCCCCATTCTTCCGCTTGCGCGAAGCATTTCGCTTACCTCATCGCGCGTGCAGCGAATATCAGCCTCGCCCTCTCTTTTATATGTGCCCGAATAGGGATCCGAACCGATATATATCGGGCGCATATCGCGGCCTGCTTTCGGAACGGTTATAATGACAATCTCATTTCCGTCGGATATTTCCTTGCGGATACTGTCGGAGTTAAGTATATCCGCGCTGACCGTCTTTCCATCGCCAAGCCTGTAGAGGAAATCCTCAATAAGCATATCGGCATCTGGGATCCAGACGCTTGAAAGCGACTTGTCGGCCAATTCCTCCACCCCGAGCAATATCACTCCGCCCGATGTGTTTGCAAAAGCCGAATAGGTTTCCCATATACTTTCAGGAAGGCCGCCAACGGCCTTTTTTGCTTCTATGCGGCTGTTTTCCTTATACTTCCAAAGCTCCCGAAAATCAAACATATCTTTTCGGTCCTTTCATTTTATAATATTACATCAGCTGCTGCTCATTGATTATCAGCTTGAATTCAAGTCCAAGCTTTTCGGCCGCCTTGCGGCACATTATCATTCGCGCAAGGAAAATTTCAAAATAATCCATGACCGAGCTGTACCGTGTGTCAACATTAAGCTTGAGCTTTATAAGCGTATGGGCTTCATTTATCTTAAGCAGCGAATCCTTTACCGAATAATTTACACGGTCGTGAATATCAAAGGTGGTTGTGTCATTATTACGCACACGGCTGCGGCGAACATCCGATTTGTCGGCAAGTATCAGCGCCGCGGCTATCGGATTGACAGCCACTCCTGTTCCCTCATCGTGGTTGCCTATTGCGGTGACTATCGTAGCGATATCATCGGCGTCCATTTTCAAATTATCAAGTATACGAAAAGCCATCACAGCGCCGCTCTGACTATGCTCTACCCTGTTGACAAGGTTGCCGATATCATGAAGATATGCCGCCATCTGGGCAAGCTCTACCTCATGCTCGCTGTATCCGAGCGTTTCAAGGATGTATTTTGCCGTTCCTGCCACCCTTGTGACGTGAGCAAAGCTGTGTTCGGTATACCCAAGAGCTAAAAGCGATTCGTCCGCCTTCTGTATATATTTTCGTATAGATTCATTTTTCTTGAGTTCTTCAAATGTAAGCATATATTAACCTCCCTTTTCGGTCTTGTGTTTTTGTGTTTCCTGTTATTCTATTATACACAATTGCGCACTGTAAAGCAATCCCAACGCAAATTCACATAAAAGAGCGTTCGATTATATCATGCTCTTTGTGACCTTTTTCATTGACAGCCTTTTATTGCCATGATATACTATATACAAGTTAGTCGCAACTAACCCGTTGCGGCAAAAACATTTGCAAAGGATATTTATTATGACACTTGACCAGCTTAAAGTCGGGCACGACGCATACATACAATCGGTCGACTGCACCGAAATCTCCCTTCGCAAGCATATACTTGACATGGGTCTGACCCCCGGCACGGAGGTCACACTTGTCAAAACCGCTCCGATGGGCGACCCGATGGAATTTGAGGTAAGAGGCTATGAGCTTACCATGCGCAAGGCTGATGCGGCATGCATCACAATAAGTGACGAACACAGCGCACACGGCAAAAAGCAGAAAAAGGTGGCCAAGGATATCGCCCATCCTCAGACGGGTGAAATGGGTATCTATCACGTTAAGCGAAAGGGTGACCGCATTCCCGACGGCGCACCGATCACCTTTGGACTTGCCGGCAACCAGAACAGCGGCAAGACCAGTCTTTTCAATCAGCTTACCGGCTCCAATCAGCGTGTCGGAAATTTTCCCGGTGTTACCGTTGACCGCAAGGACGGCCAGATCCGCGGTCACAGCGAGGCGACAGTAACCGACCTCCCCGGCATATACTCGCTTTCGCCGTATACAAGCGAAGAGATCGTCACCCGTGAATTTATCCTCAAATCGCATCCCGACGGCATAATCAACATACTCGATGCGACAAATATCGAACGCAATATGTATCTGACCATGCAGCTCATTGAGCTTGATATCCCGATGGTCGTTGCTCTCAACATGATGGACGAGGTTCGCGAAAACGGCGGCACGATAATGATAAACCGGCTGGAAGAGCTGCTCGGCGTTCCTGTTGTACCGATATCCGCCGCAAAAAACGAGGGTATCGAAGAGCTTGTTTCCCACGCGATACACGTTGCAAAATATCGCGAGCGTCCCGGACGTATGGACTTCTGCAGTGAAAACGGCCCCGACGGCGGCGCGATGCATCGCTGTATCCACGCGATAATCCATATTATTGAAGAAAAAGCCAAGGCGGCCGATATCCCGGTACGCTTTGCCGCCACAAAGGTAGTCGAAAACGACAACCTGATAATTGACGCTCTGAAGCTTGACGAAAACGAATCAAAAACAATTGAGCATATCATATCCGAAATGGAACACCTTTGCGGCAAGGAGCGTCACGCCGCGCTTGCCGACATGAGGTTCACATTTATTGATTCGGTATGTCACGATACGGTTGTAAAGCCGCACGAAAGCAAGGAACACCGCCGAAGCATAAAAATCGACAAGTTCCTCACCGGCAAATACACCGCGATCCCCGCCTTTATCGGCATCATGGCATTCATCTTCTGGATGACGTTCGGCGTTATCGGCTTATGGTTATCCGATCTGATGGAGCTTGGCATCGGCCAGCTTACCGAGCTTTGCGACCGATTGCTTACATCATACGGACTCAACAGCGTCGTTCATTCGCTTGTTATCGACGGCATATTTGCCGGCGTCGGAAGCGTACTGAGCTTTTTGCCGACAATCGTCGTTCTCTTCTTCTTCCTATCCATATTGGAAGATTCCGGTTATATGGCGCGAGTCGCCTTTGTTATGGACAAGCTGCTTCGCAAAATCGGTCTTTCGGGAAGAAGCTTTGTGCCGATGCTTATCGGCTTCGGCTGCTCCGTTCCGGCAATAATGGCCACAAGGACACTTCCGTCCGACCGCGACAGAAAAATGACCATCATGCTCACACCATTTATGAGCTGCTCGGCAAAGCTTCCGATCTATGCGCTTTTCACATCCGCATTTTTCCCCGACCACGCCGCTTTGGTTATGATCGGACTTTATTTCGGCGGTATCGTTGTTGCGATACTTTTCGCTCTGCTTTTAAAAGGAACCGCCTTCCGCGGCGAACCGGTTCCCTTTGTTATGGAGCTGCCCAACTATCGTATGCCGACACCGAAAAACGTGTGCAAGCTTATATACGACAAGGCAAACGATTTCGTCACCCGCGCATTTACCGTCATATTTGTCGCATCAATAATCATCTGGTTCTTGCAGACCTTTGACATGCGTCTTAACGTTGTGGACGATTCATCAAAAAGCCTGCTTGCGATGCTCGGCGGATTTATCGCACCGATATTTGCGCCCCTCGGTTTTGGTGACTGGCGCATCTCCACATCACTCATCACCGGATTCATGGCAAAGGAAAGCGTCGTCAGCACCCTTACCGTCCTTATGGGCGGAAGCACCGCTCTGCTCGGCAGTCTTTTCACCGTAAAAAGCGCCGTTGCTTTCCTTATTTTCACCCTGCTCTACACCCCGTGTGTCGCCGCTATCGCAGCGGTCAAGCGCGAGCTTGGCGGAAAATGGGCCGCAGGTATATGCGTCATCCAATGCGTTGTCGCATGGGTGGTTTCCTTCCTTGCCGCACTTGTTATGAACCTCTTTTAATCCGATTTTATCGGGAAGGATTTTGCTTATGAATTTTCTCTCTTGGCTCGTTTTAATACTTATTATCGTCGGAGCCGCCTTTGCAATCAGATATATCGCAAAGCAGCGCAAAGAGCATCGCTGCTGCGGAAGCTGTGAAGGCTGCCCCTACGATTGCAAAGACAGACAATAGGATAAAAAACAATGCTGCGGCAAAACGGTCGATCGATCGCTTTGCTGCAGCATTTTTATTTAACTTAATTTGTGAAAAGCTCGGTTGAAAGATATCTGTCACCTGTATCGGGCAGAAGCACAACTATATTTTTACCTGCATTTTCGGGACGCTTTGCCACCTCTATCGCCGCCCAGAGCGCCGCACCGGAGGATATACCAACCAGAACGCCCTCTCTTTTGCCTATCATTCTTCCCATTTTAAAAGCATCCTCATGATCGACGGCGATTATTTCATCATACACATCGGTAGAAAGCACATCGGGAACGAATCCCGCGCCTATTCCCTGTATCTTATGCGCACCTGCATTTCCTCCGGAAAGCACAGCCGATGCCGCCGGTTCGACGGCCACTACCTTAACCGAAGCCTTCTTCGATTTAAGATAGCTTCCCGTTCCTGATATCGTACCGCCCGTTCCCACGCCGGCAACAAATATATCGACCTTGCCGTCGGTATCCTCCCATATTTCAGGGCCGGTCGTTTCAAAATGCGCTTTCGGATTTGCCGGATTTACAAACTGTCCGGCGACAAAGCTGCCCGGCATCGAAGCCGCCAGCTCATCCGCCTTTTCAATGGCACCTGCCATTCCTTTTGCTCCGTCGGTAAGCACAAGCTGTGCGCCGTATGCGGTCATAAGGGTTCGCCGCTCGACCGACATCGTATCGGGCATGACGATGATGACCTTATAGCCCCTTGCCGCCGCAACAGCCGCAAGACCTATACCCGTGTTTCCCGAAGTCGGCTCGATTATGACCGAATCGGGGGTCAGCTTTCCCGACCGCTCGGCATCATCTATCATAGACAGCGCGACCCTGTCCTTTACCGAACCGGCCGGATTGAGGTATTCAAGCTTTGCAAGGAGTTTTGCGCAAAGCCCAAGCTCTTTTTCAATATTGGTAAGCTCAAGAAGCGGCGTTTTGCCGATAAGCTGATCGACCGATGTATATATCTTTGCCATGCTGTTTTCCCCTTTTGAAATTTAAATTACGGGAACATTATACGCCTGCCCGGGCGGTGCGTCAACAGGTATGTTCAGGAGGTCAGGTTATCCGCAGGATATTACGCAGGATGTTATTTCCAAGGTCCGTCAATATAGATAAAAAATTCTGCGTTCTCACAATCGCCTTCACATTTTACCTTCGCGGTATATTCGCCCTGCGTGAATCTTACATCGTAATCTTCCGTTTTATATTCATCGGTACCGTCAAGTACGTAAACCTCATTACCCTCGCTGTTCTCGATAACAACGCTGATGGTGCCGTTTTCACAATGAAAATCAAGGTCAAGGTCATAATAGCCCGCTTTGTCGATCTCAAAATCCAGCTCATGCGTAACAGGGCCATCCGAAATTCCATCCCAGATCATCCTTGTTTCGAGAAATGCACCTTTGCTGCCGCACGCACCGATCCCCCACGGGCCGACAATAACCGCCGCTGTAACCGCAATGATTCCGGCCCACAATACAGACTGAACAGCTTTGCCGCTTATCGCTGTTTTTTTACCCTTTATCTTTCTCTTGAGCTGGCCGGCCATAACAAAGAAAATAACGGCAAACACACCAAATACTGCGGTAAATATAAGATACATGATCTCCTTTGTTCTGAATGCGCCCAGCCCGTAAAGCAGTGTAAACAGAGTATAGACAATACCAAAAATAGTATTAAGTCTTATATCCCCTCTCAGCGAATCGGCATAGGTCTGTTCATCGGTGTATATCTTATACTCTTCCTCGGGAAGCGACGGATCGTACTTTTTGCGAAAATACTGCCAACCGTTCAGCTTTGTAACATATTCCCAGCCCTGCTCCGCAAAGGTCTCAAAATACCTTTCATCCGGTTCGGTCTTTCTGTCTATCTGATAAACATATCTTACGCTGTCATCTCTTACAAGTCTGCTGCCGAAAATGCTTGCCTTTTCAAGCTGCCATCCCTGCTTTGACTGCTCGCTGAGCATCGCAGCTTCCTTATCGGCTTCCCATGCGGCATAAGCTACACTTACTCTTTTTTTATTTTTCATAACGCTTCATCCTTTCAAAGTATTTCCCATCAGCTTTGCTATTTTTGCGAGTAAACCTCATCTGCGCTTTTTACAAGCTCGCGAAGTCTTATCACCTCATCATCAAGTACCCTTTCGCCCTCTTCGGTAAGCTCGTACATTCTTTTTCTTTCAAAGCCATCGCTCGGCGCTTCGATCTCCTTTATCCAGCCTTTTTTTATCATATTGCCGGTCGCTCCGTACATGGTACCGGAGCCTATTTTAAGCCGTCCGCCGCTCAAGCGCAGAGTTTCCTGCATTATTCCGTATCCATGAAGCGGACTTTTTTTAAGACACAGCAGAATGTAAAAATAGCTTTCGGTAAGCGCTTCGTTGCCCTTTGCCATAATTTATCTCGTCCTTTCTTTGCATTTATATCGCACGATAATATGTCGCACATCCGATATATCGCCGTTCGTTATGTCGTCGCTCGATATATCCTGTTGCGAGATATATCATATCACGACCTATGTCGTTTGTCAACATATAATTTTTACAAAACATAACATGTGATTTCATGCATAATTTTATACATTTTGCACATCGCGCATATAAAAAACAGACGACCGTATCCATACGGTCGTCTGTTTGCAATATATTTTACTTGAACACATTGTTTTTTATCGAAGGAA
>JAGBFS010000262.1 GCA_017936365.1 Clostridia bacterium
CCTTGCCGAATCTATCCGGCAGATTGTTAATATAATCTGCGGCCTGCCGCTGTATATCGGTCGATTCCATGTACGCACCTTCGCCGTTGTCATGCCATTCGGCATCCGAGCTCGTACCGCGGAATATTACATTGACATCGCCCGGTGAATTGATATCATCAACAAACGTCGCCGCGCGAAAACTGCTGTCAGGATCCTGCGTATAATTCTGAATACGATAATCCAGAAGCCCCGAATCATTTCTGATCTTCACCGCAAGGTCGCGCCATTCATCGCTGCTCATCGAAGCGCCGTCACATTTAAAGCCGTCTTTCTCCATATCAAGGAGTATTTCTCTAACGCTTTTATTGTTGGATAAATATTTCCCGTTTACATATATAAGCGTATCAAGCATCAGAAGCTGCTCATTCGTCAAAGCCATAATTAACCCCTCCGCCCGGATTTATTCATCTTATGGCTTCATTATACAATATAATATCCGAATAATCAAAACCGTTTCCGTTTATTTTTTCATCAAATTTAAAACGCCTCTTTTATGCATATTCACATCAAGCCAAGGAAAAATTTATATGCACAATAATGTTTCGAAAGGCACACACGACTTATGGGATATTTCAAGGGTTGGTATTTCAAATGCTGTACAAACAAAAACACGATCGCCTTTATCCCGGCGTATCACCGCGCCAACGGACGTACCACCGCATCGCTTCAGATAATCACCGATTCTTCTGCCATCAACCTTCCTCTCGACTCATTGAAGTACCGCAGCAATCCGCTGTATATCAGCGCCGAAGGATGTACTTTTTCCGAAAGCGGCATAAAACTTGACATTACAGCCTGCGGTCACTCCATCAGAGGAGTGCTTTCGTTCGGCGAAACCTCGCCTATAAAATACGACATAATGGGTCCCTTCGGACTCGTCCCTTTTATGCAATGCAGGCACAGCATCCACAGTATGAGCCATCGCATTGACGGACATCTCACAATAGACGGACACAGCTTTATTTTTCACAACGGCACAGGCTACATTGAGGGCGATTGCGGACGCTCATTTCCAAAGCAATACATCTGGACACAGTCATGCTTCAAAAACGGTTCACTAATGCTGTCCGTTGCCGACATTCCAATGGTAGGCAGACATTTCACCGGTATTATCGGCATAATAAAGCTCGGCTCAAAGGAATACAGAATCGCCACCTACCTTGGCGCAGATTTAAAATATATATCCGATGGCTGCGTCACAGTCAGGCAGGGCGATTATATGCTCACCGCAAAGCTTATCGACAAAAACGCCAAACCGCTTTACGCCCCATCAAACGGCCGCATGAGCCGAACCATCCATGAAAGCGCATCCTGCAAAGCATACTACCGATTTCTTCATAAAGGAAAACCACTTTGCGAATTTACAAGCGACAGGGCAAGCTTTGAATTTGAATATAAATAATGCCAAAAAAGCAGCAGGTTAGCACATTACCCAACCTGCTGCTTTGCGTCTTCATTTGATATCTGCGACGTATTTTCGCATCTCTTCTTTCGATTTTATCAAATGCGTTCCCTCAATTATTTTTATCTTTTCCGCTTCACCAAGAGCTGTAAATCTTTTCATAGCCTGTGGATTCTGTGCCAGCGCAACCCCGAATCCGATAGGCAATTCGTTATGCTCCATATCTTCCTCCAAATATATAATTTATGGATATCTTGCTTCAATATTAAGCATAATATGTATCCTCTATTCATAATCAGGTCACGACATTCAATGTGCTTTAAATGATATATCGCTTGCGCGATATGATATACGGCTAGCGCCGTATAATATATTTGCGTTGCATACATGATATAATATCCGTTCCATTTATATGCCGAAGGCATATATCATCGCTCGAAGAGCGATATCATATCGAAGATATATCACCCGTTCCGCGAGGAACGGATATCATTGTAAAAGACCTCTTTTGTCGGGTAGACAAAAGAGGTCTTTTACATGGCAACAGTTGATAATAATGATACGGTTTTATATGGTTGCATAAGGGTTGCATTGGAGTTGCAACCATCAGAGGAAAATGCAACCCTCATGAAAAGAGTTCGAC
>JAGBFS010000024.1 GCA_017936365.1 Clostridia bacterium
TAAACCGCACCCTCTGCAAGGGCTGCGGCAAATGCGTGAAAGCCTGTCCCAAGGGCATTATCTCTATGGCCCCCGCTGATGTCGTCTTTGTCGCCTGTTCCAGCAGAGTCAAAGGAAACGAAACAAGAAAGGTCTGCAAGGCCGGCTGCCTTGGCTGCATGAAGTGCGTAAAGGCCTGTGAGCACGGTGCCGTTACGGTAACCGACTTCTGCGCCTCCATCGATCCCGATAAATGCACACGCTGCGGCAAATGCGAATCCGTATGCCCTGCAAAAATCATAAAGGTACGATAATGAACAAATGTAAAATCGGCATTATATGCCTTCTTCTTGCAATTATCATCGGCGTGCTGCCATTTGCCGGCTGCTCTGACTGCGGCGGCGGTGGCAACACGCTTGACCCCGTCATAAACAGCGGTGAAATAAAGATCGGCGTGGACGGTATTTCAAAGCCTATGTCATTTTACGGTGACAGCGGCAGCCTCGAAGGTCTTTCGGTCGATATCGGAAAAGAGATTGCCAAAAGGCTCGGCGTCAAAGCCGTCTTTGTTCAGGTTCCGAAGGAGCAGTGTATAGAAGCTCTTAACTCGGGAAAAATAGATATCTATATCAACCTTGCCGCCCCCGGACGTGAGGTCACCTCGCAGGTGCTCAAGCTCGAGACCGGTCTTGAAAGCCGTCAGGTTTTTGTTGTAAAAAGCAGCAGCTCAATAAACCGTCTTTTTGACCTTAAAGGCAAATACGTAGGCGTTGTTTCGGGAACCGATGCTGCCGATGCGCTCGCCGCCGCATCCCAGCTTCATGCCTCACTTAAGAAGGTCGTATCAACCTCCGATATGGAAGATCTTATCGAGCTTTTTGACACCGATAATCTTCACGCCATAGCGGTGGACGAGGCATTATTCCGCAGCCACGTTATCGGATCCATCGATAATTACCGAATACTCTCCGATCCTTTGTCAAGCGCCGATTATATTTTTGCCGTAAGAAAGAACGACAGCACCTTCCACAAGCGCATCGGCGAGCTTTACGATGCTATGAATTCGGACGGTTCTATTGCATCGCTGAAAGCAAAATGGATGGGATAAAACTTCCTGAAGTGTTTTGCATCATTTATGAAAGGCGGTGTTGACGTATGGCTGCAACGATAAAGGATATCGCTAAAGAAACAGGTCTTTCGCTTGCAACGATAAGTAAATATCTCAACGGCGGCAACGTCCTCCCCCAGAACCGCGAGCTGATCAAAAAGGCCGTTGCAAAGCTCGGCTATCAGGTCAATCTCCATGCGCGCGCCCTGAAATCGGGAAGCACCGGTGCTATTGGCGTACTTGTTGCCGAGCTCAATTCAAGCCTTTGTTCAAGCGCCGCGTCAATTGCCGAAGGCTTTCTTCGCGAAAAGGGATATACTTCACTTGTATGCAATATACGCTCGCATGCGGCTATCGAGGAACAATTGCTCCGTTTCTGCGCCGACCAGCGTGTGGACGGTATCCTTTCACTCCCTATAAATGTAAAATCACCCGCCTATGCCCATATTATGAGCATGGGCATCCCTCTTGTCCTCGTAAGCAATCCGGCCGACTGCTCGCTTGACGTAAGCCGAACCTGCATAAGCTGTCGCGACGCTCTTATCGACCTTGTGACCACGCTCAAGCTGAACGGCCACCGAAGAATCGGCGTTATAACCAGCTTTAATAAGCTTCCGTCATGCGAAAGCAGCTTTTTCTTCAACGATTCGCGCGAGGCCGATATAAAAGGGATATTTGAATCGTGCGGGCTTGAATGGAACGAGGACCTTCACTATAACGCCAACGATTTTGATCCCGAATGCGGCTACATCGCCGCGCGCGAGCTTATGAGCCGCAATCCCCGTCCGACAGCGCTGCTCTGCATCAACAACGACCTGCTGCTCGGCGCTTATGTCTCGCTTCTTCGCATGCAGTACCGCATCCCCGAAGATGTTTCGTTCTGCGGCGTTTCTTCGGTTCACACCAACAAGATACATTCCGCCGTGAACTTTTCCATGGTCAACCTGCCGATTGAAAGCTATGCAAAAGCTTCGGTCGATCTTCTGCTTTCCCTTATAAACGACCCCATAGATGTCCAATCGGCACGCACAGTATGCTTTAAAGCAAAATTCCATTCGGGTGCCACCATCGCGCCCGTCACAAACAACGATTTTTAATTCAAGGAGCCTATCAGTTTTTCATGAGCATTAAGATTTTCGATTCCAGAGACCCGTTTTACCGCTTCCCCTTCGGCTCGGTCGAAGAGGAAACCTCTATTCATTTCCGCATAAAACTTCCGCGATATCTCGCCTGCAAAAGTGCCGTACTTATCGTAAAGAACGATATGACCGGCGTCGAGGAACGCAGCAATATGTTCTGGTGCGGCATGGAGGGCGACACCGAATGCTGGGAGGTCGATTACGCCCCCTCTTCCGCCTCACTCTATTTTTACTATTTCGAGCTTGATACCAATTCCGGCCGACGTTTTATCAGCCGTACACGCGCCTGCCGCGGCGAATTGGTCTCATTCTCTCCCACATCATTATGGCAGCTTACCGTTTACGAGCATGGCTTTACCACCCCCGATTGGCTCGTCGGCGGCATAATATATCAGATATTTCCCGACAGCTTTGCCAGAAGCGGCAAACAGCACAAGGATGTACCATCCGACCGCATAATCCAGAATTGGGACGAGGTTCCCCATTGGCAGCCCGATCCCGACGGCAAGATAACCAA
>JAGBFS010000263.1 GCA_017936365.1 Clostridia bacterium
ATTTGCACTGCTTTGCTGTCGGCTCTTTCTAATACCGAGGTTCGTCATGACGTTGCTATGACCGGTGAAGTTACTCTTCGCGGAAGGGTACTTGCAATCGGTGGTCTGCGTGAAAAGACTATGGCAGCATTTAGAAACAACATAAAAACTGTTGTTATCCCTGCGGCTAATGAGCCTGATCTCATCGAAGTGGACGAAGCGGTCAGAAACGCTATTCGCTTTGTACCGGTCAAATCTGTTGATGAAGTATTCCGGATTGCGTTTAACAGCGTTCCGGATGGACACAAGGCTGATGACAAGGAGCAGCATATGGTCGAGGCAATTGCCGCATCAAAGCCTTCTGACAGCTCTGTACGCAATCCCGTTACATGCTGATAAAAAAGCCGCGCAGATCTCTACGCGGCTTTGGTCGTATAATCAATCTTGACAGGGGAGACTGTTATGAATTTTAATAAAGTGGAATTTGAACGATCTTTCGGACTTTCCTCTCAGCTGCCCGATTCAACGGGGCTGGAGTTTGTATTTGCCGGACGTTCAAATGCCGGAAAGTCCTCGCTCTTAAACAAGATATTCAATAGAAAATCGCTGGCGAGAGTAAGCTCTATGCCCGGTAAAACCGCAACTATAAACTTTTACCGCTGCAAAAATATTCGTCTGGTCGATCTTCCCGGATACGGCTATGCCAAGGTAGCACACGGTGAGCGCCGCAGATGGGACGAGCTTATCGGCGGATACTTCGGACAAAGCCGCGATATAGCGCTGGTTTTTCTGCTGATGGATATGCGCCATTCGCCCTCTAAGGACGATTTGACCATGGCAAATTATCTCATCGACAGCGAGATGCCGTTCATTATTATTCTTACCAAAGCGGACAAGCTTAGCAAAAAGCAGCGAGAAGAGCGCCTTGAGGCGTTTAAAACCGAGCTTCCCTGCGGCGAGGATATCACTTTGATTCCGTTCTCCTCAGTTACCGGAGAGGGTGCAGAAGAGGTTTGTGGAATAATCTCCGATATTTCCGAGCCGGAAGACGATCAAGAATCCGAAGAGCAAAGTATAATTATTGAATAATATTCTAAAATATTCAGCTGAGGAGTGGAGAAAATGTTTGTATCCGAATGCTTAAATGTCAACAACGCCGGCCATCTTACAATAGGCGGAGCCGACACATTAGAGCTTGCGCGTCAGTTCGGCACACCACTTTACGTTTTTGATGAGGCTACCATCCGCAACACTATGCGGGAATATAATGCTTCGATGAAAAAGTTTTATAACGGTGCCGGATTGGTGGCATATGCCAGCAAGGCGTTTTCCTGCAAGGAGATATATCGCATCGCTAAAGACGAGGGCTGCGGTATTGACGTAGTTTCGGCAGGCGAGCTTTATACCGCTCTTTCGGTTGACTTCCCTGCGGAGAAGATTTTTTATCACGGCAACAACAAGACTGTTTCCGAACTTGTTTATGCTATCGAAAGCGGAGTAGGCAGAATCGTTGTTGACAATCTCACCGAGCTGGAGCGCATTTCGGAGATTGCCGCTTCGCAGAACAAAGTAGTTCCAATTCTTATCC
>JAGBFS010000264.1 GCA_017936365.1 Clostridia bacterium
CTAATATTACGATCGTGGATAGCTTTATTAACAAGGGAGAAATCAAAGACAAAGCGCCCTCCGAATATATGGGTAGTTATTATAAAAGTAATCCAGAAATAGTCACTACTATGCAAACCCACCTTATAGGCGATTCTGATGAATATGGGGTTTTTGAAGACAACTATTCCGCATTTTTTGAAAAACGTCTTTCAGCCATCCAAGCAGCAATAAAAAATCAATTAATAATTATTGATGACTTAGATATTGTTAAATAAATTGTCCAAACGCCATCGGATACTCCGATGGCGTTGACCTTTTCATGGAATATAATTAAACTATAGCAAACAAAAAATAAAGCCGGCGAGGAATCAAAAGTAACCCTATCGGCTTTTCCTTTACTTATCGAAAGATACAGGCTTTGTATCGCCTGTCGCGAATGCGTTGGGGCCGGGGTCAGACATAGAGAAATACATTTTCGCGGCTTTAGTCGTGCCGAAATCGCGGTTGGAGCCGGAGTTTTGCACCTTGTTTAAGGCGTCGCGGAACATTTGGTTGTGCGCTTCCTCGCGGTTCAAGAGGAAATCAATGGTCTCGCGCACCTTCTTGTCGTCGATCTGGCGGTAAAGGTATTCGTAAACCACCTTTGCACGCTGTTCGGATGCAATATTACTGAGCAGGTCGGCGCATAAATCACCCGTCACCGTAACGTAATCAGCCGTCCAGGAATAACCCGAAGCATTGATAAGCCCTGGATTCAGACCGAGAATGACGTGGGATTGGATCTCCCCGCAGGGGACTGTTGTCGCGTCCACGTCGTGACCGTTTAAGAGATAGATGGTCTGCGCCACCATCTCCATGTGACCGAGCTCCTCCGCCGCAATGTCGAGGAACAGATCCTTGATCTCAGGATCCTTGATTCGAAAGCTCTGGGACATATACTGCATCGCCGCCTTCAGCTCGCCGTTGCCGCCGCCAAGCTGTTCCTGCAAAAGTGCCGCATACTGCGGATTGGGCTTTTCCACCGCCACGGGATGAAAAAGCGTCTTTTCGTGTTTGAACATTTCAGTACCTCCACTTGTTTGATATAAGTTATTTTTGCCAATCCGGAGATAGATATTCAAACGCACCGCCAAATCCGCACTCAAATCAACAATTGCACTGCAGTAGACAAAGAAAAGTCAATGCCTAAATCTACAATAATAAAACGATAAATACTGAAATCGCAGTATTTATCTGTCGATTACTGTTGACTCTTGGCACGATTTGTGTTATAATTTTTATATAAGTGAAAATGTTATCTTTATAGATTAATTTATGAGGTGTCATACAATGGCTGCAAGCTATAAGAAACTCTTTAAACTTCTGATCGACCGCGATATGAAAAAGAAAGAACTCGCAGAAAAAGCCGGCATCAGCATCGCCACCATCACAAAAATGGGCAAAGACGGCGCCGTTGTGTCAAGTGATGTGCTTGTGAAGATATGTACCGCACTTGAGTGCACCATGGATGATATCGTCGAAATTGTTCCGGAAAAGAATTCATAAAGGAGCCGACAGTTATGGCACGATGCTTATATAATAGCGACTTCGCAACTTTTTTATATACCGACTCAGCTTCCATATACAGAATACTGGACGACAATTATCACGGTGAAGCCTTAACTACTACGAGAGATGCGTGGAAGGCCGAAATCGAAATCATGAAGAACGTAATTTCAAGTCTTTCTGATGCCAACGGACAGATAATTTTTGAATATGACATACCTCGACTTGGCAAAAGAATTGATGTCGTTCTCCTTTATCGCGGAATCGTATTTTGCCTCGAATTTAAGGTTGGCGAGTCGAAGATTCTTGAATCAAATATTGATCAAGTTTTGGACTATGCTTTGGATCTGAAAAACTTTCATAAATTCAGCGAGGACAAGGTTATTGCTCCTATTTTGGTAGCTACAAATTATGCTAATCGTAGCACCTCCATACAAATGTCTGTATATGACGACATGGTAATAAACCCGCTTATTACCGGCAAGACAGGTATTTCCGCTCTGATTCAAAACGTATTGAATAAATTTCCGAATGAAACTCCGGTTCATAACGATTGGATTATCAGTCCCTATGAACCTACGCCCACCATTGTTGAGGCGGCGAAAACACTTTACGAAAGCCATTCGGTAGAAAATATCACAAGACATGAAGCAGATAAGGTTTCAACCGATACAACAATCAAATACATACTCGACGTAATTAAAAGAAGCAAGACAAATGGAGAAAAAAGCATTTGCTTCGTTACTGGTGTTCCCGGGGCGGGCAAAACGCTTGTTGGTCTTGATGTCGCAGTAAAGCAAACCTATCAAGGAAATGACACGCCAGTTGAAGACGAAGGTGCGGTATATCTTTCCGGAAACGGTCCTTTGGTTGCTGTACTCACCGAAGCTCTCGCAAAAGATAATCATCAAAAATGCCGTGATAGAAACGAAAAGAAAAATCTTTCCGATTCTCGCAGAGAGGTAGGCAAGTTTATTCAAATTATCCACCGATA
>JAGBFS010000025.1 GCA_017936365.1 Clostridia bacterium
ACAGGCTCCATCATCTGGCCAAGCATACCGTCGGCAAGGATCATCGCCGGCATACGGTATTTATCAGCCTTGTCAAATGCGCCGGCTACGAGATCGACCATCTCCTGTACGGTAGAGGGTGCGAAAACAAGAATCTGGAAATCGCCGTGACCGTTAGCCTTTGTTGCCTGCCAATAGTCGGACTGGGAGGGCTGGATGCCGCCAAGACCGGGGCCGCCGCGCTGGACGTTGATGATAAGGCAAGGCAGATCAGCACCGGCAAGATATGATATACCTTCACTCTTAAGGCTTATTCCGGGCGAAGAAGACGATGTCATCGCTCTTACGCCGGCCGAAGCTGCGCCGTAAACCATATTGATAGCGGCAACTTCAGATTCAGCCTGAAGATATGTTCCTCCGATTTTAGGCATTTTCTTTGCCATATATGCAGCAAGCTCTGTCTGCGGAGTGATCGGGTATCCGAAGAAATGACGGCAGCCAGCCTGGATAGCAGCTTCAGCCAAAGCCTCGTTACCCTTCATGAGTACCTTTTCAGCCATTTTATGTATTCATTCCTTTCGATAAGTTTACGAAAAAAGCTATCTTTCGACGGTGATAGCGCAATCGGGACACATTGTTGCACACATTGCACATCCGATGCAGTTTTCTTCATCAGTAAGTGTAGCAGGATGATAACCCTTGGCGTTAATGCGTTCCTTATCAAGTGCGATAAGGTTTCTGGGGCATGCGCCTACGCAAAGCTCACAGCCCTTGCAGACATTTTCATTAACCGTAATTTTTGCCATTTTGCAACCTCCTATAAAAATAAAAATATTAATTAACGTTTTCGCTGTCGCTCCAGGGAGTTTTTACATATACCTCCACCGGATATATCTCACCCGGAACGCCAAAAAGTCCGGAGCAAAGCTTTTTATTGACCGCTGTCGCCACAACCGGCAGACCGGTGAGTCCGGAAACCTCCGCCGTATACTCGACTGTTTTCAATATATCATCAACCGTTGTCAGGTTCATGACATGAGAGTTGTTGACTATACCTGTTGCCTTCATTCGTGAAGCTGCTTCAATCTCCCGCAGGAGCTGAACCGTTTCATCGGGCGTTTCAGACATCACTCTATACATATTAATAACATAGAGCATCGAATATTTCATCTTTCCAAGCTGCGGTGCAAATCTTCCAAGCGCTGTTGCACCGGCATCATCACCGCCGACATCAATGATGATTCTGCCCTCTCTTGTGAAGACGGAATACATCTCGGTCGGGAGCGACGGAAGATCGACATTTGAATGTGCATAAGTCGGCGCTATAAGCTCAACACCATGCTCCTTCAGCAGCTGAGGATAATCGCTCGACCGAAAATAAGGATTAACTATATCAAGATCGACAAGCGTTACCTTTTCCCCGGCGGCGGCATACTGAAGCGCCAGATTTATGGAAAGATTTGTTTTACCACAGCCATAATGACCGCAAACAAGTATTATTCGTTCAAGCTGCTGCATAAAACTCCTCCCCTAAATTATACTGCATATTTTAATCTTTTTACATTCTATTCTGAACTATGATTATACCACCGAATATGACGCAGTGCAATCTTTTTCTTGCAATTTTATCATTTTCCATAAATTAGTTTTTCTCTTTATGTATTGCAATATATATATTTGGAATAATGAAATACAGAAGGGATGGTATTGACATCATGCAAAATATATTCACCGGCAAAAAGAGCAGTATCAGCAATCTCCTTTTCTTCTCCGGCGGCGCAATCCTGTACCCCTGCATCGAGCTTATGTGGCGCGGCCGCACCCATTGGAGTATGTCTGTCGCCGGCGGGCTGTGCACCGCGATAATTCACTATGCCAATATGAAGCTGAAAAGAAAACCTCTTGCAATAAAATGCTGTCTTGGAGGTATGTTAATAACCGGCGTTGAATTTCTGACCGGCTGCATAGTCAACCTCGTCCTTGGTCTGAATGTATGGGATTACTCAAATACACCGCTTAATATTCTTGGGCAGGTCTGCCCCCTGTACACCATTTTCTGGATACTGCTCAGCCTGCCCGTAATAATCGCAAGCAATATCGCTCTCGGCCGCCGCAAAAGCCAAATTTCAAAACAAATCATCTTCATTAAAAGAAGGGCATAAAACCTTCCAAATAAAAAAATTAGATTTTTTCAAAAAAATGCTTGCATTAATCCCACCCTTGTGATATAATATTCAAGCACTCAAGGACAGCACGAATGTTCTTGCCAATTAAATATCGCGGAGTGGAGCAGTCCGGTAGCTCGTCGGGCTCATAACCCGAAGGTCGTAGGTTC
>JAGBFS010000265.1 GCA_017936365.1 Clostridia bacterium
AAGATTAGCCCTTTATAAGGTGAAGAGTAGCCCTTTTGGCGGGTAAGGGCTACTGTGTCAACGGCCCCGTTTTGATATGATTTACCCATATAGTAAGCTTTAAAACCAAAGGGAGGGAAACCAAAGTGACGAATAACAGTATGATTTCATTTGGCAAATATCTGTTCCCTTTACTGCCGGAGCTTATCTACTGTAAGGACGGCGGCATCAAGGACGAGTTGCTGTTTATAGAAGATCACGGTGGTACGTTTACCCTGTCCTTTGAAAAAGGCATGAAGTGCATTGATCTGATCGTCGCTTCGGAACAGAAAGACAGTTTTGGGTGTTTGCAATATCATCAAGGAAACAAAAAACTGCATTTCTGCTATCCGCTGCAATCCGATGAATCGAGACCGCATATGGGATTTTTTCATATTGAGATACGCGATGACTTCGGTCGGGTGCATATATTGCCGGGGCAGCTGCGTATCAGCCCGCCCAACAAATATATAGATACCTTGAAAGAATATCCTGTTTTTAAAAAGCTTTTTTGTGGGATAAGCATATCGCCTGCCGAATTGCCGCCTTGATATGAAGAATGACAAATCACTCAAAAAATTTTTCTGTCTTCCCATACTTTTGGGGGGTTGGGATGGGGATAACACCTTAAAAAAATAGTATGGTTTAACCATAAAGAAGATGATACAAGCAGCTTTTCTTAGCGGAAAAGCTCAAGCGCATTTGTGTGGCGTTATAAAAATCGATCGAAAACAGACCGACAACATCCGTGCCTTAAAGCATCTGACGGGGGGGAAAAGAAATGAAATTAAGATTGAAAGATACCGTTCTGATAGTAGGCGATAAAAAATCTGCCCGAGAAGAACTAAGAAATATATTTATCGAAAGCTATAATCTTTTGGAAGCCGAAAGTATCGAGCAGGCTTTGCTGCTGCTCGAACAAAATGATACCTATATTTCGGTCGTTTTGGTCGATATGACCGCAACGGATAATGATGAAATGCGTCGTCTTATGGCTGCCGCCCATACTGAAACCGAAAAAGCGATACCGGTAGTAATGATCATTGAGGAAAAGGCCGGAAGCGAAAAAGAAGATATAGCCTTTATGCTGGGCGTTACCGATGTGATATTAAAGCCGTATTCCCGTACGGCTGTCCACCGCCGCATAGATATAATGGTTGATGTATTTTTGAGCAAATGGAATCTTGAAAAAATGGTGAGCGAGCAAAGCAAAAAGATACGCGATACCAATCAAATGATGCTGGATACGCTTTCTGCCATCATCGAGCACCGCAATACCGAATCGGGGAACCACATTTTGCGTATACGCCGTTTTACCAAAATGCTGCTGCAGGAGGTAGCACGCTGCTGCCCCGAATATGAGCTTACCGAAGATACCATCGACATTATTTCAAGCGCGTCCGCATTGCACGATATAGGGAAAATATCCATTCCCGATGCAATACTCAATAAGCCAGGTCCTCTTACCGCTGAGGAATTCGAGATAATGAAAAGCCATTCGTCTGTTGGCTCGGAGCTGGTGCGTCAGCTTTCCGCTATGGAAGAGGAGTTGTTTCTCAGGTATGCCTACAACATCAGTCTTTACCATCACGAACGCTGGGACGGAAAAGGTTATCCTTTCGGGCTAAAAGGCGATGAGATACCGATATGCGCGCAAGTAGTAGGTCTTACCGACGCCTTTGATGCGCTTACCACAAACCGTGTTTACAAACCTGCTTATCCTTACCAAAGCGCGATAAATATGCTGCTCAACGGCGAATGCGGGGCATTTTCTCCCAAGCTGTTGGAATGCTTTAAGCATATTCGTGACAGCTTTGTTACACTTGCCCGCCAATACGCAGACGGCTATTCCCCCAAATCCGATAACATCAGCGTCCCTCTGCCCGGACCGGATTGGAAAAATGCGTCTTTTAACTCGCTCGAGCTTTCTCAGGCAAAATATCAGACGCTGCTGCATTATATAGATGATACCGTTATTGAATTGGATCTTGATAACGGACTTTATCAGGTGGTTTACAACCCCAACCCCGATCTTGACAGCATAATACCCGCAGCTTCTTTCAACGAGATAGTAGAAAAACTTCGTCAGGCAAATATACATCCGGAGGATGTCTCGGTACTTGATGAGATGTACCGATTTATAAACGATGACCTTTTCCGCCTAAAACTGCGCAGAAAATCATTCTTTTTGCGCATCTTCAGCCCTATAGCAGATGATTATATAATTTACGAGCTGCTGTTCTTCAGGGTAGATACCGGAAACGGCGGCCACCGCATAGTCACTGCTATATGGCGCAGGGCAAATAATGTACGCTTTTCTCAAAGCCTGAAAACCAACGGCAGCCTCCACGCTTCTCCCGCACTTTATGGACTGGTAAGCAGCGCAGTCAGATGCCGTATAGATGCCGATCTTACCATTGATGCAGGTTCTTCCGACCTTTATTCACTTGCCGGATTTACCGAGAAGGATATCAAATGCCTTTTTGAAAACAAGCTGATGAATATGGTGCTGCCAAAAGATCAGAAGACGCTTGCCGACGCCGTTGATGAGGCTTTGAGCACCGGAAACAAATCAGAAGTTGAGTTCCGGATACTGCGAAAAAAAAACGACCCTATGTGGGTGCTTTCAAAATTCCGCAGCTATATCGAAGAAGACGGACAGGAATACATATACTTTGCGATACGCGATAACAGCAAAAGCAAAAAAATACAGCAGCAGCTTGCCGCAGATATACAGCGCAACCAAACTCTTATCGATCAATCGGGCAGCATAGTTTTCGATTGGGATCTTATAACCGATACCATGTACTGTTCTCCCATGTGGGTGGAACATTTCGGATATGTTCCGGTATCGGAAAACTATGATTCCCAGCTGGGAATAGCAACGCACTTCCATCCGGATGACCTTATATTTATAAGAGAAGCCATTGCGCAGATAAATGCGGGCGAAACCACTATTGTAAAAGAGGTGCGCATAGCCAACAGCGAAGGAAAATACCTTTGGACCAAAATAACCGCTACCGGCAGCCGCAATGAACACAATGAGCTTGTGCGGATCATCGGTATTCTTCAGGATATAGACGAACTTAAGCGTTCGGCCATTGCTATGGAGCAGGAAGCATCCCGAGATTCGCTTACAAAGCTGTTCAACAAAGCCTCCTGCCAAAAGCTTATCAGCAATTATTTTTCATCTGTAGGAAATGATGCGGTCGCAGGATTGTTGATACTTGATCTTGATAACTTTAAATGTGTCAACGATACTCAGGGGCATCTTTTCGGGGATGTTGTGCTTACTCAGGTTGGCGCCGCTTTGCGCAGAATGTTCCGCTCAGACGATATTATCGGGCGGATCGGCGGTGATGAGTTTATGGTACTGCTTAAAGATATACCGGGAACGGAACCGCTTAAGGAGCGATGCCAGTCGATTCTTGAGTCGATGAATATTCTGCTCAAAAATCTTGCCCCCGATCTTCCGGTATCCTGTTCTATCGGTGCGGCACTGTTTCCCGATCACGGACGGCATTACAACGAACTGTTTCTCAAGGCTGATGAAGCTCTTTATCAGGCCAAAAACCAGGGCAAAAACCAGTTCAGAATATACGATGCCGATTATAAGTTCATCACCGATAATTCTTCCCGCACCACCGTTATCGATTCGGACGATCCTCTGGCCGTTACAAGTGAATCCTTCGAGAGGTTTGTATTCCATTGCCTTTATGAAAGCCGTGATCTGGAAACCACTATCAACAGTCTGCTTTCTTTTGTCGGCAGCAACTTTAATGTAAGCCGCGCCTATATCTTTGAAAACAATGATGATAACACCGAATGCAGCAACACTTTTGAATGGTGCAACGAGGGCATTGTTCCGCAGAAAGAAAAGCTGCAGAATATCAGCTACATCACCGATATCCCCGGATGGCCCGATGTTTATAAGGCAAACAGCGTTTTTTACTGTACCGATATCACCAAGCTTGAACCTCGATACCGTGAAATACTGG
>JAGBFS010000266.1 GCA_017936365.1 Clostridia bacterium
AACGGCTGGGCAAAGGCCGGCTGGAGCACATATCTTACCGGTATATCCAACGGCACAAAAAGACCCGGTTCTATTTTAGCTCTTACCGACGGAATAGCTCCGGAAGCTCTTCCTGATATGTTAAAAAATGCGCCGGCTTTCGCTTCGGCTGTCGATGCTGCAAATGCCGTAGCATCAATCTGCCCTGCTGCAGCCGCACCTGTATCAGTCCCCGACCCCAACGAAAAGACCGTTTCATCCGACACAATTGCCGAGCAATTCGCTCCGGTTCCTATGGCACAGAACAATCCGCCGATGCAGGGTAATTATCCGGCAGGTGTACCCATGCAGCAGCCGCAGCTCCCCTCTGCACTTCCCTATATGCAGCAGGCTGCAGCTTCTCAGCAGGTAGAATCCGCACGTCAGGAAATCTATCAGGGAGCGCCCGCTCCCAACGCGCGCAAAAAGGGCGGTACCGGAATGGCTGTCCTTTTCGTTATCCTGTCTCTTATTATAGCCGGTGGTGCGGCCTTCCTTATCGCCGACCCGTTTGATATGAATCTTTTCGGAGGTTCTTCATCCACCGCAAAGATTCCTGTCGCTGTAGAGCCGGAAGAAGTAAACTGTGACTATGTTATCTATAAGTATGTCGATCCCGAATACGAAGATGTATCCTACGATGCATACGGTTCCGACGGTAAATACTATGGCTCATGGTACAGCTGGGACGATGCTGAATATCTTGTTGAGTGCATCGAAGACAAAAATTACGAACGTATCAGCACCGGAAGATATAAATTCAAGTCATCCAATCGAACCCTCACCATAGATTATACCGCACCCGACAGCGACGGCGGTGCAGAATGTGAATTCACCGGAAAGCTCAGTGCAAGCCTTACAAGAACCGATGGCGAATATTATAACAATTCCCGTCTGCTTGACGGCAATTACGAATCCACATTCTACGGTTATGTCTACGATGGCAAGCTTTATAAAGGCGACTCTTCCGTCCTTGAAAGCTTCTGGATGGATTAAGCTTTGCAATTAACATTCGGCAACGTTTTTCAAGCCTCCGAACACGGTAAAACGCTTTGTTCGGAGGCTTTTTTCTATTTTCTTCGACCTGCGATATTTTTCTTCGGCATGAATTCTTAATTTTTTTACATTAAAACATTATTTTACTATTCTAAAATATGCAATATTATGCTATAATTTAATCCGGCGATGTTATTTTATCAATTAAGCAAAGGAGATTATTATGGGACTTATTAAAGCATTAGTCGGTGCCGTAGGCGGCACTCTGGCTGACCAGTGGAAGGAATTTTTCTATTGTGAGGCGTTGGACAAGAACGTACTCGTTACAAAGGGTCAGAAGCAGATCACATCGCGTTCCTCCAATACCAAAGGAAACGACAACATAATTTCCAACGGATCGGGAATCGCTGTTGCAGACGGTCAGTGTATGATTATCGTCGAGCAGGGCAAGATCGTTGAAGTCTGCGCCGAGCCCGGCGAATATACATACGACACATCTACCGAGCCCAGCATCTTTTCCGGCAAGCTCGGCAAGTCCATAATCGACACATTCAAGATTATCGGCAGACGTATCGCCTATGGCGGTGACACCGGTAAGGATCAGCGTGTCTATTATTTCAATATCAAGGAGCTTATCGATAATAAATTCGGTACCCCCAATCCTATACCTTTCCGCGTGGTTGACAGAAACATCGGTCTTGATGTCGACGTTTCCGTTCGCTGCAGCGGCGTTTATTCCTACAAAATAGCCAACCCTCTTCTTTTCTACACAAACGTATGCGGCAACGTACAGAGTGTATATACAAGGGACGAAATCGAAGGTCAGCTCAAGACCGAGTTCGTTTCCGCACTTCAGCCGGCATTCGCAAAAATATCCGAGCTTCAGGTTCGTCCCAGCGCGCTCCCCGGCCATGCCGAAGAGCTTGCCGCCGCTATGAACGAAGCACTTACCAAGAAATGGTCCGAGCTTCGCGGCCTTGAGGTCGTTTCCATCGCCCTTAACCCGATCACTCTTCCGGAAGAGGATGCGGAAATGATCAAGCAGGCACAGCGTATGGCTATGATGCGCGATCCCAACATGGCTGCTGCCACACTTGTTGGCGCACAGGCCGATGCAATGAAGGCCGCCGCTTCCAATTCCGGCGGTGCTATGACCGGATTTATGGGAATGGGCATGGCAATGAACGCCGGCGGCGTCAACGCACAGAACCTTTATCAGATGGGTCAGCAGCAACAAGCAGCCGCTCCTGCTCCGGCCGCCGCTCCTGCAGCTGCTCCTGCTCCCGCAGCCGACGGATGGAAATGCTCCTGCGGAAATATCGCTTCGGGCAAATTCTGCCCCGAATGCGGCGCACAGAAGCCCGCTGCTGACGGATGGACCTGTTCCTGCGGCGCAGTGAACAAGGGTAAGTTCTGTGCTGAATGCGGCGCCAAAAAGCCTGCCGGTGTACCGCTCTATCGCTGTGACAAGTGCGGTTGGGAGCCGGAAGATCCCGCAGCTCCTCCGAAATTCTGCCCCGAATGCGGTGATCCGTTCAACGATGAGGACATAAAATAACCCCATCTGATTAAACCATATTATAGATTGGAGTATATATATGTCAGACCTTCTTGAATATAAATGCCCATGCTGCGGCGGTGCGGTCGAATTTTCCGCATCACTGCAAAAGATGAAGTGCCCTTACTGCGATTCGGAGTTTGACGTAAGTGTCCTGAACCAGCCGGTCGAAGCTCCAAAAGAGGATAAAATGGATTGGGATATCCAGCCCGGCGGCGAATGGAAGGACGGCGAAACCGACGGAATGTTGGTTTATGTCTGCAAATCCTGCGGCGGCGAGATAATCGGTGACGCCACCACCGCCGCAACAAGCTGTCCCTACTGCGACAACCCGATCGTCATGACCGGGCAGTTTTCCGGTGACCTGCGTCCCGATTACGTTATCCCCTTTAAGCTTAATAAGGAACAGGCAAAAGAAGGGCTTTCCAATTATCTCAAGGATAAATGGCTGCTGCCGAAGCAGTTCAAGTCGGAAAACAAAATAGACGAGATAAAAGGCGTATATGTACCTTTCTGGCTCTTCGATGCCGATGCCGATGTCGATATCGAGTACAGAGGCACAAAGGTACGCCGCTGGAGCGACAGTAATTACAATTACACGGAAACAAGCTACTATGCACTTTACCGTTCGGGCGTTATAGGTTTTAACAATGTACCTGTTGACGGTTCCACAAAAATGGCGGATGAACTGATGGAATCGCTTGAACCTTATGATTTTTCCGAAGCTGTCGATTTCCAGACCGCATATCTTGCCGGTTATCTCGCTGACAAGTACGACGTCAATTCCGAACAGAGCATAGAACGCGCAAACGAGAGAATTAAAAAATCAGTTGAAGAGGCATTCTATGCAACTACATCCGAATTCGGCGGCGTTGTGGCTCAGAACAGCAGCATTCAGCTTTCCAACTCAAAGGCAAAATATGCGCTTTACCCCGTCTGGATGCTGAACACTACATGGCAGGATCAGAAATTCACCTTCGCAATGAACGGACAGACCGGCAAATTTGTCGGCAACCTCCCGATGGATAAGAAGAAATACTGGATCTGGTTTGCCATAATCGCAGCAATTGTCGCAGCAGCTATTATGCTGTTCGCCGTCCTGTTTTCTTGTTAGAGGGAGGGTGAGATAAAATGAAAAAAAGAATTCTAGCAGTAATTTTCCTTATTGCCATCTGCTTCATGTTTGTCCTGCCCGTATTCGCATCTGATCTTTCAGCCTCGGGCGATGCTTCGGGAAACGCAATTTCCAAGCAGAGAGTTCACGACGTCACAACTCTCGGCACCCTTGATGAGTACCAGCTCACCACGCTGAACGCAAAGCTTGATGAGATATCGATGACTCATAATGTTGACATCGAAGCGGTAATCGCTGACGCTGTCGACGGATACGATGCCGGATATATTATCAACGATTATTATTATTGGATGGAGCTGGAAGAAGACTCCGTGCTCTTCCTTATTACTCTTGGCGAAATAAACTCCTACTGGATTGAGCCGTACGGTGATGCAATCGACGTTGTAACTCAGGATAGGATCAACAATGAAGTAAAGGATGAAATTCTCCCCTATCTTTCTGATGGAGATTATGCCGGCGCAATCAGCGTCTATGCCGATTGCTGCAACAGCTACTACAGCTCCTCCCGCAGCGGCGAAGATAATGGCGTAAGCGGTTTTATGGTTCCCTGCTCTCTGCTTGCCGGCACAGGCGGTTCCTTTGCATATATGAGCGGCGCAAAGCGTAAGCTTTCCACCGTAACAAGCAAATCCACCGCAAAAGGTTATGTAAGAGAAAACAGCATGAATCTTCATAATTCAAATGATGTTTTCCTCTACAGCAGAGTAAGCAAATCCTCCCGTTCAAGCAGTTCCGACGGCTCCGGAGGTTCACGCTCTTCTTCCGGCGGAAGCAATGGCGGCGGAGGCCGATTCTAATCAAAACAAAAAGGTCCGAAGGTTTTATCCTTCGGACTTTTTATTATGCCGTCACCTTTTTTCTTTGCGGCGGCAATTAAACATAATTGCAAATCTTCAAACATGTGCAAATACATTTATTCAGCCTTATTCACCACACCCATAAACATAAGAGAATCCCCCTGCCCCGTTATTGCAAAAACAAAGGGACGGTCAAGCACAAAATCGACCTCTTCCTGGGGTGGCATAGCTGCACCGCAAAGCGCCATAACCGTATAGGCCGCTGCTGTGCATCCCTCCTCATCAATCGTGACCCTTGCCGCATGGTCGACCTTTGACAGATAGACCCCATCCACCTGACTTGTAAGAGGCGAAAAATCAGACCGGGTATCATCAAACACATCGGTTACGCCCATCTTCTTAAGACCATCGGAAAGATCTATCTTCGAGCTGGCATCAAATTTCGGAACCGACAGATTTACGGTAAGGAATTTTTTATCTTCCCAATTGTCCTGCTTATCCAAAAGATCAAATACACTATCATTCGCCAGCAGCTCATCTACGGACGTTCCTTCATCGGGAAGAATCAGCCACATCTCGCCGCTTTCGGTAAAATTCTGACAAACGGCCGAGAAACTATCACCCCAATAATAATCTCTGGCCAAACTCTGATTCATAAACGTGCAATTTATATCACCGTCCGGCGCACGAAAAACATTTTGTGTATTATTATTCTTATTGAACTCCGCTGACCATCTTGCCTGAAAATAAACGGTTGTTGCCATCGCAAGCACCGATTCCCTATCAAGTTCGACACCGGCAACCTCATCTTTCAAAAGTCCGCCGGTCTGCTCGTTTAGCCATGTCCTTAATGCTTCATCAAGCTCACTCGAACCCATCACGCCTTGATATGCGGAAGAATAGTAGTTATCGGCTATCGTTTTAATTGTATCCTCATTAAACTCAATATCCTCATTGAGCCACAGCGAAGAGGCAAGGACGCTCTGATTAAGTCCGTCATTTGAGTAATTGGCGTTCCACAGCGCCTTTGCCTGCATACGAAGCTGCCCGATATCCTCCGCGCCCAACAGTTCAAGTATCTGTGCCCGGCTTTCACCATCGGTCGTTTCCGCCAGCATCGCAAGAGCCATATAAACATTAAGCGGTGAATAAATTAAATTATCGCTTTGCGCCCCCGTCAGAAACTGCCGCGCCGTCTTTTCATAAAAGCCTTCAAGTCCTTGATCATATCCCTCAAGCTGGGATGCTTGCGCCCGGCGGTCATCTTTCCATGCATCGTACGCCGCTTCAAAGCCTTCGCCATCAAACATTCCTGTACTTTCATCCGTATATTTCAAATGGTCGGGATAGGGCGACATCTGCGGATAGACCGCCTTTATCAGGGCATACTGCGACGTCTGGACAGCTTCCGGCGCTAATATAGTTGGTAACGCGCCCGTATTTTGCGTTGTATTCATATTCTGAGCATCAGCCAGTTTTTCATTCATATAATCGTCTCCGTCCTTCATCGAAAAAATCACGCCGGTCAAAGTAAAAAACAGGATCAAAACAGCCGCCATTGAAACGATCCATACATATCTCTTGTCTGTTTTTGCTTCGGCAAGCTTATCCGTCAGCTCTTTCGGCACAACAAGTCTGTCATTTGCTTCCTTATATCTGTTCATAAACCGATCTCTCCTTTCAGCGATTTCTTAAGCATAGCTCTCGCACGGCTGAGCTGTGCTTTTACAGTACCCTGCGCACAATTTGTTGCGGCGGCGATCTGCTCTATACTCATTTGTTCATAATAATACAAATGTACTACAGTGCGGTATTTTATCGGGAGCGCAAGCACCGAGCAATATACCTCCCTGTAATCATCCTCTACACCAATACGCTCCGCCGTTTCCAATGGGAGGGCCTTATTCTTCATAAGGGATGACATACGGCTTTTGGCTCGGTTTATCGTACAGCGTATAAGCCACGCCTTTGTATGCTCATCATCCGCAAGCTTATGCTCGTTACGGAAATAGCGCAGAAACACTTCCTGGAAAATATCCTGTGCATCATCGATATTTGCCGTTCGCGCCAAAGCAAGTTTCCACACCATGCCTCCCCAGCGCTCGACTGCCGCCGTGCGTTCTTCACATCCCATATCTCCATAATCCCTCCTTCACTTAATAATACCCAGAACAGATAAAAAAGGTTGCATAAAAATTGCAAAAAGCCGCAATCCGTATAAAGATACAGATTGTGGCTTTTAGGGATTTACCTGTAGCTTTCAGCAAGCTTTTTGAACACGGGAAGTGCTCTTTCGATTCTTTCGGTCGGTACGCAATAAGAAATGCGCGTATGGCCGGGGCAGCCAAATCCTACACCCGGTACGATCAGCAGATCATACTGCTTTGCCCTTTCGCAGAAGGCGATATCGTCCGCTTCAAGCGTTCTCGGGAACAAATAGAAGGTTCCGCCCGGCTCAACGCAATGATAACCGAAGCTGCGAAGACCTTCCAGAAGGATGTTGCGGTTGGTTTCGTAAATTGAGATATCAGCCGTCATGTCGGCACATCTTGCACACACGCGCTGGAACAGGCTGGGCGCATTTACATGACCTATGGCTCTTGCCGCACCGGTCACGGCCGCATAAACCGGCTCCTCTTTATTGCAGCTGTCGGGAACAAGAACATATCCGATTCTTTCGCCGGGAAGCGAAAGCGATTTGCTGTACGAATAGCAGACTATTGTATAATCATAAAAATCGGGAACCCACGGTATCTCAACACCGTTATAGGCTATCTCACGATAGGGCTCATCGGTTATCAGATATATCGGCTGGCCGTATTCATTTGATTTATCTCTCAATATATCGGCAAGCTGCTTAATTGTTTCCCTTGAATAAACCGCGCCGGAAGGATTGTTCGGCGAGTTGATTATGACAGCTTTCGTTTTATCGTTTATTGTTGAAACAAAGGCGTCAAAATTAATCTGGAAGGTATCAATATCTGCCGGAACAAGTGCCATCTTACCGCCCATTGCTTCGATAAATACCTTGTATTCGGGAAAATACGGGGCAAATACAACAAACTCATCGCCCAGACAGCAAAGACCCTTTATCGCGCTGCAAAGTGCGCCAGCCGCACCGGTGGATATGTAAAAATTATCCGCTGTATAATTTGAAGCAAAGCGCTTGTTCACGCTTTCGGCCAGCGCCTGTCTGACAGCTATATCACCGTTGGCGCTTGTATAACCATGGATAGCCACCGGATCGGAATTGTTAAGAATATCAACAGCAGTTTCGTTTACTTCCTTTGGCGGAGCAACACTCGGATTTCCTATTGAAAAATCAAAGACATTATCCGCACCGACTATCGCCGCTCTCTGTTTTCCGAATTCAAACAACTCCCTTATAACCGAACGGCTGGTGCCGAGCTTTACACAGCTTTCTGACAACATTGTGTACTTTCAATCCTTTCTTGCGTTCAATCACGCCATTTTAGATTATTTAATCAATAATATACTCTTTGATGACCGTTATGTCAATAAAAAAGCAATTATATACCGGAAACGCTCTGCTTTTTCTGCTTATCGATATAGAGCAATTTGTCCGCAGAATCTATAACAGAACTGATATCAACATCTTCACCGCAGCAGAATTCGACAATTCCCACGCTTGCCGATACACGATATGGTTTATCAAGTTCATCGCTCATGCGGCTCAGCTTGTTTTTAAAGGTTGCATAGATGCCGGACGCAGACTGGTCTTCACCGACAGTCATAAACGACAGAAACTCATCACCGCCAAGCCTTCCGACAATGCTTCCTGTTTCAAAGCTCTCCTTAAGCGCATCAGCCACTAATCTTATTGCAACGTCGCCTTCTTCATGTGAATACTGATCGTTTATAACTTTAAGATTATCAACATCGGTAAACATTAAAACGGCTCTCCTGCCAATATTTTCCGAATGGCGCACTATTCTTTCCATAACTTCAAAGAAACCGCGCCGATTATATACTCCGGTAAGCTCATCACGGGTTGCGATATTCTTAAGCACCTTGTTCCTCGCCTGCTCCTCATCAAGCTGATAATTTATCTGGAGCAGAAGGCTATCCGTTTCAAGCACGGTACTGACCTGACGCGAAACCGCCTGTATGTATGAAAACTGTTTCGGCGGCAGCTCGCATACAAGCAAGCCATAATGCTCATGCGTTGAAAACAGCGGCGACAGAGAAAGTGTCATTCTTTTATCACCGGAAATAAAAGGATTCGAAAGAAGTCCGCTTCTTTTTATCACGATTTCGCCCGCCGGAAGGGCATAATAGTCTTTTCCGGTATTATACGCTCGGAGCGAAAACTGTTCAAAGACCGACTCCTTGAAAGGATCAACGATCTTCTGTGGTGTATCAAGCAGATAAAAACAACTCCTGCTGATACCAAGCTTTTCTATCTGCATCAGCATTCTGGCATATTTTTCCACAAAGTCATCGCTGCTGACCGATACAATATTTGTCAGGAATATAGCATTTTTGCGCAGCGCACTTACTACCTCATAATTCAGCGCTGCCATTGCATCGTTTATGCTGTTGAGAAAACGCAGCTCCAAATTGTAAATATTACTTTTGCACTCGTTATTTTCCGAATATCTGACAGCAGACCGGCATAAAGCCCCGATAAAATCACGCAGTTCCGCTATCGACTCCGCATCATCGGATTGCGGTAAAAGCGCAGTTTTGAAAACAGTCTCTGCACACTCAATACCATCCTCACTTACGCCTTCTGCAACCGACTTCATCGCCCAAAGCATATCGTAAACATCTTTTCGGAATATCTTCAGAAGCACGATATTCTCATCCGATTTGCCGCCCGATTCAAACCATCTGTCAATCTTATCTTCAAAATGACATTTTATGCGCATCTGATCGCTTTCCCGGCCAAGCGGTGAAAACGAGCATCCGCATGATTCCCTTATCACGGCCTTTGAATTAAGCTTGACAGTGCGTACCTCACCCGTTTCCAAAAGCCGAATAGCTTCAAATACCGCTTTGTACCCCAGCGTGGTAGCACTTGCCGAAACGGTTGTCAGCGGAGGCTCGCTTGCCGCCGCCTCGATAGAATTATCATATCCCGTTACGGCAACATCCTTGCCGGGAGTAAGTCCATTGCGTACAAGCGCCCGCATAACAAGAGAAGCCATGGTATCATTGGCACAGCATACAGCATCAAGCTTTTTGCCGAACTCATCAATGAATCGGTCTATCGGCTCATATCCGTATTCCGAAAAATCGCCATGCACAATATTTTCATCACAAACGTAAATATTGTGCTTTTCAAGCATGGATTTATAGGTTTCTATTCTTTTATTGGAATCGGCATTATCCAAAGGACCTGCAACAAAACCGATATTTCTGCACCCGTGATCGCATATCAGATGCTCCATCACCGCTTCCAGACCGGGCGATTGGTCGAACATGACACAGCTTTTTCCCGGATATTCAATGGCAATGGTAACAATGGGGATTCCTTCATATTTTTCAAAGAATTCCTTTATTACCTGCTCATCAAAAAAATGGAAGATCGTACCAAGGGAAACGATCAGCAGATCAAGATTTTCCCTGCACGGATAAGAATATATTGAATTGTACTGCTGGCTGAACCAATCAAGCGCCTGCTTTTCCTTTGCACTCTTAAAACGGCCTGCAAATATCGCAAGATTCACATCTGCATCAACCGCAGCAAGATGCGCACCCTTGGTAACTGCAACAGCAAAATCATCCTCAAGATCGTTGATTATAAGTCCAACGTTGAGTCTTTTTTTCATCAAAAAAGCATCCCTTTCCGCCGAAGCGAACTGTCTTTACTCTACAATATCAAATATAAGCGGACGTTCATCTGCCGCCGAATCGGTTATCTCAACCGCCGAAAGAAACATTTCTTCTGCTTCACGTGCCAACACATTACTGCTCGTATACAGCACCGCCACCGTATCGCCGGCATCAACGCGATCGCCGCGTCTTGCATTCAGCACGATACCCGCACTATGATCTATCTCATCGTCCTTCTTTTTCCTGCCGGCACCAAGCATTACGCAGACCGAACCTATCTTCTGGGCATCCATGGCACCTATATATCCCGCTTTGGGTGCTTTTACCTCGTACGCCACCTTTGCCTGCGGCAGCAGCGACAGATCATCAATAAACGCGCTGTCACCACCCTGCGCTTCGATCCAGCTTCTGAAACACTCCAAAGCCTTACCGGAATCTATGGCATCAACTGCACGGGCACGGCTTTCATCGGACGATAAACCAATACACAGCTCCAAAAGCTTCGCCGACAGCGCAATGCAAATTTCGCGCAGCGATCGGCACCCTTTACCGCGAAGCACCTCTACCGCCTCGGCTACCTCGAGCGCATTACCTATCGCATAGCCGAGCGGAGCGTCCATATCGGTTATCAGCGCCGCCACATTTCTTCCTGCGGCTTTGCCGATATCCACCATCTGACGTGCAAGCGCTCTTGCGTCATCGACCGTTTTCATAAAAGCTCCGCTGCCCGTCTTAACGTCAAGAACTATCGAATGTGCCCCTGCGGCAAGCTTTTTGCTCATTATACTGGACGCAATAAGCGGAATACTTTCGACCGTTGCTGTAACATCGCGAAGAGCATACAGCTTTTTATCGGCAGGCGCAAGGTTTCCGCTCTGCCCCATGATCGCCATTCCGACCTTTTCGGTCTGATCCATAAATTCATCGGCGGTAAGGGTAGTTCTGAACCCTTTTATCGATTCAAGCTTATCGATCGTGCCGCCGGTATGGCCAAGACCTCTTCCCGACATCTTTGCAAGCTTTCCGCCCTGTGACGCAACAATAGGCGCAATAATCAGCGATGTCTTATCACCCACACCGCCGGTACTGTGCTTATCCGCCGACAGATTGCCGAAACGCGAAAGATCGACCGTATCACCCGAATCACGCATTGCAAGGGTAAGCGCGACTATCTCGCTCTTTTCCATGCCGTTGCAGCATATAGCCATGGCAAGCGCAGACGCCTGATAATCGGCTATTTCGCCATTTGTATACCCCTGTACAAAGAAATTTATCTCTTTATCTGTCAAAGTTTTGCCTTTTCTCTTTTTATCAATTATATCATATATCCTCATATCGGTCCTCCGATATTATAAATGATTAATTCAAAAATCAGTTTTCTATTTCCTTTTGAGAAAAGCTGTACGGAAGCAGCTGTTCCAGAGTCAGGGTCTTGTAATCTCCCTGTGCCCCGATAAGATGTATTTTAAAATCATCGGCGCAAAATTCGCGCATTACCTGACGGCACATTCCGCACGGCGGAAAATATCCGCTGATAATACCATCCTTTCCTCCGCAAACCGCAATAGCCTCAAAATCCCGTTCACCCTCGCTCACAGCTTTAAAAAACGCCGTACGTTCAGCGCAGTTGGTCGGAGAAAAAGCCGCATTTTCTATATTGCAGCCGGTATATATTCTGCCTGACTTTGTCAAAAGTGCAGCACCAACCTTGTACCCCGAATAGGGTGCATACGCCGCCTTCATCGCTTCTTTTGCTGCGCAAATAAGCTGCTGCGTCATTTCATTATTATCATCTTTTTGTAATAATATATCGTCCGCAAAGCTTACACCGGCAGCGTCATAATCTGCTCCCAGTATATCCGCGATGGTTGCGGCTATATCGGAAAAGCTCTTGCGCGTGCCGAGGTTTGTGTTCTTTATATTTTTTCCATAAACCAAAAGAGGAATATATTCCCTCGAATGGTCGGTGCTGACATTACCCGGATCACATCCATGATCGGCTGTTATCATAACGATATCGTCATCGCGCAGCTTACCGAGAAACTGCGGCAGCCATGCATCAAATTCGGAAAGGGCTTTTGCATAACCGTCCACATCATTCCTGTGTCCGTAAACCATGTCAAAATCCACGAGATTTATAAAGCACAGTCCGTCAAAGTCTCTGTTTGCAAGCTCAAGAGATGTTTTCATCCCGATATCATTTGCGCCGGTCAATATCTTTTCCGTTATGCCGCGTCCGGCAAAAACATCATAAATCTTGCCTACACCTATGACATCCCTGTCTGCATCCTTAAGAATGTCAAGCAGAGTCCTTCCCGTCGGTTCAACCGAAAAATCGTGACGGTTTGAGGTTCTTGTATAATTGGGATATTCCCCGACAAAGGGACGTGCTATTACCCTTCCGACTGCGTGTTTTCCTTTCAGTATAGCCCTTGCCTTACGGCAATAATCATACAGCTCCTCGGGCGGTATAAGCGATTCGTGCGCGGCAATCTGAAAAACGCTGTCGGCCGATGTGTATACAATCAGCTTGCCTGTTTCCAGATGTTCGCGTCCGTAATCCTTTATAACCTCTGTTCCGGAATAGGGCTTGTTGCACAGCCAGCCTCTTCCCGTCTGACGCGAAAACTCCTCCAGAATATCATCGGGAAAGCCCTCGGGATAGGTTGGGAGAGGAGATTCGGATATAAGTCCGGCTATTTCCCAATGGCCTATCGTCGTATCCTTACCTATCGAAACCTCCCCAAGCCGTCCAAAAGCCGCCTTAGGGCTGTCAGATTTGGGCAGATAGTCGATCCCGTCTATATTACCCAATCCCAGCGAAATAAGATTTGGAATATCAAAATTACTGCTTTTGCTTATGCTTTTCATCGTGTTTGCGCCGGCATCGCCAAAATCAGCCGCATCGGGCAGCTCGCCTATGCCAACGCTGTCAAGCACAACAAGAAATACACGTTTTTTCATAATTTAAGATCCTTTTGTTAAAGGGCTATAGCTGTTTTCAGCGCAAGCTCCATCATTTGCGTAAACGAATTCTGACGCGCTTCGGCGTCAAGTGCCTCGCCTGTTATCAGATGATCTGAGATTGTGCATATTGCAAGCGCGTTCTTTCCAGCTCTTGCGGCATTCATATAAAGCGCCGCGGCCTCCATCTCAACCGCCATTACGCCCATTTTTGACCATTTTGCAAGCGTCGTTTCACGTTCCGGAAGCCCCTCCTGATCCCCGTAGAAGCAATCGGAGGATACGATGTTGCCCACATGATAGTCAAGTCCCATTTCCTGCGCTGCGGAAACACAAGTGCTGAGCATTTTATAGCTTGCTATCGGAGCAAAATCGCCGGGGAGCGCGTATTGATGCACATATCGCGAATCGGTGCATGCGCCCTGTCCCATAACTATGTCGCGCACCTTTATGCCATTCTGCATCGCACCGGCAGAACCGATACGCATTATATTTTCAACACCAAAGAAATTAAACAGCTCATAGCTGTATATACCCATGGACGGCATACCCATACCGCTTGCCATAACGGAAACCTTTACTCCGTCATAGGTTCCTGTATATCCCTGTATTCCTCTTACATTATTTATAAGCTTTGCATCATTAAGGAATGTTTCGGCAATAAATTTTGAACGAAGCGGATCGCCCGGCATCAGTACGGTCTTTGCAAAATCATCGGGTACTGCTTTTATATGAGGGGTGGGATATAATGCCATAATCTTTACTTCCTTTCAATTGGTTATTTTTCATTTTCCTTGATTATTTTCACTATCCTGCTTGTTCCAAGCCGATCGGCACCCAGCGAGATAAAATCATTTGCATCCTCGATTGATGATATTCCTCCCGCCGCCTTGATTTTAAGCCCCGGAGCGCAATATTTTTTAAACAGCGCAACATCCTCGCGCGTTGCTCCCGCTGTAGAAAAGCCGGTCGACGTTTTTATATATTCGGCTCCCGATTCGGACACTACGCGGCACATTTCAATCTTTTCCTCGTCGGTTAAAAGACATGTCTCGATAATAACCTTAAGCAGCTTACCTTTGCACGCAGCCTTAATCTGCTTTATTTCATCAAGCACAAGGTCATATCTTCCGTCTTTTACCCAACCGATATTTATAACCATATCAATTTCATCGGCACCGTTGTCGGCGGCATCGCCGGCTTCAAAGCATTTTGCCGCCGTTGTGGAATACCCGTTAGGGAATCCGATAACCGTACATATCGCGAGTCTGTCACCGACATATTCCTTGGCCTGCTTTACATAACATGACGGTATACAGACCGACGCCGTTTTATATTTAATACCGTCGTCACATATATCACGAACCTGCTGCCATCCGGCAGTCTGTGCAAGAATCGTATGGTCGACCCTCGCAAGAATTTCATTGATATCCATATTGTGATCCTTTCCAGCATTGCGGATTATGTATTTTTCTCTTTACAAACATTAAATTTCAAAATAATAACCCAATTATAATATCAATGCTATTATACCATATTTTTCACAATTTTCAAATAACTTTATGCAAATTTACTTGTGATAAATTACATCAAAAATCATCTTTTAGGTCTATCATTATGCCCAAAAGATAAAACCCAAGGCGTATTTACACCTTGGGTTTTGTCTTTTGCATATTTACGTTCGCCTAAAATACATTTTTGCTCCTGTCAGTTTACCGATTCCTCTTTCAGTGCTTTGCTTTTATCAAACGAGCCGATCCACCGTCTTATCGCTCCTACACCCCAAACTATCGCCACCGGTACGGCAAGTATAAGCGAAATTATGGAGAGAACAAAATGTATGCCCGCATTGCGAAGCCACAAAAGAACCTTTTGCCAAAAGCCTTTATCTTTCTTTTTCATGCCCTTTTGTCTGTTTTTTGCATCAGCAAAAACGTCGGCATAGCCAAGGATCAGCCTGCGTCCCTCAACCGTCAGAAAGGCCGTGGAAAACACCCCCGGTACAGCTTTGGTCATGGCATTTACCATTTCCTTTGTCGACTTACTCTCCTCCTTCGACACCTTTTCACCGTCGATATTTTCTATAAGCTGCGTTACCGTAAGCGCCACACCCTGACGCTCATCCACCGGTAAACGCATTATCGATTTTGATAATTTTCTGGAAAATCTGCAAAGACTTGCGCTGGCCGTTTCCGAATTAAGTGAACCTGTATATCCGTCTTCACCCTTTTCCCAAAGATTCTCCATAATATGATTTGAAAGGAATCTTTCAAGGGCTGCTTCGGGCGTTGAAAGATAATATGTATTGCCCGACGGTATTATCTTAACGCCAAGCGGGTTTACATAATCATTTTCACCGCACACAGAAACCATCTTTGCTATACGTTTATGATATTCCGCGCTGCCCAGACTCTTTTTATAATACTTTATCGCTTCGGGAGAAAATCCCTGTCCGTCAAAGGACCAGCATCGGTCTATTAAATTCGCATACTGCGAACCAAGGGTGACAAACTGCGCCTTGTTTCCGCCCTTTGAATGGCCGCATACGGTTATGCGCATACCATCATTAAATGAGAGCTCCTGCGCCACCCTGTCAAAATAATCCGCCGCAAGCCGCTGCAGCCTTGTCGAGCGTTCAAAAAGGCCTATTCCATTGTCGGTCCATTCGAGGTCGTATGTACCGCGATATGCAACATATGCCCGTCCTGCCGCTGTGAAAGCCGCCGCCCGCGCATTTTTCATCTCGCCTTCCATAATATGGCTCTGCTTATAAAGAACCAGATTCATCATAAGATCGGGATATTTCAGCACAACACTTCTGAAAGCGATATACGCCGCGGATTTTTTGACCTTGTCTTCTCCCGCATCCACCGACCTGATGATTTCGCCAAGCTTCATGCCGTCAGGCGCGGCTATCCTTGTTATGACATACATGTATGTAGCCAAAGCCGCCGCAATCTCTGCGTCCTGCCTTGTCACAGCGTCCATTCGGCGTATAATAAGCTTATTTGCCATCTTCATCTATCCACTTTTTCCATGTGCGCTCATCCACTCCAACCGTTGCCGCTCTGCCGTTTCTTACGATCGGCGCAGCAAACAGCCCCGGATTTTCTATGAGCTTCTCTTCTATCTGGCTTGGATATGCAAGATGGGCAATAAAAAGCTTATCGTAAAGCTTGCATTTGGTGTCGATCAGCTTATGAAAGTCGCCGCCGACCGCCGCTTTAACACTTGTATATTCGCCCTTGCTCATACCCTTGTCCTCAAGGTCTATGCGCTGATATTTTATTCCTCTCTCTTTAAAAAAGCGTTCTGCCTTTTTACAGTCAAAGCTTTTTGACTTGACAAAAATCTGTATATTCATTCTATTCCTCTTTTTCCTGTGAATTTAAAGTATGGAGTATCTCCTCGACCACCGACCATCTTACACACTCCTGCGCATTGTCCGGCACAAGCGAATAATACTCGCCCTCATAATAAAGAGTTATATGCTTACCGCATCCGAACGCAAGCGCCGGCAAAGCCGCTATCGGCACGCACAATTCAAAATCCTCTCCGTCCTGCGTACCGGTATATTTTAGCCCCTCCCGATCAAGCACCAACTCACCCTCACCCACGGGGGACAGCCACTCGGTCTTTTTTCTGTACGGGCGGCGCAAAATAACATGACTGCGCATTTCAAAATTCTCATCGGCTGCAATACGCTGTCTTTCCTTTTCTTTCAAAAGCTCGAACCAGTCGGCGATATTTTCCGGTATTACACAATCCTCATTGAGCTTTTCAAATTCATAGTAGTTATTGAGCTTTGCACCGTTGCCGCACGCCGAACATTTAATTGTATCGCCATTCGTTTCTGTGGTAAGCAGCTCACCGCATTTCGGACATGCATAAAGCAGATTCTCAAGTCCTTCGGCAAACTTTTTCCCCTTGAATTTTACATGATTTTTCTTCTGCCACGCAAAATCATCGGTGGAAAGCAGCGAAAGCATCTTTTCGTATGCCTCATCATCGCTCATCGCTTTGAGCTCTTCCGGAGTAAACATAAGCTTTACCGCAACATCGATTCTTCCCAATCTATCACGGCCGCTCCATTTCGGACGGGTAAGATACGCTCCGTCCATTCGGATATATATTACCGGCATCTTCAGCTTGCGAAGCAGCTTGACCGTGGATTTTTCTATTGTTTCCAGCCTACCGTGGGGCGTGGTACGTCCCTCCGGGAAAAGCATCACATTTCCGCCCATCTTTGCCACAGCAAGAATATCCTTGATGGTTCCGACATCGGGCGAAAACTGATCCTTCGGGATAGCGCCTATCCGCCACAGCAGCGGCATGAGCACAGGATTGGAATAAAAATGCCGCGTGATAACGACATTTATACGTTCCGGATATATCGCCGCACCGACAATATACCAGTCGTTAACGCTGCAATGATTTGAAAGCACGACATAAGGCGGCTTTATATCCTTTATTGCACTTTTATCAATATTTGCCTTCAATCTGCGTCTTGCACGCGGCCCCAGCACCGAAAGTGCCACGGAATATAGCCCTTTTGAAGGCAGACGAACTGATTTTCTTTTTTTGTCGGACATTATCAAACCCTCCTGTCAACACTTGCCTTATTATATTTTATTACATAAGCCGTTATTTGTCAAAGGCGGCATTTCATGTAATAAAAACGGCAGGACGCGCCGAAGGATATTGATTAAAAATGACCGCTATGTTATTATTTGCGTCGAAAGGAGGATGCCTCTTGAAGATAGAAATCAACATCGACAACACCCTGACAGATACCAATATAACCGTATCATGCAAAAGGATTACCCCCGAAATAGAAAAGCTTATCACGACATTGAGGATGCTTGACCGTCAGTTAACTGCCGTAAAGGACGGTGCGACCCATATCATAGATATCAGCAAAATAATATATATCGAATCGGTCGACCGCAAAACCTTCATTTATACCTGCGAAAATGTATATGAATCCAATCTGCGGCTTTATGAGCTTGAACAGCAGCTTGAAGATTACGGCTTTTTCCGCGCAAGCAAATCCTGTCTTGCCCAGCTCAAACTGATAAAATCACTGCGCACCGATATCGACCGCCGCATACGGGTCACGATGGAAAACGGCGAACAGATAATCGTTTCAAGGCAATATGCCGACGGGCTTCGTTCAAAGCTCGGTCTTTGATTTCTTTTATTACATTTTAGAAAGGAATGCTTATTAAATGGAAAAGAGAAAAACCATACTCGATTACATTGGTGAGGTTTTTTCCATTTTTGGAATCGCCATTACCGCAATATATATTTTCTGCTTTCTCTTCGGAGATGACGCAAAAGAATTTTCCTCCATGTTTTCTCTTGGAGGCAGCGGAATATCGCTTGCAACAGCCGCGCAGTATTTTCTTGTAAGCATATTCATCGTCGCTCTTCGATTTATCTTTTTTACCGATACCGTTATCAAGAGGCTTTCAATACCGCTGCGAACGGTTTGCCTTGTATCCTCGGTTCTTGTTCTCATTTCTTTATTTATCATTATATTCGATTGGTTCCCCGTCAACATGCCGCTGCCGTGGATAATGTTTATCGGCTGTTTTAGCATAAGCTTTGTAATAAGCTTTACTGTCTCCTTTATTAACGAAAGGGCCGAAAACAAAAGGATGGAAAAGGCTCTTACATTACTGAAGAAAGGAAACGAAAAAAGCGATGTCTGATTACACAGTACTGCTTTCACAGATAAAGCATACCTTTGGCGAACGCGAGGTTTTAAAAGGAATAGATATCTCCATAAAACCCGGTGAAATATTCGGTCTGCTCGGCCCATCCGGTGCCGGAAAAACGACTATAATCCGCATTATCACCGGCCAGATCAAGCCGTCCGACGGCCTTTCACAGCTTTTCGGAACCGATTCCTCACAACTCGACGGCAAGCTGCTCCAAAAAACAGGTATGATGCTCGATAACCTTGGTCTCTACGAACGCCTTTCGTGTACCGATAACCTCAAGCTTTTCGCAGCCATACTTGGCGCGGATAAATCGATGATAGATATCGCTCTTGAAAAGGTCGGACTATCTGCTGCAAAAAAGCAGCCGGTTTCAAAGCTTTCAAAAGGTATGAAAAGCCGTCTTGCTCTCGCCCGCGCTATGCTTAACAAACCTTCCATACTGTTTCTCGACGAACCGACAAGCGGTCTTGATCCCTCAACCGCCGCCGAGATACACCGCCTGATACTTGAAGAACGTGACAGGGGTGCAACTATATTCCTCACCACCCACAACATGGCAGAGGCTTCGTCACTGTGCGATAATATCGCTCTTTTAAACGAAGGCACTATAATCGAATACGGCTCTCCCGCCCAGATATGCCGAAAATACGACCACGAAAGAAAAATCAATGTTACACTCAACGATGGCTCTGAGCTCGAATTTTCAAACAACAGCTCGTCTGCGGATAAGATTTACGACCTTTTGAAAAATGACAGCATCAAATCAATACATTCGTCGGAGCCCAACCTTGAAACGGTCTTTACCTCTTTAACCGGAAGGAGACTTGAGCAATGAGCAATATTGCCGCAATATTCTTAAAACAGATAAAAGATACCCTTAAAAACAAAACCGTACTGATTCAGTTCCTTATGTTTCCGCTCATCACCCTTGTGATGCAGAACACCATAAAGCTCGATAATATGCCCGAAAACTTTTTTGTAAATCTGTTCTCGGTTATGTATATCGGTATGGCTCCGCTTACAAGCACCGCCGCTATCATATCCGAAGAAAAGGAAACCGGCACACTCCGCTCGCTTATGATGTCCAATGTTTCACCCATTCAATATCTTGTTGCCACCGGCGGATATGTATTCCTTTTATGCATCGGCGGCTGTGCGATATTATGTGCCGCAGGCGGATATACCGGCAGCTGCGCCGCTGTATTTATGGCATTGTGCGCATTCGGCACGCTTGTATCGGTCTTCCTTGGTGCGGCAATAGGCGTTTTCAGCACGGGTCAAATGATGGCAACCTCCATAACCGTACCGGTGATGCTCGTCCTGTCCTTTCTTCCGATGCTATCCATGTTTAACAGCACCATAGAAAAAATCGCCCGTTTTTTCTATTCACAGCAAATAAGCACCCTTATAAATAAAATAGGTGATTTTAGCTTGAATCTTGAGTCAATGGTGATTATGGCCGCCAACATCATTATCACGCTTATACTATTCCTTACCGCTTATAAAAAGCGCGGTCTTGTGTGATGCGTAAATCACCGTCTGTATTACAAATCCCCCTGCGAAAGCAGGGGGATCTTATCTTTATTCAGCTATTAATCGCAAATTTTATCAATGGCTCTATCGCCGCTTTGTTAGTCCTGTCTGCCCCTGACGCCGTTTCTATCATATGCATATCCTCTGGCGTCTTTTCCTCCTTTTTCCTGATACTTCCAACTATCATCTTTATGATCATTCTGCCGAACAAACCGGCCTTTTTCGGGTTATAGCCGCCCTCAAAGTAGAAGAATCTATCAGCCGAAACGCCATTATGTTCAGCTACTGTTCCGGCTGCGCTGTCACTATTCATCGTCATTCCGACGCCAAATATGATAAGATTTTTAAGCCCCAGCGGTTTTATTTTATCGTACCCCGTTACTGTACTCGCCATGATCCAGCCGCCATAAATCACCTGATCATAAGCTTCGAGTGAAGAAATATCGACATCTTTCAAAGCTTTCGCTTCGCACCCCAGCCTCTCCGCTATCCATCCGGCATATTTTGCCGTAAATCCTGTTTTGCTTGTATATACGACTATTCTTTTCATATACACTCTCTCCTGACTTGTTGTAATATGTAATATGTTACCTTAATAAAGGTAACATATTATCTTTATTTTGTCAAGCCGTTTTTTGCCCAAAAAGCTCCCGATATTGATATGCACCCCAAAAGTTAGACACTTTTGGAGGTGCATATTTTTATGGGCAAAACAGGAAGAGAAAACAGGCGATATAGTGCAGAATTCAAAATATCTGTTATAATGGATATGCGAGAACACCAATTAGGATATAGAG